>DHLY01000176.1:1115-10327 GCA_002405525.1 Proteobacteria bacterium UBA4656
GACCCCGTTGCCGCTGACCCCGTTGCCGCTCTCGCGCGTGAGGTTCCTCCGGCGTGGATGGCATATCCCTCGATGACGGGGTCAGCCTGGGTGGGTAACGCAGCGGCGACGAGAAGGCCGCCAAGCAGCAGGTCACGGAACATGATTGATTTCCTCCGGATGCGTCGTGATGGGTGGCGCATCCAGAAACGCGCGGAAATGTGGTCGAACTCTTAAGGAGCCTCTGAACGAGTCCCCGCACCCGCGCCGGAGGTTGCGCGGCTGGCCAGCAAGGCGCGCGTCGCAGGGCATGGTGGTTCCATGTCCAAGACGCGCAACGCGGCTGGACGGCCGCACCATCTGACCCACAGGGATGTGGGGAATGCAGTGGCCCGCCGGGAGCGGGCCACGCCCGGCCCGAAGGGTTGTTTCTGTGCGCCGCCGCACCAGCGTTGGACGCCTTGGACATGGAACCACCATGCCCTGCGGCGTCCGCCGTGTTGCGACGGCGCACAGAAACAACGCGGGCGGCGGGACTTGTTCAGAGGCTCCTTAACCCGAACGTCTCATGAGGTCGCGAGGAATCGGCCGCGGGGTCAACCGTCGATTCCGACCACCGCGACGAAACCGCATGGCACCGTCCTGTGCGGGCCGATTTCCCGCGACCTCGCGAATGCGCACGAAAACCGCTCCGACACTCGAAACGATTCGGACTGCCCGATCCCCAGGCCGCGCTTGGAGCTGCCGCGAGGTTTTCGCCTCTCTTCCGCTCGATCGCTGGATTGCCCGGGAAGACTCGGCCCGTTCATGGCGCCTCGAAGCCGTCCGTGAAGAGATTGATTGCCGGTGTAGTGGTGTGGAACTCGGGGCCGGAGCCGCTGTAGGCGTGGATGATGGAACCGATGTATTCGGCGACGACGGTCGATTGGCCCTGCGCGGCGAACGCGAAGGCGCAGGAATACTGCGCTGTGCTGGCGGAGATCGCGGTCGGTGTGGGATCGGTGCACGCCTCGCCGGTGCTGGCCCGAAACGTGACCAGTCCGTCGCTGGGCGCGGTCGGCGTGGCCGTCAACAAGGCGGTGAAAGTCACCAACTGCCCCACGAACGATGGATCGGGCGTTTCGCCGACGATGCTGATCGCAGTGGCCAGGCCGGTTCGATGCAGCACGACGCGGCTGCTGTTAGGCTGACCGACGATCAGTTGGTTGCGCAGTGCGTCGTAGGCGAAGCCCGGTTCGACGAACGTCCGATCTTGACCCAGCACGCTGTGCTCGTCGGTGATCGGGCCGACCACGTTGCCGGCGGCGAGGCCCAGGGTGACGGCGCCACCATCGATCACCGCGCCGTTGTCCCACCGGAGGCTCTTCACCACGTAGTTGCCGTTCGCGAGGGCGAAAATCCCATTGCCGCTGACGCGGTCATCGGCACGGGTGCCGACCAAGGAGTTGGCCGTCGAAATCACGCCGCTGATGCCGTTGGTGCCCGAGCCGAACGTTGCCGCGCCGACGTTCGCCGTGGCACCGTGGTCCCACCCCGGACTGCCCACCACGTAGTTGCCCGTCGTCAGTGCCGCGATGCCGCTGCTGCCGACTCCGTCCTGCGCCGCGCTGCCGACCAGCGAGTTGGTCTGCGAGACCGGGCCGTTGATGCCGGTGGCTCCCGACGCAAACGTCGCCGCGCCGGCATTGGTCGCCGCGCCGGAGTCCCAGTCAGGGCTGCTGACCACGTAGTTGCCGTTGATCAACGGGACGACGCCGCCGGAGCTCACGGCATCGCCCGCGGCACTGCCGACCAGCGAGTTCGCCTGAGACACCAGACCAATGACGCCAGCGGTGCCGGAACCGAACGTCGCCGCGCCCACATTGGTCGTCGAGCCGTTGTCCCAGTCGCGACTGAGCACGACGTAGTGGCCGTTGCTCAGGGCCGTGATGCCGCCAACGCCCACCGCATCACCGGGCGCGTTGCCGACCAGAGAGTTCAGCGGCGAGACCGCGCCACTGATGCCGGTGCTGCCCGAACCGAAAGTCGCCGCGCCCGCATCGATCGCAGGGCCGGAGTCCCAGGCGGGGCTGCTCACGACGTAGCTGCCGTTCGACAGTGCGAAAACACCGCCGGAGCCGACCGCGTCACCCGTCGCGCTGCCGACCAGCGAGTTGGCGGGCGCAACCAGCCCGGTGATGCCGTTGGTGCCCGGGCCGAAGGTCACCGCGCCTACATCGCCAACCGATCCATTGCGCCAATTGGGGCTGCGCACCACATAGTTCCCGTTGCTCAGTGCCGTGACGCCACCGCCGCTGACGCGATCCTGCGCCGCACTCCCGACCAGCGAGTTGACCGGCGAGACCGCGCCACTGATTCCGCCGATGCCCGAGCCGAACGTCGCCGCACCCGCATCGACCGTCGCCCCATTGTTCCAGGCGGGGCTCACCACCACGTAGTTGCCATTGGTCAAGGCGACGACACCATCGCGTCCGAACGCTTGCAACGAGCCGCCGCCCACGGCATCACCGGCGCTGGTTCCGACCAGCGAATTGGTGGCCGAAACGGCGCCACGGACTCCCAACGTGCCTGAGCCGAAAGTGACTGCGCCAAGATCGGCCGCAGCGGCGGTCCCCCAATTCGGGCTGCTGACGACGTAGTTGCCGTTGCTCAAGGCGAAGACGAACCGACCGACCCGGCTGTTCGCCGTCGTGCCGACCAGCGAGTTGGCCGGCGAAATCAGGCCAACGACCCCGGTGGTTCCTGAGCCGAAGGTCGCCGCGCCCGCATCGGTCGCCGTGCCGTTGTCGCAGCCAAAGCAGGACGCCACATAGTTGCCGTTGCGCAACGGGACGACATCGAAAAAGTCCGCGCCATTGCTCGACACCAGCGAGTTGGCGGCCGAGCGGACGCCCGTGACGCCCGTCAGCCCGGAGCCGAAAGTGGCCCCCCCAACCCCTCCCACGACATAGTTTCCGGTGCTCAAGACGCGGACTTCGCGCCCCACCCCGGCGCCTGCGCTGTTGCCAACCAACGAATTGGCGGGCGACACCACGCCATTGATGCCGGTCGTGCCCGAGACGAAGGTTGCTGCTCCCGCGCTGCGGATGGCGCCATTGTCCCAGACTGGGCTCTTCACCACGAAGTTCCCGGAGGGCAACACAACGATGCCCTCTTGACCGACTTGGTCGTTCGTCGAACTGCCTGTCAAGGAGCTGATCAACACGCCGTCCGGCCGGTACAGGTAGACCGCACCGACATCGACGATCGGCCCCGGGGCGTCGAACAGGACGTCGATCACCACGAAGTTGCCGTTGGGCAGCGCGATGACTGAATCGTCGGCGCTGGGCGATCCTCCGAAGCTCTCCGAGCCCTGCGGGCCGTCGACCACGACCTGGGCTGCGCCTGCGATGGCGCCGTACATCAGGGCCACGAGCACGAAACCTGCGCGGACCGGATGCATGACGCGCCGATCGTTCGCGAAATGCTCGCCAATCCATTGATGTGTCATGTGATGTGCTCCTCGGCGCCGGACGGGTGGAATGGAGTCGCAAAGCACCCGTGGATGCCGTGCCGACCGCCGTCCCTGCGACCTGGAAGGGTCGCGTAACGGCTTCCGGTCTTGATAGGCGCGGCAAGGCGGGCAATCCCTTAAGGAACCTCTGAACAAGTCCCCACCCCCGCGTTGCTTCCGTGCGCGCTCGCGACAAGGCGGACGCCGCAGGGCGTGGTGGTTCCACGCGCAAGGCGTCCAACGCGGGCGCGGGCGCGCACGGAAGCAACCCTCCGGGCCGGGATTGTGCGGCCCGCCAGCCGCGTTGCGCGTCTTGGCCGTGGAACCACCACGCCCTGCGACGCGCGCCTTGCTGGCGAGCCGCACAACCTCCGGCGCGGGGGTGGAGACTTGTTCAGAGGTTCCTGAACGCGGATTGCCGGAACCCCATCCCGGCCCTCGACCGGACCGGCGTGCAGCGGTCAGCGTGGGCGCAGCCGCGCCGCGAACGCATCCAACTCGTCGCGCATCGGCACACCCGGCGCCCAGGCTCGGTGCAGCACGGCCTGGGCCTGTGTCACCCGCGCACGCGCGGATGCGGCATCGCCGGCGGCGTCGAAAGCACGCGCGAGCAGGAAGTCGAGCTTCGCCACGTCGGGATGGGTGTCGCCCAGCTCACCGGCCAGAAAGCGCCTCGCCTCGCCGAAGGTCTGCACGGCCACCTCGGGCCGGCCCTCCGCCAGCGCGAGCCGCCCCTGCAGGCGCAGCAGCATCATCCGATCGAAACGCTCGGCGACGAAGCCACTGTCGGCGATCGCCTGGAGCTGGGCGTGCGCGCCCGCGAAATCGCCGCGCGCCAGCGCGTTCGTGCCGAGGAAAACCCGCGAGACCACGGTTTCGAAATGCACGGGGCCGAGCAGCTTCAGGCGTGTCTGCAGGGCCACGTCGAGCATTGCCAGCGCCTCGTCGAGCGCGCCCAGTCGGGTCAGCAGATCGCCCAGATTGCCCTGCATGCGCGCCACCGGCAGGCTTTCGACGGGTTGCTCGCGCAGCCGCAGGCGCAAGGATTCGCGCAGCAGCGGAAGGGCCGCGGGCGGATTGCCCCGGTCGACCGCCAGGGTGCCGATGTTGTTGATGGCCATGGCGTACTGCGGGCTCTCGCGGCCGTACACGGCCTCGGCCGCGTCACGCTGCGCGGTGTAGGCGGCCAGCGACTCGTCGTAACGACCGAGGTCGTGCAGCGTGGCGCCGAAGTCGGCCCACAAGGTAACCGCGGCCGCGCTGCGCCGGGCGTCCACCGGCAGACCATCCAGCAGCGTGCGATACGCGTCGACCGCATCATCGGCACGACCCTGATCGCGCAGCGCGCGCGCGATGCCGGCATCGATCATGCGCAGTGCCGGCGAGCGTTCGCCCAACTGCGCGATCACGCGCTCGCGTGCCGCGCGGAAGTCGCGCTCGGACTCTGCGTAGCGGGCCTGCAGCCAACGGATCTCGCCGAGGCGCTGCAGCACGCGCGTCTCCCAGTCCGGGTCCTGTGCAGGCAGCGAGCGGGCGATGGTGAGTGCTTCCTGCAGGCGCGCTTCGGACTCCGCGCTGCGTCCGGCGGCCTCCAGCGCGGCACCATCGGCCAGCTTGAGTTGCAATGCCAGCTGAGCCGTGGCGTCGGCCGGTGCGTGCGCCACTGCGCGCTGCACCGCCGCCAGCGCGCGATCCACTTCGCGTGCCTCGGCATGCAGCAGGGCCAGCTCGACCGCGCTGCTGGCGGCGGCGGCTTGCTCGCCGCTGTCGGCATGCAGCCGCTCCGCCCGGGTCCATGCGTCGACCGCCTGCTGCGGCAGGCCGAGGTTGCGATAGATCGCCGCCGCCGTGTCGAACAGTCGCGCGGTGATCGCCGGGTCCTGGTGGGGCTGGCTGGCCAGTGATGCGAGGCCGGCGTCCAGCACTTCGCGCACGGTGACTGCGGCGCGCGGCGGCGCGAATGGGTCGGCGCTGCGGAACAATCCCACCAGCAGGTCGGCGGTGCGCTCCGCCGTACCGGCCTCGCGTTCAGCGCGCGCTTCGGCGGCCAGCGCGCGATCGCGCTCGCGCATGAGGCCCCAGGTGAACAGACCCAGGGCGACGCACGCCAGCAGGCCGGCGCTCAATGCCAGCGGGTGTCGGCGGACGAACTTGTTCAGGCGATAGCGGCGCCCGCCCGCGCGGGCCAACACCGGCGCGCCGTCGCGCATGCGCTGCACGTCGGCGGCGAAGTCGGCCACGCTGAGGTAGCGCATGGCGGGCTCCTCGCGCGTGGCACGCGCGACGATCGCCTGCAGGTCATGGCGCCAGTGCGCCGGTGGAGCGTTCACCAGCTCGCCGAGGATCACGCCCAGGCTGTAGACGTCGGTGCTCACGCCGATGGCCTCGCCGCGCAGTTGCTCGGGGCTGGCATAACCGGGCGTGAGGTAGCGCAGGCCCTGCGTCTGGGCGTCGTCGCCCTCGCCCATCCATGCGGCGATGCCGAAGTCGACCAGACGCGCGTGGCCGTCCTTGTCGACGAGGATGTTGCCGGGCTTGAGGTCGCGGTGCAGCACCAGTTGGCCGTGCGCATGGGCTACCGCGTCGGCGATCTGCAACCACAGCGCCACGCGCTGCGGCGCGCCGGGCTGCTTCTGCGCACACCAACGCGTCAGGTCGACGCCGTCGACCAGGGCCATGGCCAGCCACGGCTGGCCTTCGGCAGTGCTTCCACCATCCAGCAGGCGAGCGATGTGCGGATGCTCCAGACGCGCCAGCAGGCGACGCTCGCGGGCGAAGCGCTGCAGCCGGTCGGGATCGGGAAAGCCGCGCAGCAGTTTAACCGCCACGCGTTGTGCGAATGCGCCATCCACGCGATCGGCGACGTACACCACGCCCATGCCCCCGCGGCCGATCTCCTCGCCCAGTTGCCACGGGCCGATCCGGCGGCCGGTCGGGTCCGCAACCGCATCGACCGGTCGATGATCAAGGTCGCGCGCGACATGCACCGGCGCGTCCAGAGCACGCGAGTCGGCCGCATCGGCTTGCAGCAGGCTCAGCGCTTCGGCACGCACCTCGGGATCCGCGCAAGCATCCAGCAGGGCCGCCCGCGCAGCAGCGTCTTCGAGCGCGAGTGCGGCATGGAACAATGCCTCGACCTGCGCCCAGCGCTCGCTGCTCAGCATGCCAGTGCACGCTTCAACCAGGCCCGGCCCAGCCGCAGATCGCGCTCGATCGTACCCAGCGACACGCCGAGCAGGTCCGCGATCTCCGGCTGGGTAAGGCCGCCGAACACCGTCAGCTCCAGCACTTGCGCCTGACGGCCGCTCTGCGCGCGCAGCGACCCGAGTGCCGCGTCCAGGGCGATCAGGTCGCTGGCGTCGGGCTCGCCATCGCCGGACTGCGTGTCGAGCGTCACTTGAACGCCATTGCGCTTACCCGCCAGCCGAGCGCGCGCATGGTCGAGCAGGATACGGCGCATCAGCAGGGCGGCGATGGCCAACATGTGTGCGCGATCGTTGAAGGGCCCTGCGCATTCGCGCAGGCGCAGGTAGGCTTCGTTGGCGAGATCGGTAGGGCGCAGCGTGTGATCGTCACGCTCGTTGCGCAGCTTCTGCGCGGCGAGCTTGCGCAGCCCCGCATAGACCTGCTCGATGACCCGCGCCTGCTGGTCGGCGTCGCAGTCTGCCCATCGCGCCAGCAGCGCATCCATGCCCGACCCGAGCGGCACATCGTTCACTGTTCTGCGATTCCAGGCTGCGAGGACGACAGGGCCAAGGATAGCAACGGCAACTGCCGCAGCGCACAGCACGGTCGGCAAGAGGCAAGCGCCAACCCCGCGCTGTCCTCAGCTTGCACCATCCCGACCATCCGGGACTGTCGTGATTCGATCGTTGGAATGGCGGCCCGTCCCGGATCGCCGCCCGACTGAGCGGCTGCAGACCATGGCTGTCCCGGATTACCCCCTTGATGGCTGTCCCGGATTACCCCTTTGCCGGCGTGGTCAGGGCGGGCTGGGCGTCGTCGGGGACGTTCGATCGGGCAGGAAGTTCTGCAGCACCGCGTCGATGTCGCTGCTGGTGATGGTGGGATCGAACTCCACGTCGAAGCGTCTGCCGCCATCCGTGCTGGACAACATGCGGCCGTCGGCGCAGAGGGCGAAGATCAGCGTGTCGCTGGAGATGTTGCCGCGCAGGCGATCGCAGCCCATCGGCAATTTGCCGTGATCCGTGAACGTCCTGCCGTTGTCGCTGCTGATCTGCAGCGCGACCGTCTCGTGCTGCTTCCAGCCGCCGAACAGGCTGAACGAGGCCGCGGCGCCGGGGGCGAGGAAGCGCAGGTCCTCGAACACGTACGGCGTGCCGCGCGCCGGCGAGAGCGTGCGTGTCGGGATCGCCGTGCGTTTCCAGGTCCGCCCGCCATCCGTCGAGAGCTGCGGTGACTCCTCGCCGGACCAGGCGTCGTAGGGCACGCCGACGACGATGCCGTTCGCCTGGCGGACCAGGCGCGTGAACTCCACGCCCTCGCCCTCGACCCATCGCGACTGCCCTGGAGCGCGACGCAGCTGCTTGCCGTCCATGAGCACGACCAGCGTTCCGTCCGCTTCACGCAGGACGTAGGGGAAGCTCACGCTGAAGAAGAAGCCGGGCTTCTCGCGGGGAAGACTGTGTTCCTGATTCCAGGTCAGGCCGTCGTCGCCTGACGCGTAGATGCGCAATTGGTCGCGACGCAGCACGAAGCCGACCAGGGTGCCCGGTTCGGCTTCCAGCAGCTCGAACACCGACCCGGCGGCGTCCGGCAGTCGGCGCGCGTCGAAGGCGGTGAACGGCGGTTGCGAGATATAGACCACGCCGCCCTGCCCGCCCAGCGCGACGCTGCCATCGCTGCGCCGCGTGCCGCTGTAGATCTCGTGATCGCCCGGCAGGGAGTGCCGGGACCACTCGCCGCTGGTGCTGCGCCGGTAGACCTGGCCGAGGCGGCCGAAGCTGAGCAGTTCGCCCGTGGCACCCACGGTGATCGCATCACGCGGAAGGCCGTGCTCGCGAATCTTGTCCATGATGGCGTCGCGCACGGCGTCGAACGCATCGGGGTTCCAGCCCAGTTCCTGGTCGGATGTCAGCATGCCCATCCGCTGCGGCAGTCGATCGCGGATGAAGGACGCGAACTCCGCGCGCTTGTCGGAGCGCGTCACCACGTACCGCCGGCTCACGCCGGTTTCGGTCTGGACCGACTCCAGTGGCTGTGCGACCAATGTGCCCAGATTGGTCAGCCGGCCGGTCTCGACATTGAACGTGCCCAAGAAACCCGGGATTTCCGCGCGAAGGCGATAGGTGAAGTCCCCGGTATTGAGGAAGGACTGAAGCACGACCAGTCGGTACCGCCCGGGCGGGAGTGCGCCGACGAAGACGTCGGTACCGAGGTCCGGGCTGTCGAGCGCTTCCAGGTACAAGGGCTCGGCGCCGGGGCGCTGCTCGACCAGGAAGATCGCGGTCCAGTTCCACAGCATGTCGGAGAGGCGCTCACTGTTGCTGACGACCTGCACCGCCACCAGTCCTGCATTCGCGGGGACCTTGGCGTCGGGGCTTTCCAGCGACACCGACGGGGCGGTCGCGCAACCGGCCAGGAGCAAGCTCAGGAGAAAGGCGCCGATCAATCGCATGAAAAACTCCCTGGATGAAAGAAATCGTGTTCCCCGTGCCCACAGCTTACCTCACAGCCTGTTGAGAATAGCCCCTTCCGCCTGACGTTTCCCCTGTTTTTC
>DHLY01000126.1 GCA_002405525.1 Proteobacteria bacterium UBA4656
CATGGCGCTGGCCTCGACGACCTATGCCTATGCCCGCACCTTCTACTGTTTCGCCGACGGGGCCTTCATCGGGGAATCACCCCGCGGCCGCTCCCTCGCCTGGTCGCCTACCGGCGCCGGCCGCGTGCTGCTGCGTGCCGTCGACGACCATGGCCGCGGCGACGAACGCGAGGTGGTGGTGGAAGCAGAATGAGCGGTCGTTCGCCGCAACCGACGGGCGGCCGGTGACCGTGCGGCCGGTCGCTTCGCGATCCCATGGCGATGGCAACCTTGTCCGGGTGCACCGCGATCAAGCAGTTCATCGCCGGCGAACAACGGCCCGGCATGGCTTCCGCCCGAAACAGGCCGCGACGGCCCAGGCGCAGGGGAAAGCCCCGTCCCCGCAGCCATCCGGCGCAATCACGGAGGATTGCAGCCGCACGCGGGCGAAGACGTACGGCCCGTGGCCGGCGAACGCGCCTTGGTCCTCGAACGAGATATGCCCGGTCCGGGGACGACTTCCTGCACTTCGCCCATCACGGGTCGCCCGCGCGCTTGCGGTGGTGTGGCGCCTGCACGTCCTCGACCACGCCCCGACGGTGAAGGCCCATGCCGGCTGCGGAAATCCAGGTAGCTCCGTCATCGACGGCAATCGCGTCCCGGCAATCGCGGTGCCTCCGGCGTGGCTCCCTCGGCGCTCGGGGGCGCCGTGGCAGCCTCGGGTCCACGGTCGCAAGCGCCCTGTTTTCGGGCTTCCACCACCTCTGTGACGGCATCCGGTCTCGTCACCATGGGGGTTCTCGATGCCGAAGGAAAACGTTGCGGTGATCCGGGGGATGTATGACGCGTTTGCCGCGGGTGATGTCCCAGGCGTGCTCGGGCGCATGAACCCGGACATGGTCTGGAACGAGGCGGAAAACCTTCCATATGCCGACGGTAACCCGTACATCGGACCGGGGGCGGTGGCGCAGGGCGTCTTCGCCCGCTGCGGCAGCGAGTGGGACGGTTTCCCGGTCGTCGTCGACGAGCTGCTCGATGCCGGCGATACCGTCGTGGCCCTCGGCCGCTATCGCGGAACCTACAAGGCCACCGGTCGTCCGCAGAACACGCAACTGGTGTACGTCTGGCGGCTCGCCGGCGGCAAGATGGTGCGGTTCCAGCAGTCTGTCGACACGCTCCAGGTCGCGCGGGTCATCGGAACCGCCGAGTGACACGCTTGGGCGAACCCGCGCCCTGAAGGGCGCGGCATCACGAACGCGAGGGATGCCGCGCGCCGGCGGTCGGCGCGACGGGCCCGGGCGTCCCATGCCGCGGGTCAGGCCCGGTGCAGCGCCTGCAGGGCTGCCGGGTCGGGATCGCGCTGCGCCTTTCGCGCCGGCCATCGCGTCCTCGTCGCCCGCCTCGAAGCGCCGGTGGTAGCGCCCTGGATCCTGTTGCACCCCGCAGGCACGGCATCGCTGCGGAACCCGGCCGAGTCCGCGGCCGAATCACCGGAAGGCGCGCGGGTTCCCGGGCGGCGCTGCGGACGCGCCGCGGGCGCCCACGTACACTGCGCGAACCCGCCGGGCCCTGTCCATCCGGCCCGTTCCACCCCAGCGCACGGCGACCCGCCCTTGCTTCCGATCACGGACCAACTCGCCGGCCGCTTCCGCAATCGCGCGGACACGGAGCACGTCCAGGCGGCGATCCGGCTGGCGATCGCCGCGGCGATGGCGGCGCTGCTGATGGCGCTGTATCCGGATGCGATCCATGGCGAAACCCGGGAGTCGCTGTTCGCCCTGGCGATCGGTCTCGAGCTGGTGCTCGCCGTCGGCATCCTGGCGTCGATCGCGGTGTCGCCGGGTATCAGCCACACGCGGCGCAGCGTCGGCATCGTCGGCGACATCGGCACCTCCTGTCTTGCGATGTCGGTGCTGGGCATCGACGCCGCCCCGCTGTGGGGCGTTTGCCTGTGGGTGGTCGTCGGCAACGGCCTGCGCTTCGGACCGCGTTATCTGCTCGCGACCATGGCCGCGGCGCTGGTCGGGTTCTGCGCGGTCATTCTGATCAATGACGATTGGACCGAGCACCCGGTGCTCGCGTGGACCCTGTGGGGCGTGCTGTTCACCGTGCCCGCATACCTGCACAAACTCGTTCGTGACCTGACCGAGGCGCGCGATGCCGCCGCGCGTGCAAGCGCCGCGAAAACCTGGTTCCTCGCTTCGACCAGTCACGAGCTGCGCACGCCGCTCAACGGTGTCGTGACCGCGGTCGAGCTGCTGCGCACCACCGATCTGTCGCGTGAGCAGCAGCGCCTGGCCGACACGGCCCTGCAAGGCGCACGCGCGCTTTCGGGCCTGGTCGGAGACATCCTCGACATCTCGGCGATCGAATCGGGAAGCCTTACGCTGCACGCGACGCGCACGCAGCCGCGGGAGATCGCCAAGGCGGTGGCGATGATGCTGGCGCCGACCGCGCGCGAGAAGGGCATCGCCCTCGACCTCGAAGCGTCCGCCGACGTGCCCATGGAAGTGGAGCTGGACGCGCAGCGCACCCAGCAGGCGCTTCTGAACCTCGCCCACAATGCGGTGAAGTTCACCGACAGTGGCAGGGTGTGCATCAGGGTCGGCATGTCCGAAGACAGTCGCTGGCTGCTGTTCGAGGTGAGCGACACCGGAATCGGGATCGCCCCGGATGTCCTGCCGCGCATCTTCGATGCCTTCACCCAGGCCGAAACCGGCGCCCACCGCCGCTACGGAGGGACCGGCATCGGCACCACCATCGCGCGCGAACTGGTCACCCGCATGGGCGGGCGGATGTACGCGGAGAGCACTCTCGGAGTCGGCAGCCGATTCTGGTTCACCGTGCCCTTGGCGCGGGCGGAGGGGACGCGGGTTTCGCCGATGCCGGCGATCCCGGCGAACGCGCCCGGCCAGTTGATCGCCGAACATCGGCGTCGTTTCGCGCCGAAGCGGGTGATCGTGCTGGACGACCTTGCGTCCAACCGCGAGGTCCTGCGCACGCTGCTGGAGCGGCTCGGGCACGAGGTGGTCGAAGTGGACTCGGCGCCGGCAGCGCTGGACGTGCTCGCCGGGGAGACCGTCCATGCCGCCGTCGTCGACTGGCACATGCCCGAGATCACCGGCCACGACCTGCTGCTCGAGATCAAGGCATCCGGCGGCCGGGCCGCCGACGTACCGGTGATCATCCTCACTGCCGATGCCACCAGCGGCACCATGGCGAGGGCGATGGCCGCCGGCGCCGCCGCCTTCCTGACCAAGCCGATCTCGGTGCCGGCGCTGCTGCGGGCGCTGGAGGGTGCGTTCGGCGGGGGCGCGCGGCCAGCGCCGGACGCGCCGGCGGTCGACCCGGTACCGGAATCCGACGCCACCCTGGACCTCGCCCACATCGACGAACTGCTGGAGTCGGGGCTGACCGAAGCGACGGTCGCCCACCTGTCCTACACCGGGCTGGCCGACGTGCGCCGCGCCGCCCAGGCCGCCCGCCAGGCCGCCCAGGCGGGCAACCTGTTCGCCTTCGCGGATGCCGCCCATGCAATCAAGGGTGTCGCGGCCAACATCGGCGCACCGAAGCTCGCGGCGGCGGCGCATCGCGCGATGCGCGCCGACCCGGTCGGGTTCCGCGCTTCGGCCGGATCGGACTTGCTGGCGGAACTCGACGCCGAGATCGACCTCGCCCGGCGCGCGGTCGCGGCCCGCTTTCCCGGCGCGCCCGGCGACTGATCCGCGCGCCCGTGCGGGTCAGCGCGCCGCCGCCGCGCCCTCGGTGCCGGCGACCGCGTGCCGGGTGGTCTGCGCGCGGACCAGGCGCCGCATGGTCTTGATCGAGCGGCCGTCGAGCGCCATCGCGCTGTCGACCCACAGCGCGATGCCGGCGTGCAGCTCCTCCAGCGTGATCGGCTCGGCACGCTGGCGCAGCGCCGCCACCGCCGCCCAGGTGCGCGGCCGCCGCCGGTTGCTGCGGATGAGTTCGCGCACGGCTTCCGTTCCGCCGCCGCGCGGCGCGAGCACGTCGACCACGCCCATCGCGTGCAGGCGCTCGGCGGTCAGGATCTCTCCCGACATGATCAGGCGCTGCGCGATCTGGCCGCCGACGCGCCGCCGCAGGAAGGGGTACGCGCCCATGCCCGGGAAGAGGCCGAACAGCGATTCCGGCAGGCCCATCTCGACGCCTTCCTCGGCGACGATGGTGTGGCATGACAATGCCGCCTCGAATCCGCCGCCGAGCGCGTCGCCCTGCACCAGCGCGACCGTGTGCAGGTTGGCACCGAAACCGGTGTGGAACGCGAACACGCCCTGCATGCACTTCTCGGCGTAATCGCGCAGCGTCGCCGCGTCGCCGCGCTCGATGCAGTCGGCGAAGCACTCGAGGTCGCCGCCGAGGTTGAACACGGACGCCGCCGAACCGAGCACGACATGGTGCAGGTCGCCGGGCTCGGCCGCCCGCATCTCGCGGCCGATGGTGGCCTGGAAGGACAGCATCTCGTCCATCATCGCGGGATGGAAGCAGGGGCGGACCACGGGAGCGCCGGGCGCCGTGGCGTGCATGAAGCCCCAGTAGGTCTGCGCGCCGCGGTCCACCAGGGTGTCGAAGTAACGGAAGCTGGTTGGTGCGGTGAAGCCAAGCGAATGGATGTTCATGGGGAGGTTCCTTGGCATGTCGGACGAGGGATCAGGGGGTGGCAATCGGTTGCAGGTGCGCGTTCCAGCGCTGCATGACCGCAGCGGCGAGCGTGTCGTCCAGCCGCATGCGCGGATGGAATCGCGGGTCGAGGTAGGCGCCGAGATGGCCGAGCGTGCGCCACAGCATGCGGTGGCGGCCGAACAGGTGACGCCACGCCCCTTTCCACCACGCGGCGCGGAACAGCGAACCGTCCTGCGCGCCGAACCACAGTGCGCCGAGCCCGAGCAGGGCGTAGAACAGCGGCAGGGTGAGCGCAGCACCGAGCAGGCGCAGGGCGTAGGACGGCCCAACGGCCTGCAGGACGTCGAAGGCGACCGCCCGGTGTTCGATCTCCTCGCCGAAGTGCCATTCGTACAGCGCGCGCAGCGTCGGGTCGCTGTCGGCGAGCATATTCTGGCTCAAGACCTCGTGTCCGAGGTAGGCATTGACGTACTCGACGCAGGAGACCATCGACATCCGGATCCGCAGCGGCAGCAGGTTCTCGGCCATGCCGAACACCACGCCGTTCACCACGCTCGCGGCCGAGCGGAACCGGTAACCCATGCCGTCCAGCAGCGGCAGGGCGGCGTGGTGCGCTGCGCCGTGCTGCGCTTCCTGGCGCACGAACCGGTCGATGCGCGCGGACAGCTCCGGATCGGTGACCCGTGGCTCCAGGGCGCGGATCGTGCTGATGTAGAACCGCTCGTTGCGGGGCACCAGCACACCGTAGGTGTTGAGGATGCCCGACAGGAAGGGATCACCCGCCGCCCAGGCGGTGTTTCCAGCGACCGCCGATCCGGCGGCAAAGCGTCGTACTTGCAGTACCATGACGTCGGTCCTTCTAGGTATCACCATGGGCCCCCTGCAAGGATGATGCTATACCCGCGCAGCGGCCCGCAGATGTGAAGCCTGCGCAAATTCCCCGTGTCTCGACCTTGGTCGAGTCCGGTGCCGGTGCCGGGTCCGGCCGGAGCCTGCCTTGGGACTCGAGATCCATCGCCTGCCCGCGTTTGAAGACAACTACCTGTGGCTGCTTCGCGAGCCGGCGAGCGGGCAGGTCGCGACGGTCGATCCGGGCGATGCGTCAGTGGTGCTGGCCGCCCTGCCGCGTGTCGGCGGCCGGTTGGACTGGATCCTCGTCACCCACCACCACCCCGACCACGTGGGCGGCATTCCGGCCCTGAAGGCCGCGACAGCCTGCCGCGTCGCCGGGCCGGCCAGGGACGCAACGCGGATTCCGGGGCTCGACATCGGGGTGGTCGAGGGAGACGCTGTGCGCCTGGGCGCGGCGACCGCCGCGGTGATCGAGACCCCCGGCCACACGCGCGGCCACATTGCCTGGTGGTTCGCCGTCGATCGTGCGCTGTTCTGCGGCGACACCCTGTTCAGTCTCGGCTGCGGGCGCCTGTTCGAGGGCGATGCGGTGACGATGTGGACCTCGCTGTCGAAACTGGCCGCCCTGCCGGACGATGCGCAAGTGCACTGCGCGCACGAGTACACGCTGTCCAACGCGCGATTTGCAGCAACCGTCGACCCCGACCATCCGCCGCTGCGAGCGTTCGTCGCCCAGGTCGAGGCCCTGCGCGCGCGCGGCGCGCCGACGGTGCCTTCGCGGCTCGGCGACGAAAAGGCCTGCAACCCGTTCCTTCGCGCCGCCGATCCGGCGTTCGCGGCACGGATCGGCATGGCCGGCGCCGCGCCGGCGGCGGTGTTCGGCGAACTGCGCCGCCGCAAGGACGTCTTCCGCTGAGAGGCTGTGAAAGAACAGCCTCTCAGGCAGCCATGGATGGCGCGCGCGCGGGTCATGCACGCCCGTGCACGATTCGCGGGAGCGAGCTCGGACCTGTGCCGGACTCGCGACCGGAAAAACCCACAGGATTTTTCACAGGCTCCGAGCGAGCCGTCGCGCTCCCGGCGCGGGCCGGCTTGCGGTGCGCGGCGGGGCCGGCGACCATCCGAAAATGGTCATTTTCGACTTCGACGGTGTGATCGTGGACTCCGAGCGCCTGGCCAACGCCGTGCTGGCGCGGATGGTGACCGCGCTGGGCCGGCCGATGGCTGCCGCCGAGGCTGCTCGCCGCTTCACCGGCAAGGTCACGCGCGACTGCCTCGCCCTGATCGAGTCCGACCTCGGGTTGGTCGTGCCGGCGGGCTTCGCCGCCGATTACGAGGACGCGATCACCGTCGCCTACGATGCCGAGCTGACGCCGGTCGCAGGCATCGTGCCGGTGCTCGACTCGCTGCGTGGGCGTCGCTGCGTCGCCTCGGGATCCAGTCACCCGCGCATCGCACACGCCCTGCGCGTGGTGGGGCTGGGGCACCACTTCGCCGGCGCGGTGTTCAGCGCCGAGGAGGTCGCGCGCGGCAAGCCCGCGCCCGACGTGTTCCTGCACGCGGCCGCATGCATGGGCGTGGAGCCTGCGCGCTGCGTGGTGGTCGAAGACTCGATCACCGGCGTCGCCGGTGCGCGCGCGGCGGGCATGCCGGTGTTCGGACTGGTCGGGACTTTCGATGCCGACGAACTGGCCGCCGCCGGCGCCCTGCCGGTGGCCGCCCCCGGGCACCTGCTCGACCAGCCCCTGTTCCGCGCTGCCGCGGGGCTGTCCTGACGGCAGCGCAATCGTATGCATCGCCGCCCCGGCGGCGGGCTGGCTAGCATCGTGTGGGGCCGCCGAGGGCCCGCCGGCCGGGAGGGGCCGCCATGACCGTCCGCATCCTGTGTGTGTTGGGCGCGCTGTGCGCCGGGTCCGTCGCGTCCGCACTGGAGCCGCCGAAGAAGCCAGAGATCGTGGCCAGCGTGGAGTCGCCCGGCGGCGTCCTGCGCATCGACGTCGGGCTCGACGAGAACCGCGCCTCGTACGCAGTGAGCCGGCTCGGTGTGCCGGTGATCCTGCCCTCGCGGCTCGGCTTCCTGCTGCGCAACACCGAAAAGCTCGACCGTAACCTCCAACTCACCGCGACCGCCACCCGCGAGTCGGACACCACCTGGGAACTGCCCTGGGGCGAGCGCCGCTTCGTGCGCGATCGCCACCGCGAGCTGCGGGTGACTTTCACCGAGACGCAGCGCCTCGAGCGTTCATTCGACGTGGTGTTCCGCGCCTTCGACGACGGCATCGGCTTCCGTTACGAGTTCCCCGACCAGCCCAACCTTCGCGACGTCGTGATCGACGACGAACTTACCGAGTTCCACGTCGCCGCGCCCGGCACCGCGTGGTGGATCCCGGCCGGCGAGTGGAACCGTTACGAGTATCTCTACAACCGCACGTCGATCGCCGAGGTCGGCCAGGTGCATACGCCGGTGACGATGCGCCTCGACGGCGGCCTGCACCTGGCCTTCCACGAAGCCGCGCTGGTCGACTACTCGGCGATGTGGCTGCGGCGCGTCGAGGGCGGCCGGTTCCGCGCGCAGCTTTCGCCGGCCTCCGAGGGCTGGAAGGTGCGCCGCCGCGCGCCGTTCCAAACGCCGTGGCGCACCATCCGCATCGCCGACAGCGCCGGCGCGCTGTACGAGTCCGACCTCGAACTCAACCTCAACGAGCCCAACGCGCTGGGCGACGTGTCGTGGGTGGTGCCGTCGAAGTACGTCGGCGTGTGGTGGGAGATGCACATCGGTACCGCCACCTGGTCCACCGGCCGCAAGCACGGCGCGACCACCCGCAACGCCAAGCGGCACATCGACTTCGCGGCGAAGCACGGCTTCCGCGGTGTGCTGGTCGAGGGCTGGAATCCGGGCTGGGACGGCCAGTGGTTCGGTGACGGCAACGACTTCGACTTCACCCGGCCGACGCCGGGCTTCGACCTCGATGGCGTCGTCGCGTACGCGCGCGAGCGTGGCGTGCGGCTGGTCGGCCACCACGAGACCGGCGCGGCGGTCAGCCACTACGAGAGGCAGTTGGGCGCCGCGCTGGACCTGTACGCCCGGCTCGGGATCGATCAGGTCAAGACCGGTTACGTCGGTGACGCAGGGCAGGCGGAGCGCGACGACGGCGATGGCGTGGTGCGGCGCGAGTGGCACGACGGACAGTGGATGTCGAACCACCACCTGCGCGTGGTGCGCGAGGCGGCGAAGCGCCGCATTGCAGTCAACCCGCACGAGCCGATCAAGGACACCGGCCTGCGCCGCACCTATCCGAACTGGGTCGCGCGCGAGGGCGCTCGAGGCCAGGAATACATGGCCTGGGGCCGTCCGCAGAATCCGCCGGAGCACGAGCCGACTCTCGTGTTCACCCGCATGCTGTCCGGGCCGATGGATTTCACGCCCGGCATCGTCAGCCTGATGGGCGAGAAGGAGCCGATGCCCAGCACCCTCGCCCGCCAACTGGCGCAGTACGTGGTGATCTACAGCCCGATCCAGATGGTGCCCGACCTGCCCGAGCACTACGAGGCGCGGCCCGATGCGTTGCAGTTCATCAAGGACGTAGCGGTCGACTGGGAGCAGACCCGCGTGCTCAACGGCGAGGTCGGGGATTTTGTGACCATCGTGCGCCGCGAGCGCGGTGGCGACGAATGGTTTCTCGGCAGCGTCACCGATGAGCACGGCCGCGTACTCGACGTGCCGCTGGCCTTCCTCGATGCGGACCGGCGCTACGTCGCCGAGATCTACCGCGACGGCGAGGGCGCGCACTATGCGAGCAACCGCTTCGCCTTCGCCACCGAGCGCCGCGACGTGGTGTCGACCGACACCTTGCGCGTGGTGCTCGCACCCGGTGGCGGCCAGGCGGTGCGCTTCGTGCCGGTGGACCGCCAGGGCCCTGGCGTGAATCGGTCGTCGCGGTGAGGTTTGCGCGGTCCGGAAAGGCGCCGGATCCGCGGCCGGAAGAGGGCGAACGCCGGATGGTGCGCCGCGCGCGCAACGCTCAACGCGCGTCCGTTTCCTGCAGCGTGCGGGCGATGCGCTCCCGCTGCAGGCGCAGGGTTCCGCTCAAGGTCGACGCATCGCGCGCCAGCAGCGGATCCAGCCAGCGCGCGCGCACCGCAGTGGCGCCCGGCGCGTCGCCGGTCGCGCGCAACACCGACCACAAGGTCGTCGCGGCACCCAGGGTCGCCGGATGTTCCGCACCGGCGACCTCGTCGAAGCCCGCGAGCGCGGCGCGGGCCAGCGGCACCGCGTCCGCGCTGCGGCCCTGCTCGTGCAGGACCTCGGCCAGCTGATGGTCGGTCTCGAAGCGGTCGGGGTGGCGTTCGGGAAGCCGTTGCGCGCGCAGCTGGCGCACCACCCGGATCTCCGCTTCCGCGCTGGCAAGGTCGCCGCGGGTGTGCAGCAGGGACGCCAGCGCCAGACGCGCCGCTAGCGTGTCCGGATGCTCGTCGCCGAGCGTGCGCGCGCGGCGCGCGAACACGTCGCTCTGCAGTTCGATGGCCTCCTCGACGGCATCCAGTCGGGCCAGCGTGGAGGCGAGATTGAGGCCGGTCCGCAGGGTTTGCGGATGGTCCTCGCCGAGCACGCGCCGACGCGCCTCGAGAACGCCGCGCAGGATGTCCGCGGCCTCTTCGACCCGCCCAAGCTGCATCAGGGTGCTGCCGAGGTTGCTGCCGTCGCCCAGCGTGACCGGGTGCTCGGCCCCGCGGACGCGGCGGTTGGTGTCCCAGACCTCGCGCTGCAGGGCAAGCGCCTCGTCGTATCGGCCGGTCGTGCCGAGCGCGCCGGCGTGGTTGGCGATCGCGGACAGGGTGTCCGGATGCTCGGCGCCGAGCCGCGCCCGCCTCGCCGCCGCGACCGCGGCGAACTCCTTCAGCGCGGCCTCGCGCTCTCCGAGCCGGATGCGAACGATGCCGAGGGTGGTGCGCACCGTCAGCGTCTCGTCGCCGTCGATCCCGTGCAGGCGGACCGACCGCTCGAGGGCGTCGAGCAGCAGCGGCACCGCCTCGGCCGGCCGCCCCTGGTCGCCGAGGTTCAGCGCCAGCACATGCGCGGCCCCGATGGCGGCGCTGGACCCCATGCTGCCGGCCCGGTCTGCGGCGTCGAGCGTGGCGCGCAGCATGGCCTCGGCTTCCCGCGTTTGGCCGAGCCGGTTGAGGGCGAAACCCAGGCCCATTCGCGCCTGCAGCGTGCGCGGGTCGCCCGCGCCGAGCGAAGCTTCACGGGCGGCCGCCAGCGGCTCGAACACGGCGCGCGCGTCCTCGAACAGGCCGAGCGCCTCGTACAGTTCGCCCAGCGACTGCTCGAGGTCTCCGGCCAGCACGGACTGGTCGGCGAAGTCGCGCGCGATCGCTGTGCGCGCGCGCGACAGCACGTCTTCGCCGATCAGCCGCCGCGCCGCTTCGGTCGGGCTGGTGGCTGCCAGCGCGCCGTCGAAGGCCGCCAGCAAGGCAGCGCGCCGCTCCGCGTCGGACTCGCTGCGCTCGAGCGCGCGCCGGTACTGGCCGCGCAGCGAGTCGGCCAGCCTGGCCCCCATCGCGGCGAGGTCCACGTCCTCGAGCATCGACTGCTGGAAGGCTGAAACGCGCGCCAGTTCGGCGCTGCGCTGCTCGGCGATGCGGCGCTGCTGGTCGGCCTGCCAGAAGCCGTACAGCGACGCCGCGAGCCCCGCCACCAGCGCGAATGCCACCCCGGTCGCGGCGGCGATGCCCAGCCGGTGGCGGCGGATGAAGCGGCCGATCGTATAGGCGCGCGATACGGGCACCGCGCCTACCGGGCGCAGCGAGAGGAAGCGCTCGACATCGTCGGCCAGCAGGGCGGCGCTGTCGTAGCGGTCGTTGCGGTCGCGGCGGGTGGCCTTGGCGACGACCCAGTCAAGTTCGGAGCGCAGCGCCTGCAGCAGCCGGGCGACCGGCTCGCCGTGCAGGGCGGCGAGGCGGTCGCGCTCGACCCGGTCGGTGCGCGCGAGCGCGGCCGATGGCAACCAGACCGCGGCCTCCGGCGTGCGCGCGCCGGACTCGCTGCTGCCATCGGGCCGGCGCCCGACCAGCAACTCATGCAGGACGATGCCGAGCGCGTACACGTCGCTGCGAGTGTCGATGTCCAGCGGCCCTTCTCCGGCCTGCTCGGGGCTCATGTACTCCGGCGTGCCCATGCGCTCGCCGGACTCGGTCGCGAGGCAGCGCACCGCAGCCGCCGCGATCCCGAAGTCGATGATCTTCGGCTGCGGCTGGCCGTCGACCTCGGTGACCAGGATGTTGCCGGGCTTGAGGTCGCGATGGATCACGCCCTTCTGGTGGGCGTGCTGCACGCCCCGGCAGACGCGCACGAACAGTGCGAGGCGCTCGCGCAGGCCGAGTCGCCGGCGGTTGCACCAGTGGGTCAACGGCAGGCCCTCGACGTATTCCATCGCGAACCACGGCTGACCGTCGGCAGTGGCGCCCGCATCGTAGACGTGCGCGATCGCAGGGTGGCTCATCTGCGCCAGCACCTGGCGCTCGACCTCGAACAGCGCGGTTTCCCGGCTGCCCATCCGGCGGTCGCGGATCAGCTTCAGCGCCACCGTGCGCACGAAGGGTTCGAGCTGCATCGCGCGGTAGACCTCGCCCATCCCGCCGCGGCCGAGCAGGTCCTCGACCACGAAGGGCCCGATCCGGGTCCCGCGCGGCACGCCGTCTCCCGCCGGCGCGCCCGCGCCGGCAAACGGCGTCGTCGCGGGTGTGGTCAGTGGCCGGGTATCGTCGTGCGCCATGGCGCGCTCCGGGGCGGCGCAGGTTCCGTCCGAAGACGATACCAGCCGCCGGTCGGCGGCGCTGCCCGCACGCGGCCGGTCCGGCCATCCGGGGGCGCTGCGGTTCCCCGCGGGTTGCGGCTCTCCGGGAGGCCCGGAAAGTGGAGACTTCGCCGAAGGGACTCTAGACTGAGGCCATGGCCGCAGGCGACCACCGGAATCCGGAAGACACCGCGTCCACCACCCAGCCGACCTCGCTCACGCGAGCCGGTGACGGCGAACTGCGGGTGGCCTACGTGGTGGTGATGCACGGCGAAGGCCTCGGCGCCCGGGTGGCGATCGAGCACACGCCGTTGCTGATCGGCCGCGACCCGGCGGCCCATCTGCGGATCGACCATGGGAGCGTGTCGCGCCGCCACTGCGAGCTGTGGCGCGACGGCGATGTCTACCGCATCCGCGATCTCCGTTCGACCAACCGGACCCTGCTCAACGAGCGGCCGATCGAGGAAGCGCGCCTGACCGATGGCGACCTGATCGTGGTCGGCAAGAGCATGCTCAAGTTCATCAGCCGCGCCTCGGTCGAAGCGCGTTTCCAGGACGCGCTCTACGAACTGGCCACCCACGACCCGCTGACCGGGCTGCCGAATCGCCGCCATTTCCTCGAGCGGTTCGATGCCGAACTGGCGCGCGCCCGGCACACGGGACGCCCGCTGTCGGTGGCGCTGCTCGACCTCGACCACTTCAAGGCGATCAACGACCGGCATGGGCATCCGCGCGGCGACGATGTGCTGCGGAACTTCGCGGTGCTGCTCAAGGCCGCGGCCGGCGATACCCAGGTGGCGGCACGGCTCGGCGGCGAGGAGTTTGCCCTGCTGCTGCCGGAGACCGGCGCCGCTGAAGCCTTCGCGCGCTGCGAATCGCTGCGCGGCACGGTCCGCGACCTGTTGCGCCGCGCGCCGGGGTCGGACGAGCCGGTGACGGTCAGCATCGGCATGGCGCAACTCGAGCCGGGCGACGCGGACCGCTCCGGCATGCTGCAACGCGCGGACGTCGCGCTGTACGCGGCAAAACGCGAAGGCCGCGACCGTACCCTGCCGCTGCCGTCCTGAAGCCGCCGCCCCAGGTGCTGCCCCGTGGCGGCTGCGGTGGTCGGAGCGTGGGTGACGGGGCGGCGGGCGACCGGGATGCCGGGGGGTGCGCACCCGCAGGTCGTCCGTGCCCCGCCTGCGGTGAGTATCGCGGTTCCTCGGTGCGCCGAATTGCTGCAGGTCAATTCCGGCATCGCCGGCGATCGGACGCTGATCGCCGTGCCGCAGGACTTCCGGCAGGGGCCGCCCGGCGCCCCGACCCTACAATCGGCGATTGCGTCCCTCGCAGGAGCCGGTATGCCCCGCTTGTCCTTCCTGGTCGTGATCGCTGCGGCCCTGCTGCCCGCGTCCGACGTCCTTGCCGATTCCGCCGCCGGCGAGGCCCGCGTGCTGCGCTATCCCGACATCTCGCACACCCACATCGCCCTCGTGCTCGGCGGTGACCTGTTCACCGTCGGTCGCGACGGCGGGCAGGCCACGCGCCTGACCAGCGCGGTGGGCGAGGAGTTGTACCCGAAGTTCTCGCCCGACGGTGCCTGGGTCGCGTATTCGGCCGAGTTCACCGGCAGCCGCCAGGTGTTCGTGATACCGGCCGGTGGCGGCACGCCGCGCCAGCTCACCTTCCACAACGACGCGGGCCCGATGCCGTTCCGCGGCGGCACCGACTACCGCGTGCTCGACTGGACGCCGGACGGCAAATCCATCGTGGTGCGCATGAACCGGCTGCCCTACGACGAGCGCGGCGGGCGGCCGTATCTCGTGCCGTTCGAGGGCGGGATCGAGACCCCGCTGGCGGTGCCTGAATCCGGCGGCGGGTCGCTGTCGCCCGATGGGCGCTCGTTCGTCTACACGCCGATCGACGCCGACTGGCGCGGCTGGAAGCGCTATCGCGGCGGCCGCGCGCCGGACGTGTGGATCTACGACCTCGCGCGCAACACCTCGCGCCAGTTGACCACCTTCGCCGGCATGGACCAGAACCCGGCGTGGATCGGCGACACGGTGTACTTCGCCTCCGATCGCACCGGCACGCTGAACCTGTACGCGATGCCGGCGGATGCCGAGCGCGAGGCCACGGCCCCGCGTGCGCTCACCACCTTCACCGACTTCGACGTGCTCTGGCCCTCGGGCGGCCCGGACGCCGTCGTGTTCGAGCAGGGCGGCTTCCTGTGGCGCCACGACGCGGGCGCGACCGGCGCGGTGAAGGTGCCGGTGCGCATCGGCGACGACGCGGCCGGTGCGCTGCCGCGCTTCGTCGACGTCGCGCCCAACATCGAGTCCTTCGGCCTGTCGCCGGACGGCGCGCGCGCGGTGTTCGGCGCGCGCGGCGAGGTGTTCACCGTGCCGGCCAAGGACGGCATCGCGCGCAACATCAGCCGCACGCCGGCCTTCCGCGAGCACAGCGTGTCGTGGTCGCCGGACGGCAGGACCGTGGCCTATTTGTCCGACGAGAGCGGCGAGTACGAGATCTGGGTGCGCCCGCAGGATGGGCGCGGCAGCGCACGGCGCATCACCACCGACGGCACGGTGTGGAAGTTCCCGCCGGTCTGGGCGCCGGACTCGAAGCACCTGGCCTACGCCGACAAGGACCTGCGCCTGCGCGTGGTCGACGTCGCCTCCGGCCGGGTCACCGACGTCGACCGCGGCGGGGTGGAGGACATCACCGAATACACCTGGTCGCCCGATTCGCGCTGGCTCGCCTACGCCAAGACCAATTCGACCCGCATGCAGTCCATCTGGGCCTGGTCGATGGGTTCCGGCAAGACGTCCCAGCTCACCTCCGACCAGGCCAACGAGTTCTCGCCGGTCTTCGACCCGCAGGGCCGGTACCTGTACTTCTTGTCCAACCGCGACTACTCGGGCCTGACCTTCAGCGCCTACGAGTTCGACTACCTCTACGCCAACGCCACCCGCATCTACGCGGCCACGCTTTCCGCCGACGGCCCGGCGCTGAACCGGCCGAAGTCGGACGAGACCGCGGCCGCCGCCGGCGCGCCGGCGAAGGGCGCCAAGGACGCCCAGGGCAAGGCCGACGCCAAGCCCGCGATGAAGTTCGACCTCGCCGGCTTCAACGACCGCGTGGTGGCGCTCAACGTCCCGCCCGGCAACTACCAGGGCCTGTCGGCCAACGGCAGCGCGGTGTTCTTCGGTGCGGCGACCAACCCGCAGGGCGGCCCGCTGGTCCTGCGCACGCTGGCGATCGACGGCGACAAGCCCGAGGACGTGGCCGCCGGCATCACCGCGTACACGCTGTCCGCCGATGGCAACAAGATCCTCGTGCGCAGCGGCAACGACTGGGCCATCGTCGACGCCAAGCCCGGCCAGGACGTGTCGAAGTCGAAGCTGGACCTGTCGGGCCTGCAACTGAAGATCGACCCGCGCACCGAGTGGTCGCAGATGTACGTCGACGCCTGGCGCATCCTGCGCGACTGGTTCTACGACCCCGGCATGCACGGCGGCATCGAGCGCTGGAACGCGATCCGCGACCGCTACGCGCCGCTGGCCGCGGCGGTCACCACGCGCGAGGACTTCAACTACGTGCTGCACGAGATCGCCGGCGAGGCCAATGCCGGCCACGTCTACGTCGAGCGCGGCCCGTCGGCCAGCGCCGAGGTGCAGCGCAGGCCCGGCGGCCTGCTCGGCGCCGAGTTCGACGCCGATCCGTCCGGCTACTTCCGCATCGCGCGCATCTTCCGCGGCGAGAACTGGGATGCCGCCAACCGCTCGCCGCTGGACGAACCCGGCGTGGGCGTGAAGGAGGGCGAGTTCCTCATCGCCGTCGACGGCGTCGACGCGCGATCGGTGCGCAATCCGTGGGCGCTGCTGGAGAACAAGGCCGACCAGGTGGTCGAACTCACGGTCAACGCGCGCCCGTCGGCCGACGGTGCGCGCACCGTGCGCGTGAAGACCATCGCCAACGAGCAGAACCTGCGCTACCTCGCCTGGGTGTCGGAGCGCCGCGCCATCGTCGACCGCCTCTCGGGCGGCCGCATCGGCTACATCCACCTGCCCAACACCGCGCAGGACGGCAATCGCGAGTTGAACAAGTGGCTGGCCCCGCTGGCGCACAAGGACGCGCTGATCATCGACGACCGCTACAACGGCGGCGGCTTCATCCCCGACCGCATGATCGAACTGCTCGCGCGCACCCCGCTCAACTACTGGAAGCGCCGCGGGCTGGAGCCGCAGCCCACGCCCAACATCGTGCACCGCGGGCCGAAGGCGATGCTGGTCAACGGCCTGTCCAGTTCCGGCGGCGACGCCCTGCCGTACTACTTCCGCAAGCTGGGCCTCGGCAAGCTGATCGGCACCCGCACCTGGGGCGGGCTGATCGGCATCTCCGGTAATCCCTCGCTGGTCGACGGCGGCTCGATCCTCGCCGCGACCTTCCGCTTCATGTCCACGGACGGGTCATGGGCGGTCGAGAACGAAGGCGTGGCGCCCGACATCGAGGTGGTCGACCGCCCCGAACTGGTCGCCGCCGGCCGCGACCCGTCGCTGGAGAAGGCGGTCGAGGTCCTGCTGGAGGAGCTGCGCGCCAATCCCCCGCAGCCGGTGGTGGCCCCGCCGGCGCCGACGGAGTTCCGCTGAGGCTCGGGTGCCGCACACGGTGCCGAAGCGAGCGCAGCACGCGACCTAGGGTGCACTGAGTCCGCGAATTGCACCGAGCCCATCGGTGCGGCGCAATTCGCGCTGCGCGTTGCACCCTGCGCGGCTCAGCCGGGCGCTTTGGCGCGCTCTCGCTCCTGGTCTCCGGTCTCCGAACGGCACCGTGCGGTCAAGGCCGCCATCGCCTGCCGGAACGGACGCGGACCATGGCTGATGCGGGCCACGCCGATGCGCGCGAGCGCCGAGGTCGGCGGCGTGCTTCCGGTGGCCATGACGTTGATCGGCAGCGCGCAGCCGGCGCAGACCCGTGCGATCAGGTCCGGCGCGACCAGGCCGGGTACGAAGAACCCGTCGGCGCCGGCCTGCGCATAGGACTCGCAGCGGGCGCTCGCCGACTCGACGTGCGCGCCGTGGGAGGCCGGCTCGAAGGCCAGGCACACGTCCCTCCGCG
>DHLY01000042.1:0-8572 GCA_002405525.1 Proteobacteria bacterium UBA4656
GCGGTCCTCGAGTTCCAGCAGCCGCAGCATGCCGAGGGTGTGGCGGCTGCGCATCGTGCGGCCGGGCAGGGTGACGGTAGGGACATCGAACCACAGCGTTTCCAGCGTGCTCACGCCGCCGGACCAGCCGATCGGATCGAGGTTCACGTCGAGCGAGGCCGCCAGCGCGAGCCACTTGCCGCGCGACAGACCCGGGTGGGCGTGGATGCGCCCGGCGGGGTCGACGCCGGCCGCGCGCAAAGCGCCCACGATGCGGCCGACGAGGTGCGCCCGCACGCTGTCGCGCGACCCGGGCGTGAGTTCGACCGCCGCGCCCGGCAGCGCGGCGGCGATACGCGCCAGCAGCGGGTCGTGAGCCGGGGTCACCTTGAAGGCGGCCTGCAGCAGTCCGAGGCGCACCGCGCCCGGCGGCAGCGCGGGCGGCGCGAAGGAAGGATCCGGCTGCGCGCTGCCGGGCGGTGCGAAGCGGCAGCCGAGCCCGGGCAGGCGGAACACCCGCTCGCTGTAGTCGGCCTCGCCGCCCTCGCGCTCCATTGCATCCGCGGTGAGGAACCAGTCGATGCTGTCGAGCCCGGTGGTGACCGGATGGCCCCACAGCGCACACTGGACCGGTGCAAGCCGCTGCGCGGCCAGCCACTGCAGCGGTGCGTCCATGCCGACGTCGACGTACACCAGCACGTCGGGGTCTTCCTCGAGGATTGCCGTGCGCAGCGCGTCGACCTGGCGGATGCCGTCGCGGAAGCGGTCGGCGGCCGCTGCGATGCGGGCAACCACCTCGTCCCGCAGTCCATCGGCATGCAGGTAGCGCAGGTCCAGTCGCGCACGGTCGAGACCGGTGAGCACGCGCTCGAACAGCTTGCTGACGCTGTGCTCGTAGAGGAAGGCAGACACGAACAACACACGCGGGCGCTCGCGCGGTGGACGCGGCACGCAGGCGACGTCGCCGTCGATCGCTCGCGCATGGCGGCGCAGCAGGGCGCCGATCCGGCGCTGCAGCGGCAGCGCATCTTCGCGTACATAGTGCACGAAGAAACAGGTGGCCAAGGTCAGCGCGGCCTTCAATGCCTGGCGATGGCGCGGATGTTCGGCCGGGAGGGCTTCGAACGCGGCCAGTTCGCTTTCCAGCCGCGCGGCGTAGGCGGCTGCCTCGGCAGCGTCCGCGGGCACCACTTCGTCCGGCAGGCAGGCCGTCAGCCAGCGCGCGGGGGCATGGTCGGGCTGTCGCGAGAGCACCTCGCGCAGTGCCGCGCGCGCGGGCGGGATGTCGCCGTCCTGCCAGTAGCCGATCGCCATCGCATACCACGCATCGACGGCCTGCGGCTGCAGTTGCAGCAGTCGTCGCGAGGCGCGCAACAGGCCCTGCAGGTCCTTCCGCGCCAGCGCGATGCGCGAAAGGCCGCGCAGCGCCTCGCTGTCGCGGTCGTCGAGCGACAGCGCGCGGAAGAAGGCCTCGGCCGCTGCGCGCTGGTCGCCGAGGCGCTCCGCCGCGCGGCCCAGGGCGACCCAGGCGCGGGGCAGGCCGGGCATTCGCGACACCAGTGCCGTGCAGCGGCGCTGCGCAGCCTCGAATTGCCCGCCGGCGTACTCCACCTCGGCCGCCGTCATCTGTGCCTCGGGATGCTGCGGGTCGAGGCCGAGCGCGCGCCCGGCTTCGGCCGAAGCCTCCGCGTGGCGCCCGCCGGCCAGCAGGTGCCGGGCGAGCGTCGTGGCAAGCACCGGGTCGGCAGGGTGCTGCGCGGTGAGCCGCCGCAGGTTCCGCTCGGCGCGCGCGAGGTCGCCTTCGCGGCGGGCCAGTGTGGTGTCCTCCAGCAGTGCCAGCCGGTTGGAGGGATCGGCAGCAAGCGCGGCCGCGAGTTCGGCGCGCGCGGTGTCGGGTCGTCCGGCCGTGAGGTGGACCCTCGCCAGCGCCGCCCGCGCCGTCGCCGCGCCGCCCGCCGCCAGTGCGGCGCGGCACAGCCGCTCAGCCTCGTCGAGCTGGCCCTCGCGCAGGCGCTGGAAGGCTTGCGCGATCCGCGGATCGACGGCGTCGCTCAAGCCTGCATCTCCGATGCGTCGAGGCAGAACGCCTGCAGCGCGGCGACCACGCGGCGGTCGTCGTAGAGGCGGTGCTTGCGGGCGTCGATCAGGCTGCGCATCTCGGCGCGGAAGTCGGGCGCGCGGCCGAGTTCGACCGCGATCTCGACGTAGTGGTCGAGGTCGCGGGCGACGAGCTGCGGCAGCTCCAGCAGACGCAGCATTGCAGCCGTGTGGCGGGTGCGCATGCTGCGCCCCGGCAGGGTGACCGTGGGGGTGCCGAAGCAGAGGATCTCGAGCGTGGTGTTGCCGCCGGACCAGCCGATCGAATCGAGGTTGATGTCGCCGGCGCGCGCAAGGCCCAGGAACTCCGGCGGCGGCAGTCCGCGCACGATGCCGAGGTGCCGCGCCGGATCCAGCCCGGCCGCCTCGAACGTGGCCGCGACCCGCGTGCGAACGCGCGCGCAGACACCCGGGTCCGCGTGCGGCGTGAGGTGGAATCGCGCGTCCGGCAGGCGGGTGGCGATGCGCGCCATCAGGCGGTCGTGCAGGGGTAGGTTCTTGAACACGCTCTGCACGAACAGGTACTCGACGCGTGCGGGATCGCGCACGACCAGTTCGGCCGGTGCACGCGGCTGGCGCGCCGGCGCCGCGAAGCAGGTGCCGAGGCCCGGCAGGCGCACCAGGCGCTCGCTGTAGTGCGCTTCGGCGCCGTCGGCTTCCATCAGCGCGCTGCTGAGGAAGGCGTCGATGTTGGAGAACCCGGTGCTCACCGGATGGCCCCACAGCACGGCCTGCACCGGCGCGAGGCGCAGCGCGGCGAGGCACTGCGTCATCGGGTGCATGCCGAGGTCGGTGTGCACCAGCAGCGACGGCGCGAAGGCGCGGATCGCCTGCGCCCAGTCGGCCACGCCGCGCGGGCCGGCCACAACCACGTCGTCGCCGACCGCGATGCTACCGCGCAGCGTGTCGTCGCCGCCGTGCTGGAAGAAGCCCAGGCGCACCCGCGAACGGTCGAGGTCGCGCAGCATGGCGCCGAACAGGCGGGTCATGGTGTGCTGCGACAGGTGAGCGGAAAACACCGCCACCCGGATCCGGCCGTCGGGCTCGCGCACCGGCGGCGCGGCGATGCCCTCGGGCACCGCCGCGCGCACCAGCCGCTCGATCGCCGCCGCGTAGCGACGCTGGACGTCGAGGACGTCCTCGGTCGTGTAGTGGAAATAGAAGTTCGTGCACAGCGTGGCCGCTGCAAGCGCGTCGTGGGGATTGCCCAGTCCGCGTGCGATCCGGCGCTCCAGCCGGGACAGTCCGTCGAGCCACGCAGCGCGGAACGCTGTCACTGCGGCGTCGTCGGGATGCAGCACGTCGCGCGGGTACTGGAAGCCGGCGACCAGCGCCGGCAGGTAGTCCGGGTCCAGCACCAGCGCGCGATCGAAGGCGCTGCCGGCGAGGTCGTAGCGCAAGGCCAGCCAGGCCGCGAGGCCCAGCTCGCAAAGACGGCGCGGCGTGGGGGCGAGCAGGGCGGCGCGCTCGCGCGCTGCCAGTCGCTCGGCGGGTGCCGCGCCGGCGGCGTCGAGCGCTTCGCCGAGCGCGTCGTGGAGCGCCGCGTCGCCCGGCGCGTGCTGCAGCCCCTCGCGCAACGAGGCCAGCGCGTCGGCGGCGCGACCGGCAATGCCGTGGGCATCGGCCAGCAGGCGCCACGCGTCGCTCTGCGACGGTTCGCGCCCGAGGACCGCAAGCACGTGTCGGACCGCCTCCTCGGGCCGCCGCTCGTGCAGCGCGAGGCGCGCCAGCGCGAGCCCGGACTGCGCTTCGCCCGGCTCCAGCGCCTGCGCCTGCGCGAGCGCGGCGCGCATCCGCGCATGCGCGCCGCAGGCATGCGCGGCCTGCGCGAGCCGCAGCAGCAGCGGTGGGCTGGCGGGCACGCGCGCCAGCGCCGCCTCGCAGCGCTCCAGCGCGCGCCGCGCATCGCCCTGTCGCAGCGCGAGCCCGGCGTCCTCCAGCAGCGCCGGCACGAAGTCCGGGTCGGCGTGGAGGGCCGAGGCCACCGCCACCGCGGCCTCGCCGGTGGCCCCGCGCCCGGCCAGCAGGTTGCCGTACAGGGTGAGCAGGCGCGGGTCGTGCGGGGCGCGGCCGAGCGCCTCGCGGCAGGCGCGCTCGGCCTCCACGGGCTGGCCGCCGCGCAGCAGCTCGTAGGCGTGGCGCAGCGCGGCGTCGGTCTCAGTCACCGGACACCCCGTCGATGAAGGCGGCGAAGGCGCGCCCGACCGCGGGATCGTCGTAGAGCCGGTGCTTGCGCTCGGCGATCAGACCGCGCAGCTCCGCGCGCAGGTCCGGCGAGCGGCCGAGCCCGACCGCGATCCGCACATAGTCGTCGAGGTCGCGCGCGACGAGCTGCGGCAGTTCGAGCAACTGCAGCATCGCCATCGTGTGCCGCGCGCGCATGAGTTCGCACGGCAGTGTGACCGTCGGCGTGTGGTGCCAGAGGATCTCCAGTGTGGTGTTGCCGCCGGACCAGCCGATCGAGTCGAGGTTCACGTCGCAGTTGGCGCCGGTGCCGATGAACTCGGCCTCGCTGACGTAGCGGTAAAGCCCGCAGTGGCGGTCGAAGTCGAGCCCTCGGGCGGCGAATCGCGCCGCGAGCCGGCGACGCAGGGCCGCGCGCACGGACGCGTGGGGACTGGGCACGAAGTGGAAGCGCGCCACCGGCAGCGCGACGGCGATCCGCGCGAAGGCCTCGTCATGCACCGGCGTCAGCTTCACCGCCTGCTGGGCGACGAAAAAATGCACGCCGTCCGGGTCGCGCGCTGCGATTTCCGGTGGCACCAGCGGTTCGATCGACGGCGGTGGACAGGCGGTGCCGAGGCCGGGCAGGCGCAGCAGCCGTTCGGTGTAGAAGCGCTCGCCGTCAGGCGCCTCCATCGCATCGGAGGTCAGGAACCAGTCGATGGTCGAGCGGCCGCTGGTCTGCGGATGGCCCCACAGCATCGCCTGCACCGGCGCGAAGCGCATCGAGGCCAGCCCCTGCACGATCGGGTGCATGCCGATGTCGGGGAACACCAGCACGTCGAGATCGTGGGCGCGCAGGGTATCGACCCACCAGGCGAGGTCGCGTTCGCCGTGGACGAACACATCGGCGTGCCGACGCCAGGCCTCGGTGCCGGCGTTGACCAGGTCGGACACGTGGAAGCAGCGCACGTCGAAGCGCGCGCGGTCCAGTGCGGCCGGCATGGTGGCGAACAGCTTGGTCACCGTGTGGCTGCGCATCATCCCGGAGCAGAAGCCGATCCGCCGGCGCGCGTCGGATCGCGGCGCGCGCGCCGGCACGCCACGCCCGGCAAAGGCGATGTTCATCATGCGCTCCAGCAGCGCGCCGTAGCGCCGCTGGGCCTCGCGCATCGGGTCGCCGAGGTAGTGCACTTCGAACTCGGTGGCCAGCGTGATGCACGCGACCAGTTCCTCCGGTTGCCGCGCATCGAGGTCGGCGGCTTCGAACCACGCGACGCCCTCATGCCACTGCCGGCGGAACGCCTCCGCCGCGGCAGGGTCTGCGCGCACGCCGTCGGCGGGGTACTGGAAGGCCGCCCAGCGGGCCGGCAGATAGCGCGGATCGACCTCGATCGCGCGCAGGAAGGCGGCGCGGCTGGCCGGCAGGTCGCCGCCCCGCGCGAGTTCCGCACCGAGCAGTCCCCACGCCGCAGCGCCGCCGTCGAGCTTGGCGCAGCGCTCGCGCGCGAGCAGCAGATCCGCCGCGCGTCCGGCCGCCTTGGCCGCGCGCGCCATGCCGTCCCAGGCGCGCGCGTTGTCGGGCGCCGCCTGGGCGGCGTGCCGCCAGGCCGCCAGCGCATCCTCGCCGCGGCCGAGCGCGAGCAGGGTTTCGCCCAGGTTGGCGAGCGCGTCGTACCAGCCGGGGCGCAGGGCGAGACATTGCCGATAGCCTGCGGCCGCGGCCTCGTGGCGGCCGGCCGCGACGTCGAGGTTGGCCCGCTTGAGGCGCGCCTCGGCGTGCCCCGGTGCCAACGCCAGCGCGCGATCGAGCGCGGCGGCGGCGTCCGCGGCGCGGCCGAGTTCGTCGCACAGCACCCCGAGGTCGAACCAGAACGCCGGCTGCCCCGGCGCCACCGCCACCAGCCGCCGCAGGGCGGCGACCGCCGTTTCGCGATCGCCGGCCGCCCGCGCGAGTGCGGCGCGCTCGACCAGCGCGGGCGCGCAGTCGGCGTCCAGCGCCAGCGCCAGCGCCACGGCCTCGCTCGCGGCGGCGGCGTCCCCGCGCAGGGCCAGCACCCGCGCACGCAGGGCGTGGGCGCGCGGCTCCCGTGGCGCGCGCGCGAGCAGGGCATCGACCAGCGCCAGGGCTTCATCGTGGCGGCCCTCGCGGGAGAGCGCGAAGGCGCGGCCGAGCGCATCGGTGGCGGGATCGGCGGACATGGATTCGACGGACGGCCTGACCGCGGATTGTCGCATGCCGGTCTGCAGGTCGTGGCGGCGCCGCGCCGCGGAGAAATCCCGGCCGGCGAGGCTTTCCCGCCGCGAGCCCGGTGCAGCCCGCACTCGCGCGCGGTCCCTGTGCGGGCGCGGATGATCCGCACACGGTCCGTCCCGGGCGCGGCGGGAGGGGCCGGTTTCACCCTGATCAGGGCGCCGGCACGAGGCGCTCCAGCAGGGCGGCGAAGGCGCGCGGCGGCGCCGGGTCGTCGAACACCGTCGCGGCCCCGGCGAGCAGGCGCGCGCGCAGATGCTCGCGCCAAGCGCGGTCGCGGCCCAGCGCGATCGCGTGCGCGACATAGCCGTCAGTGTCGGCGCAGATCGTGTCGGGCACCCCGGCGCGGCGCAGGATCGCGGCGCTCTGCCGGCCGCGGAACGTGTCGCCTTCGACGGTGAGCGTCGGCAGCCCGTGAGCGACGAGGTCGAAGGTGCTCACGCCGCCGCTCCAGCCGATCGTGTCGAGGTTGACGTCCATCGACGCGGCGAGCACGCCGAACTCCCGCTCGGGCAGGGTCGGCACCACCCGCAGGTGCCGGCTCGCGTCCAGGCCACGGGCTTCGAAGGCGCGACTGATGCGGGCGGCCAGCGCTTCGCAGACGTGGCCGCGCGGCCCCGGGATCACCGTGAAGCGGGCCTGCGGCAGGCCGGCGGCGATCCGCGCCAGCAGCGCGTCGTGGGCCGGTGTGATCTTGAGCACCATCTGGGCGAGCAGGAAGTGCACCTCCGCGTCGTCCCTCGATTCCCGCGGCACGGTGGCCGGCGCGGCGAAACAGGTTCCGAGATTCGGCAGGCGATGGACCTGCTCGCGGTAGTGCCGCGCCGGATCGGCGACCTCGATGGCGTCGGCGCTCACGAAGTGGTCGATGGCCGCCTGGCCGCTGGTCAGCGGATGTCCCCACAGCGCGATCTGCACCGGGGCGAGCCGGTAGCAGGCGAGCACCTGCGACAGCGGGTCCATGCCGAGGTCGAGGTAGACCACCGCGTCGGGCGCGAACCCGGCCAGCGCCTGCAGCCACAGCGCGGGACGCTGCACGAGCGCGGTATAGCGGCTCGCTGTCTTCTGCCACAGCGCGGTTTCGGCGTCGGCGCGCGGGTCGAGGTGGAAGATCGCGGTCTCGAAGCGCTCGCGGTCCAGCGCCCGCAGCAGTCCGCCGAGCACGCGGGTCACCGAGTGGCGGCGAAAGTGGGCCGACACGAGAGCGATGCGCCGGCGCGAGCCGGCCGGCCGCGCGCACGGCGGCGGCGCCGGGATCGCGCCGTGCGCGAGGCGGGACAGCAGGTCGGCATGGCGGCTGCGTTCGGTGAGCAGCGGCCCCGGCTGGTAGTGCAGGGCGAAATCGGTGGCCGTGAGCAGCGCGCGCTCGACGTCGCGTGGCGGCAGGCGCGCCGGATCGCGGGACTCGAACCAGGCAAGTCCCGCCGACCAGCGCGCCGCGAAGGCGCGGTGTTCCGCCTCGTCCACCGGCACCAGGCTGGACGGATGCTGCATCAGGGACCAGCGCGCCACCAGGTTGTCGGGGTCGCTCGCCAGCGCGCCGCGATACGCGGTCTCGGCCTCGGTGGCGAGATCGCCGTGGCGCAGGCTGTAGCCCAGCCGCAGGTGGTGTTCCACGTTGCGCGGCTCGAGTTCGACCAGCCGCGTCCGCGCGCGGATCAGGCCGGCGAAGTCGCGGCCGCCGCGGCGCAGCGCCTCGGCGAGGCCTTCAGCGGCGCGCAGGTCGCGCGGCGCGAGACCGGTCGCAGTGCGGAATGCAGACTCGGCGGCCGCATCCTCGCCCAGCAGCAAACGCACCTGCCCGAGGCGGACCCATGCCTCGGCCCAGCCGGGCCGGGCGGCCACGGCGCGCGCCAGCAGGCCCGCCGCGGTCGCCGGGCGTTCGCCCGCGACTTCGATCACTGCCCGCTGCAGCAGCGCGTCCGGGTGGTCGGCGGCCACCGTCAGCACCCGGTCCAGGATCGCCGCCGCCTGGCCGAGGTCGCCGCGGGCGAGCACGGCGGTCGCCGCGGCCAGCGCCGCGGCGTGCGGATCGGGGGGGGGGGGGGGGGGGGGGGGGGGGGGGTGGGGGGGTGGCGG
>DHLY01000042.1:8652-8895 GCA_002405525.1 Proteobacteria bacterium UBA4656
CGGCGTGCGGATCGGGGGGGGGGGAGGGTCGTTCCACGGGCGTGGATACTTGTCCGGAGGCTCTCTATCATCGCAAGGCGTTGCGGTCGCCGGTACCGGCGGCCCCCAAGCCTTGGGAGTTGCCATGTTTCCTGCCGACCAGCGCATTGCCGGCTACGCCCCCGAACAGGCGGCCGCCATCGCGGCCGCGCGGCAGCGGCAGGAGGACCACGTCGCGCTGATCGCGGCCGGGAACTACGCCCG
>DHLY01000033.1:0-14324 GCA_002405525.1 Proteobacteria bacterium UBA4656
GGCCGGGGTCGTCGGGGCCGGCGGGGCGGGATTGTTGCAGTTGTTGAACCACGGATCCGTCGTGCCCAGGGTGGGTATCAGGTTGAGGTTCGGCGCCGAGGGCCGCAGGCGCGGATCGTGGCCGATGAAGTCCGCGAAGGTGCCGTTGGCTGGCTGGTTGCTGTACTTGGGGAAGTAGGCGGTCGCAAGGTCGCGCACCGGCGTGCCCACCTTGCCGGTCTTCGGCGACCCCGGCGCCTCATAGCCATCCAGCCACGCGGCGTTGAAGTCGGCGTTGGGGAAGGGCGTGCCGTCGGCCGCCAGCGGCGGCCGGTAGGTCACCGCCGGGTTGTAGTAGATCCGGTTCCACCCGTGCCAGAAGTGGCGCGGGTGGCGTTGCTGGCAGCCGCTTCCCGGGAACCGTGTATCCGGCAGGTAGGGCCAGGCCATCGACCCGGAATCGTCCATGGTCAATGCGACATTGGGGTCGACCGACGAATTCAGGAACAGCGGCGCGCGCTGCAGGTTCATCGGGCTCGCCACCGACTGCGCCGCGGCGCTGCCGCTGGCGACGGCAAGGACGGTGGCGCCGAGGAACATTCCGGCCGCACGCAGGACGCGGATGGGCTGGCTCATGGCTATTTCTTCCGGGCGACGAAGGTGGTTTCGACCGTGCGCACGACGGTGTCGATGCCGCCGGTGGCGCGCGCGGTGATGCGGTACAGATAGAGGTCGGCGTTGCCGGCCGGCGATACGCCGCCGCTGCCCTCGTAGTTCGCGCTGCCGGTCGCGCCGCCCTCGCTGGCGGCGGGGGCCTCGGGAGGCCGGACCACGCCGAGTTCCTCGACGATGAACACCGGCTGCTCGGCCAGCGCCGCGGTCGCCGGCGCCCCGCCCACCAGGTCGACCATGGCCGCGTCGACCGCCGTCGCGCCGGTGGTGAAGAACTCGTCGAGGGGCGCCTCGCGGAAGTCGACCGCCGCCGCCTGATTGGACCGCATCACCGCATCGCCCACACCGCCGACGCCGCGCGCGACGCCGTTGCTGCTGGCGAAGAAATCGAACAGCGACCGCTCGCCGGCGCGCGCCCCCGTCTCGGCCCCGGACCGGGCCAGCGACTCCTGGCGCAGGCCGCCGGCCATGCGTTCCTGCGTGATGCTCTGCCGCATGCCCACGGTGGCGATCATGCTGACCAGGGCGAGGAAGATCAGCCCCACCACCAGCGCGGCGCCGCGCTGCCGGTTCGACGATTTGCGTGGGAACAGGCTCATGGATGCTCCGCGATCATCAGAAGTTGCTGCTGCGCAGGCCCACCGTGGCCCGGAACTCGCGGCGCAGCATGCGGCCCGGCGGCAGGCCGTTGCGCAGGGTGCCCAGCGTCTGCGGGTTCTCGAACGCGCCGGCATTGTTGGCGGCGCCGGTGTTGAGCCAGCTGTAGCGAAACTCGTCATTGCCCACCGGGGAGACGTCGTCCACCGTATTCACCAGCAGATAGACCTCGACGCTCCTGACGGCGCGCCAGCCGCAGCCCGGCTCGACCATGCCGACGCACTCGCCACCGGCAGCCAGCGCGTCGACCTGCTGCGCGGTCAGGAATCGGGTGTTGCCCGCGCTGTTCATCACCCCGTACAGCAGGTCGAAGCGCTCGACGCCTTCGACCAGTTCCTGGGCGGGATCGGCGTCCACCTTGCGCATCAGGCCGCTGATCACGCGCCCGGCCAGCTTGGGGTCGTTCTTCAGTTGCAGGTAATAGGACACCGTGCGCAGGGAGGTCGGCAGGTGGAAGGCCCGGATGTCCGAACGGGTACCCGCCCCAGCGCCGCCGGCCGCAGCGCCGCTGAGGATCTGCATCATGCCGCCGTTGTCGAAGTTGCCGGACATCACGATGTTCTGGCCGGCCATGGTCCCGCGCAACATCATCGCGGCCGAACAGTCCGACACCCAGACCGGGTCGTTCGCAGCCATCGTGGTGAAGCCCTCCCGTAGGAGAGCGGCCGCGTCGTTGGCAAGCTCCACCTGGGCGTCCGGAGGGCCCGGCTGCGCATCCAGGACCCGGTTGACCAATGCGCCGGGCGTGCTGAAGTAGCGCAGGGTGACCACGTCGGCACCCTGGCCGCGCGATCCCGCTGCCGTTCCCATGTCCGGGATCGCCGCCCCGAGGCGGTTGACCCCGCGGTTCGCGACGGCGAGACCCGGCGTGCACACCGCATTGGTGCACTCGTGACCCATCAACATGAAGCGCGGGCTGATCTCGTACCAGGGCGCCGCCGATGCGGGGCCGATCCCCGGCCCGTTGCTGGCGACCGCAGCCGCGTCGAAATAGGTGCGCGTCATGCGTGGCCCGTCGACGTAGGACGACCCGCCGGCCGCGAGCATGGACGCGAAAGTGTTGTCCTTCGAGCAGTGCTGCGAGCCGGCGAGACGCAGGTCCGACGCGATGCGCTGCATCGCGAAGCGACCGTTCTCCTGCAGCCGCGCGAGGCCGTCCTGGGTGCGGTTGGCGACGCCGATGGCGTTGATCAGGCTCACGAGACCGATCACCACCACCGAGGAGATGACCAGCGCGACCATCACCTCGATCAGCGAGAAGCCCCGCGCGCTGCGGTGCGCCGTGCCGTGTGCGGACCTCATGGCGTGACCACCCAGACGAACGTGCCGTCCACCGCGCCCGCCGCGGATTCGCTCTGCTCGGTCCAGGTCAGGGTGATCTGGCAGGCCCCGGTGTAGACCGGCGAGGTGAGCATTTCCAGCGGGTTCGGTATCGGTCGATCGGCGCGGGGGGTGCACACGACCGTACCCTGCCCGGCCGGCAACAGCTGGCCGACCATGCGGCCCCACGCCGCCACGTCGCGGGCGGCGATCTGGGCGGGCGTGCAGGGCGCCGCCGTGCAGTCCGATGGCGCTGCCGGCGTCGCCGCGCTCCAGACGCCGTCGTAGGCGTCCGCCCATACGCCGATCACGTTGGCGCGCATGCTGTCGGCGATGGATTCGGCGACGAAGGTGGCCTGACTGTGCAGGAAACCGACGTGGTTGGCGCGGATGGACGCGGTCAGCAGCAGCCCGAGCCCGACCAGGCCGACGCTGAACACGACCACCGCGACCATCACCTCGAGCAGCGAAAAACCGCGATGAAGGCGAACGGGCATGGCGGCGCAGCCTCAGCAGGTGACCGTGGTGTTGGCGCTGGATCGGCGCGCCTCGGCGCGGCCGGAGCGGGCCAGCGCGATCCCGCGCGAGCGGGCGGCGTTGCCGTCGGGCCGGCAGACGGCGAACTCGACCGCCCCGTTGCCGGCCGGCAGCACCACGGTGCCGGCGGGCCCGAAGGCCACCGCCTCGGCATCGCCGCCGCCCGCCAGCCCGGCCGCGATGGTGAAGCCTTCCTCGGCGGGGCCGTGGCTCCGGATGACTTCCGCTCCGGCGATGGTTCCGTTCGCGTCGAGGTCGGTGCCGACGATCCAGCCGTCCGACCAGTCGCCGCCCACCGCCTGCAACTGGGTGGGCCGTCCGAACTTGACCGCTTCGCCGCGGGCGACCGCGAGGTCGGCCAGCAGTTCATTGGTCTGGGTCGACGTGCGGTAGTTGACCACGAAGTCCTGAAACGAGGGGACCGCGAAGACGAGCGCCGTCGCCACGATGGCCACCACCACCATCAGTTCCAGCAGCGTGAACCCCTGCTGCCGCCGGACCGCCTTGAAGCCTGTGCGCACGTCGCGCATGTCGGGTTCCCACCGGGCCGCTTGGTCGGCCCACGCCGACCTGCCGTATTGTGCGCCCGCGCGCCGCATCGGAGCCAGCGGCAGGCGGCGCAGTCGGCATCCTGCGGTAGCAATTCGCGGACGAGCGGAGCGCAGGAACCGCCAGCGCCGCTGCGGGTGTCGGACCGGTCGTCGCGACCGGTGGTGTCGCGCCGACGGACGGCGTCGCGGACCGCAGCCGCCACTCGTCCTCAGGGCGTGACGACCCGGTAGCAGGGCTGGTAGGCCACCGCGCCGGGCAGCTTCATCCGGTGCTGCGCGACGAAGGCGGCCAGCAAGCGGTCGAGGGCGCGCATGATCTCCGGATCGCCGTCGATCTGGAACGGGCCGTGGCGCTCGATCGCGCGGATGCCGTCCTCCTTGACGTTGCCGGCGACGATCCCGGAGAAGGCGCGCCGCAGGTCGGCGGCCAATTCGTGCGGCGGGCGGTCGCGACGCAACTCCAGTCCGGCCATGTTGGCGTGGGTCGGCGCGAACGGCACCTGGTAGGGGTACTCGATGCGCAGGCCCCAGTTGAAGAAGAACGCGTCCTGCGCCGCGATCCTCGCCTCGCGCACCTGCTGGATGCCGCGCGTGACCGCGCGGGCCGCCGCCTGCGGCGCGTCGACGATGACCTGGTAACGCCGCGCAGCCGCATCGCCGAGCGCGAGGCGCAGGAAGGCATCGATCTGCTCGAAGTAGGCAGCCGACTCCCTGGGCCCGGTGAGGATCAGCGGGAACGGGATGTCGGCGTTTTCCGGGTGGGTCAGGATGCCGAGCAGGTAGAGGATCTCCTCCGCCGTGCCCACGCCGCCGGGGAAGACCACGATCGCGTGCGCGATACGCACGAAGGCTTCGAGGCGCTTCTCGATGTCCGGCATGATGACCAGATGGTTCACCGCCGGGTTGGGCGATTCGGCGGCGATGATCCCGGGCTCGGTGATGCCGATGTAGCGGTTCTTGCTGCGCCGCTGCTTGGCGTGGCCGATGATCGCGCCCTTCATCGGACCCTTCATCGCGCCCGGACCGCAGCCGGTGCAGATGTCCACCCCGCGCAGGCCCAGTTCGTAACCCACCGCCTTGGTGTAGTCGTATTCGACGCGGCCGATCGAATGCCCGCCCCAGCAAACCGCCAAGTTGGGGTCGGCGTGCGGACGCAGCACCCGCGCGTTGCGCAGGATCTCGAACACCGCGTTGGTCAGGCCCTGCGATGCGGTCAGGTCGAAGCGGCCCTCCTGGATCTGGGTGGCCACGTAGACGATGTCGCGCACCACCGCGAACAGCTGCTCGTTGACGCCTCGGATGATGCGACCGTCGACGAAGGCCGCGGCCGGGGCATGCTGCAGTTCGAGCTTGATGCCCCGGTCCTGCTGCTGGACCCGGATGTCGAAATCCGGGAAGCGCTCCATCATCGCGCGCGGATCGTCGTTGGTCATGCCGCCGGTGAGCACGGCCAGCGCGCAGCGGCGCAGCAGCTGGTGCAGGCCGCCCTGGGTGGCGTCGCGCAGGCGGCCGACTTCCTGGCGGGACAGCACGTCCATGCCGCCCAGCGGGGCGATGCGGGCGTTGACGGTGGGACTCTTGGAATCGTTCATCGGACGGAATCGGGGCCGCGCGGAAGGAAGCCGACGGTCGGAGCGAGGGAAAGGCGGCCGGGGGGCCGGGAGCGTTCGCAAGAACCCGCATCCTGCGCGGTCCTGCCGAGGCAGCAGCAGCGCAGGAGACCGGACCCGCTCCCGCGGACCCGACAGGCGGGTTCCGCGGGCGGACCTTCCCTGGCCCGGCCAGGCGGCGCTGTCGGCACCGCCGTTCAGCCGCGCACGGGCAGGTCGTCGACCGGAATGCCGCCGGCCAGGACGCAGGCGTCGATGCCGCGCTCGCACAGCAGCCACGCGGCCGCCGCGCTGCGCCGGCCGGAGTCGCAGTACACCACATGGCAGGCCTTGGGGTCGAGCCTCGAAGCCTCCGCACGCAGTTGCGGCAGCGGCAGGTTGACCGCGCCCGGCAGACGGCCCTGCCGATACTCGTCGGGCAGCCGGACGTCGACCAACACGGCGTCCGCCGGAATGTCGTCGACGCCCACCTCGCGCAGCAGCGGTCCGCGCAGGAAACGGTTGAAGTCCGCAGCGTCGAGCCGCATCGCCCGCCCCGACTCGAGCGCACGCACGGTGGCGCTGCGTGGATTGCCCGATAGCAGGGACTCTTCCCCGAAGCCCTGGCCGGGTCCGAGGCGCGCCAGTTCAGCCAGCCGCCCGGCGGCGTCCTTGAACAGCACATGGCAGCGCCCGGCGATGAGCACGTAGTAGGCGTCGCCCGCCTCGCCCTGCCGCACCAGCAGGTCGCCGGCCCCGAAGTCGACCGGTTTCATCGCGAGGAACAGCAGGGCGATGTTGGCCGGCGGGATGTGTTCGAACGCCGGGCTGCGCAGCATGGCGCCCATCCAGTCGTCGCCGGCGCCGTCGCCACCGCCTTCCACCACCTCGATGCTGCCGGCCTGCGACCAGGTCAGCACCATGTCCAGCCGATCGCGGTCGACCAGCAGCACCTCGCAGGCACTGACCGTGGTGCCGGTGGCCGCGCGCCGCGGGCCCTGCGCGATCGGGTGCCTGGCCCCGGGCGTGCCGGAGACGATCTTGCGCACGCCGGACTCATCCAGCAGTTCGACCGCGCCGGACAGCAGCCAGACCACGGTCTTTGCAGACTCGCCGCGATTGAATACCACCTGCCCCGGCTCGTAGCCGGCCAGCAGTGCATGGCGCGCCAGTTCGGCGCGGTCGGTGGGCGAGAGGCTGGACAGCGGCACGAGGCCGCGCAGGAGGCTGGGGTTGACCATGGCGCAATGCGGCCCGGCGTCGGGCGGAACGACAGCATCGCCAAATCGCGGCGCGGCGGCAAGGAAGCGCGCCGCGGCGAGGCCCGAAAGGCGAACGGCCGGCTGGCGCCGGCCGTTCGCCCGTCACGACGCAGGGGCGATCAGAACTCGTAGCGGAAGCCGACCTGGATGTTCCAGCGCGACTCGGCCACGCCGTCGCGGCGACCCGGGCGCGGGAAGGTCTCCGTGCCGTTGGCCTCGTTGACGAAGTTGGCGACGTCGTACACCACGCGACCGGACGCATCGACGCCGGCGAAGCGCGCGATCTGCATGTTGTACGGGAAGCCGACCTCGTCGATCTGCCCCCAGTCCTTGTTGATCAGGTTGCCGATGTTCTGGATGTCGACGAACACCTGGGCGCGGTTGTCGCCGAAGAAGCCCGGCAGGTCCTGGGTGATGCGCAGGTCGAACTGGTTGACGTTCGGCGAGTTCTGCGAATTGCGCTCGGCGACCGTTCCCTGGTTGTCGTTCAGGCCCGGCACCTCGCGCACGAAACGCTCGAAGGCCGCGCGGTCGGCCGCAGTCGAATTGCCGGAGTACGCGATGTTGGCGAGGTTCGGGATCGCGAACAGGTCGTTGCCGTTGATGCTGTCGCCGTTGGCGTCACCGACGAAGGTGAACGAGAACGGGCGACCCTCGCGGCCGTCGTAGAACAGGCCGATCGTGGTCGGGTAGTCCTGGAAGAAGCGGAAGCGCTTGGTCAGGGCGCCCTGGAAGCGGTCGCGGGTCTCGTAGATCGAAGTGCCCTCTTCCACGTCGTTCGGGTTGAACACGGCGCGGTTGAGGTAGTTGGAGAACGCGACCGAGGACGTGCCCGGGTTGACGTCGGTCGAGCGGCCGAAGGTGTAGGCCACCTTCGCGCCCCAGTCGTCGGAGAACGGCTTTTCCAGCGCCAGGGTCAGGTTGGTCGCCGCGCCCGACCCGGTGTTCGACAACAGCAGCACGTTGTCGAAGTTGCGGTTGCGGTTGGTGCGGTTCTGGTTGGTGCTGGTGGGGCCGGTGGCGCCGAAGCCGGTGGTGGCCAGCGTCGTCCAGTACGAAAGGCGGCCGTCCGGCAGCACGCCGGTCGGCGCGCCGAGGTTGAGGTTCTGGTAGACGATGCCCTTCTCGACCACGGTGCGCAGCCACTCGGCGCTGGCGACCAGGCCGTACCACGGCAGTTCGTGCTCGAACGCGAGGTTCATCTTCCACACGGTCGGCTGGCCGAAGTCCGGGGCCAGGATGTCGACCAGCGACGCCGGCGGGGTGCCGGTCGGGCGCAGCGGGTCGTCGGGGTTGGCCGAGAAGCCGGTGCCGCTGGACACCGGCAGCACGCGGGTCAACACGCCCGGGTTCGAGTAGGTGTTGGACAGCCACACCAGCGGACCCGAGCCCTGGAACAGGCCCACGCCGCCGCGCAGCTGGGTCGGGCGCTCGGAGTCGAAGGTGTAGTTGAAGCCGATGCGCGGCTGCACCGTGGTCTCGCCGTCGGCGCTGACCGTGTTGTCGAAGCCGAAGGCCGCCAGCGCCGGGGCATTGAACGCCGGCTCCTCGTCGGCCAGCAGCTCGTCGACGCGCAGGCCGTAGGTCAGGGTGAGGTTGGCGTTGACCGCCCAGGTGTCCTGCACGAACAGGCCCAGCGTGGCCAGTTCGAACTGCGCCGCCGCGCTGTTGATGTCGCCGCTGATCGGGAACTGCAGACGGTAGCCGACGCCGCCGAACGGCGACCCGGAGGCCGCGAAGTTGCGCGCAGCGAAGTTGTCGATGCTGGTGAAGTTGTAAGCGCCGAAGACATCCTGCGCGAACAGGTTGAACACATCGTTGGCCTCGTAGTCGAAGCCGAAGCGCACCGTGTGGTCGCCGAGGAACAGGTCGCCGGCGAAGAAGGCGGTCAGGGTGTCGACGCCCAGCAGGTTGGCGTGGCGCGAGCGCTCGGTGCCGAAGAACACGCCGGTGGTGTTGTTGTTGACGCCCACGCGCACCGCTGGCGCGCGGGTGGCGAAGATCGGCTGCGAGTCGTATTCGCTGTAGGAGACGTTCAACTCGGTGGAGAACACGTCGTTCCAGTTGCTGTACAGCGCGGCGACGTAGTTCTCGAACTTGATCTCCTGGGTGTACCAGTTGCTCGGGAACGAATAGGCGCTGAGGCCGAAGTTGGGCAGGATCTGCTCCGCGGCGTCGGTCTTGTTGTAGCGGAACATCGCGCGGTGCTGGTCGTTGATGTTCCAGTCCAGCTTCGCGATCACCTTCTCGTCGCTGTTGACGCGATCGGGAATGTCGCCCGGGTTGCCCGGATCGAGGCCGAAGCCGCGCGCGATGGAGGCGATGCGGTCGAGATCGGCCTGGGTCAGGCCGCGCACGTCGGTGGCGACGTTGCCGGTACCGATGGTGACCGAGGGGCCCGGCGAGGAGCGCTCGAACTCCTCGTAGCCGACGAAGAAGAACAGGGTGTCCTCGATGATCGGGCCGCTGACGTAGGCGCCGGCGGTCCACTCGTCGTCGAAGCCGAGGAACTCGGTCGGCTCGTCGCTGACCATGTCGTTGTTGCGGTAGGTGCCGTAGACGGCGCCCGAGAACTCGTTGCCGCCGGACTTGGTCACGGCGTTGATGTTGGCGCCGGTGGCGTCCGCCTGGGTGACGTCGAAGTTGGAAATGCCGACGTTGAACTCCTCGATCCAGTCGATCGAGATCGGCTGGTTCAGCGAGGGCAGTCCCGAGGCGTTCAGGCCGAACTGGTCGTTGGTCGGCACGCCGTCGATTTTGATGTTGTTGAAGCGCTCGTTCTGGCCGGCGGCCGAGATGGAGCCGCGCGCCTTGTCGTTGACGACCACGCGCGGGTCGAAGCGCACGTAGTCCTGGATCTGGCGGTTGATCGACGGGAAGGCCTCGATCTCCGCGCGCGTGATGTTGGTGCGCGCGCCCATGTTGTCCGGGCTGAAGGTCAGGGTCGCGGCGGTGGCGGTGACCTCGACAGCCTCGAGCATCTGCTCCGGCGCCAGCGAAAGGGTCAACGAGTTGACCTCGTCGAGGTTCAGGAACACTTCGCCCTGTTCGACGCTGCGGCGGCCCGCGGCGCTGGAGGAGACGGTGTAAGGGCCGCCGACGCGCAGACCCGCGGCGTTGAAGCGGCCCGCGCTGTCGGTGGTCACGGTGCGGCGGCTGCCCGAGGGCACGTGCACGATTTCGACGGTGGCGCCGGCCAGCGGCGCGCCCGCAGGATCGGTGATGCGGCCGGTCAGCGCGGCCGAGGTGCTCTGGGCGAAGACCGGGGCCCCGGCCGTCATCGCGGCCATCACGCCGAGCGCGAGTGCAGTTCGCTTCAACATGGAAATTACCCTTCTGGCTGGTTTGCTGCGGTCACGCCGCGCCGTGGGTGGCACGGCGCAGGTTTTGGGTCGTCTTCGGATCGGGCGGGAGCCCGCGGGGGCCGCGTCCCGTCGCGATGCGCGGGATTGCGGGCCCGTCGGCTCGCCGCCTCGTGAGGCCCTGGCCGGACCCTCCGATCAACGGAAGATTAACGCCTGCGCATGACTGTTTTCCAACAGAATCAAGTCGGTCGTTGGAAAAATGTTTTCAGTCAATGCGTTACAAAGCGCCGGCCGAACGCCCGAGGTATCCGGCGACGCCGTCGAGCAGCATCTGCACCGACAGCGCGACCAGCAGCATGCCCATCAGCTTCTCGACCGCGGTCAGGGTCCGCAGGCCCAGCCAGCGGTACAGGGTGGTCGAGGAGAACAGGATCGCCGCCGTGCCCGCCCAGGCCAGCAGCAGGGCCAGCGACCATTCGCCCAACCGCCCCGGGTCCTGGCCGCCGAGCAGCAGCAGCACCGCTACCGTGGACGGCCCCGCGACCAGCGGGACCGCCATCGGCACGATGAAGGGTTCGCCGCCCGGCGTCTCGCCGAACAGCCCTTCCGGGGACGGGAAAATCATCTTGATGCCGATCAGGAACAGGATGATGCCGCCAGCGATGCTGACCGCCTCCTGCTTGAGCTGGAGCAGTTCGAGAATCCAGCGCCCGCCGAACAGGAACGCGAACAACACGCCGAGCGCGATCAGCAGCTCGCGCGCCAGCACGACGCGCCGGCGCCGCGGCGGGAGATCCTTGAGCAGCGAGAGGAACAGCGGGACGTTGCCCAGCGGGTCCATGATCAGGAACAGCAGGAGTGCGGCGGACCACAGATCCATGGCTCAGGCTCCGTGCGGCTTGGCGCGAAGGTCGACGATCGCTCCGCGCCACGGTGCTCCGCCAGGCCCGAGCAGGGCGGCGGCCGCCGCGGCAGCACGCGCCGGGTCCTCCGCCGCGGGGTCGCGATCGGCGATCCAGGCGCGCGCGCGCAGCGCGCTCCTGATCGGCGGCGGCAGCAGTCCGTGCACGCGCACCGGGCCGTGCTCGAGTTCGTCGGCGAGGATCGCCAGCAGTCCGGCGAGCCCGTGCTGCGCCGCGCCGTAGCCACCCCAGTAAGCGCGGCCGACCGTCGCGGGATCGTCCAGTGCGACCACGATGGCCGCATCGGCCGACCGCTTGAGCAGCGGCAGGCAGGCGCCGAGCAGCAGTCCTGCGGCGCCGAGGTTGACATGCAGCGCCTTCAGCCATTCGGCGGGCGGCGTCAGGTCGAACGGCGCCAGCGCGGCAAAGTGCGCGCAGGCCAGGAGCAGGCCGTCGAGACGCCCGCATTCGCGCGCGAGGGCATCGGCCAGTGCCGCATGATCGTCGGGGCTGGCACCGGCGAGGTCGAGCGGGTAGATCGCCGGCTGCGGCGCACCGACCGCCAGCAGGCGATCGTACAGGCGCTCCAATGGCGGTACCTTGCGTCCGAGCAGGACCACGGTGGCGCCGGCGGCACCGGCTTCCAGTGCGGCGCACGAGCCGAGAGCACCGGCGGCGCCCGCCACCAGCACCACGCGCCCCGCCAGGCTGCCGGGTGCCGGCGCGAGCGCCGCGTCGGCAGGGATGCGGCGCACCGGTCCGGGCTCAGGCGCGCACGGCTTCGGCGAGCATGCGCGCCAGTTCGCCCTGCTGGTGCAGTTCCAGCGTGATGTCGCAGCCGCCGATCAGTTCGCCGTTGATGAACAGCTGCGGAAAGGTGGGCCAGTTGGCGAACCGCGGCAGGTGCGCGCGGACCTCGGGATCCTCGAGCACGTTGACGTGATGGTACTGCGCGTCGCAGGCGGCCAGCGCCTGCGCCGCTCGGCTGGAGAAGCCGCACATCGGGAACTGCGGCGTGCCCTTCATGAACAGCACGATCGGGTGGCCCTCGACGATGCCGCGGATGCGGTCCATGACGTCCATCGGTTGCTCCGGCGCCCGGCGCCAGCGGATTCGGGACGACGATTGTAGCCCAGCCCACCCTGCGATCCGGCGCCGCGACCCCGGCTTCGCGGTGCGCTGGTAGGATCGTGGCCCCCGATTCCTGGACCCCTCGAGGACCGCCATGGCCATCGAACTGCCCGCCCTGCCCTACGCCCGCGACGCGCTCGCGCCGCACATCTCGGCCGAGACGATCGACTTCCACTACGGCAAGCACCACCAGACCTACGTCACCAACCTCAACAACCAGATCAAGGGCACCGAATTCGAGACCGCGGCGCTCGAGGACATCGTGCGCCGGTCCACCGGCGGCATGTTCAACAACGCAGCGCAGGTGTGGAATCACACCTTTTACTGGCACTGCCTCAAGCCCGGCGGCGGCGGCGAACCCACCGGCAGGATCGGCGATGCGATCAAGTCCGCGTTCGGATCTTTCGCCGCGTTCAAGGAGGAGTTCACCAAGGTCGCGCTCGGCACCTTCGGCTCCGGCTGGGCCTGGCTGGTGCAGCGCGCCGACGGCACCCTGGCCCTGGTGAGCACTTCGAACGCCGCCACCCCGCTGACCACCACCGACCGCGCGCTGCTGACCTGCGACGTGTGGGAACACGCGTATTACGTCGACTACCGCAACGCCCGCGCCAAGTACGTCGAGGCGTTCTGGAACCTGGTCAACTGGGACTTCGTCGCCGCGCAGATGCGCTGAGCGAAGCGCCTCGCCGGCACCTGTAGACGCCCTCGCACCATGGACGCCACCGGGCCCGGCCGCCTGCCCGTCTCGGATCGATGCCGCGGCGACTCCGTGGCGCCCGGTCCGCGGGCGGCATGAGCGCCGCCGGGCCCCTGCTCGCCGTCGAAGATCTCGTCTGCCGGGCCGGTGCCGCGCGGGCGGTGGACGGCGCATCCTTCGCGCTGGGCGCCGGCGAGATCGCCGCCCTGCTCGGCCCCAGCGGTTGCGGCAAGACCACCACCCTGCGCGCCATCGCGGGATTCCACCAGCCGGAGGCGGGCCGCATCCTGCTGCGCGGCGAGGTGGTGGCCGGGGCCGACGTCGCCGTTCCGGCGGAGCGCCGCGGCATCGGCTTCGTGTTCCAGGACCTCGCGCTGTTCCCGCACCTCGACGTCGTCGGCAACATCGGCTTCGGACTGCACCGACTGCCACGCGGTGAACGGGCGGCGCGGGTGGGGGAACTGCTGCGTCTGCTCGAACTCGAAGGCCTGTCCGCGCGCCGCCCGCACGAACTGTCCGGCGGCCAGCAGCAGCGGGTCGCCGTGGCGCGGGCGCTGGCGCCGCGGCCGCCGCTGCTGCTGCTCGACGAGCCGTTTTCCAGCCTCGACGCGGGCCTTCGCGTGCGCCTGCGGGACGAGGTTCGCGCCCTGCTGAAATCGCTCGGCGTGGCTGCGCTGCTGGTCACCCACGACCAGGACGAGGCGTTCGCGTTCGCCGCCCGGGTCGGCGTGATGCGGGCCGGACGCATCGAGCAATGGGGCACGGCCTACGAGGTCTATCACCGGCCGGCCACCCGCTTCGTGGCCGGTTTCGTCGGTGGCGGCCGAATGCTGCGCGGCAGGCTGCGCGCCGACGGCGCGATCGAGACCGCGCTCGGCGTGCTGCACGCACCGCGCGGACTCGCGGCGGCGACCGCGGTCGAGGTGCTGGTGCGACCCGACGACCTTCGCCTGGCGCCGGATTCCGCGCTGCGCGCGCGGGTGGTCGATGCGGCGTTCCGCGGCGCCGCGACCCTGTACCGGCTGCGCCTTGCGGACGGCAGCGAGGTCGAAGCGCTGTTCCCGAGCCACGGCAGCCACGCGCCCGGCAGCGAGCTCGGGATCGCCGCCGACTTCGCCGACGTGGTGGCTTTTCCAGCGCCGTAGACGCGGCCGGACGGCCGCAGTCAGCCGAGCGCGGCGAGCAGCGGCGCGATCTGCGCTTCGCGACCGAGCGCGTGGCCCGCGCGCTGCAGGGACAATCGCAGAGCGGCCGTGTCCGCGGGGGCGAAGGTGGCGTGGCCGACCTTGCGCCCGGCGCGCGGTGACTTGCCGTAGTCGTGCCAGTGGCCGCAGGCTTCGCGCAGCACCGGGTCGCGCGCCGGCAGATCGCCGATCCAGTTCAGCATCGCGCAGGGGCCGCGGGCGCCGGTGTCGCCCAGCGGCATGCCGAGCACCGCGCGCAGGTGGTTCTCGAACTGGCTGGCCTGCGAGCCCTCGATGGTCCAGTGGCCCGAGTTGTGGACCCGAGGCGCCATTTCGTTGGCCAGCAGTCGCCCGCCGTGCGCGAACAGTTCGAGGGCGAACACGCCGACGTAGTCGAGCGATCCTGCCAGCGCACGCGCGTGCGCGAACGCCGCCGTGGCCAGGGCCGGGTCGCCGGGCGCGGGCGCGAGACTGGCGGCGAGGATACCGTCCGTGTGCCAGTTGCGGGTCAGCGGCCAGGCGCGGAAGTCGCCGTCGC
>DHLY01000033.1:14550-15219 GCA_002405525.1 Proteobacteria bacterium UBA4656
GTCGGCGTCGGCGGCAGTGCGCAGCCGGAACTGCCCCTTGCCGTCGTAGCCGAGCCGCCGGGTCTTGAGCACCGCCGGAGCGCCGATCCGCGCCAGCGCCACATCGAGATCGGCCCGCGAATCGACCGCCGCGAACTGCGGCGTTTCCATGCCCAGCTCGACGAACAGACGTTTCTCGGCCAGCCGATCCTGCGCCACCGCCAGCGCACGCGGCGAGGGGAACACCGGCACCCGCCCGGCGAGCCACTGCGCGGTCTCGGCCGGCACGTTCTCGAAGTCGAAGGTGGCGACGTCGATGCCGCGCGCGAATGACTCCAGCGCCGCCTGGTCGGTCCAGTCGGCCTGCAGCAGCGGCGCGAACTGGCCGGCACAGGCGTCGGCGCTGGTGTCGAGCACGCGGAAGCGCAGGCCGAGCGGCGCGCCGGCGAGCACCAGCATGCGGGCCAGCTGCCCACCGCCGAGGATGCCGACCGTGGCGGGCATGACGGATCAGTCCCGCGGATCGGGCCGCGCCAGCACCTGCTCGGTCTGCGAGCGGCGGAAATCGGCCAGTGCCGAGGCCACGCGCGGATCGTGCAGGGCGAGGATCGCCGCCGCGGAAAGCGCGGCGTTGATCGCCCCGGAGGGACCGATGGCGAAGGTCGGCACCGGCACGCCGGCCGGCATCTG
>DHLY01000033.1:15334-35209 GCA_002405525.1 Proteobacteria bacterium UBA4656
CTGCACGATCGACAGCAGCGAGTCGAGCCCGGACAGCGCCTTGGACTGCACCGGCACGCCGAGCACTGGCAGCAGGGTCTTGGCCGCCAGCATGCCGGGCAGGTGGGCGGCACCGCCGGCGCCGGCGATGATCGCCTGCAGCCCGCGCGTCGCCGCCTGCTCGGCGTAGGCGAACAGCAGGTCGGGCGTGCGATGGGCCGAGACCACGCGCACCTCGTGCGCGATGCCGAGCCGCTCGAGCGTGTCGCCGGCCGGCTTCATCGTCTCCCAGTCGGAACGCGAGCCCATCACCACGCCCACCCGCACCGCTGAAGCTTCCGTCATGGTCCGGTCCCGCCGAAACCGCTATCTTAGCGCCGTCCCCGAACCGCCACGCGAGCCGCCGCCCATGGGCATCGACCAGCGCCTGATCGACCTCCTCTGCTGCCCGGTCAGCAAGGTGCCGGTCGTTCCGGCGACCGCGCGGCAGATCGAGTACCTGAACCGCGAGATCGCCGGCGGCGCGGTGAAGACCGTGGCCGGTTCGACGCTCTCCGACCCGCTGGCGGGCGCGCTTTTGACCACCGACGGCAAGGTCCTCTACCGGATCGACGACGGCATCCCGGTGATGCTGCCCGAGGAAGGCATCGGCACCACGCAGTTCGCCGATTTCCCGCGCTGAGGCAGCAATGGGCAACGCGATTCCCCGGCCCACCGGCGCCGGCGCGCGCACGGGGCGGCGGCCCGCCCGCGCGGCTGCCGGGGCGCTGCGCGGACCGCGACCCGAGGCGCCGGCGGATCGCGGATCCGTCCGCAGGGACTGAGGCGCGATGGCCGCACCCCTGCCGCCGGTGGCGACGATCGAGGCCGATGCGCGGCGCGCCCTCGACGAGGACGTCGGCTGCGGCGACGCCAGCGGATCGCTGGTGCCCGCGGATCGGCGCGCGGTGGCGACCATCGTGGCGCGCGAGCCTGGGGTGCTGGCCGGGCGCGCATGGGCGCAAGCCTGTTTCGCGCTGCTCGACGCGCGGGTCCGGATCGACTGGCGGATCGACGACGGCACGCGCTTCGACGCCGGCACGGTCCTGTGCCGCATCGAGGGCCCGGCGCGCGCCTTGCTGGCCGGCGAGCGCAGCGCCCTGAACTTCCTGCAAACGCTGAGCGCCACCGCGGCCACCGCCGCGGCCTTCGTCGCGGCGGTGGCCGGCACCCGCGCCACCATCCTCGACACGCGCAAGACCCTGCCCGGCCTGCGCCTGGCGCAGAAGTACGCGGTGCGCGCCGGTGGCGCGTCGAACCACCGCATCGGCCTGTTCGACGCGATCCTGATCAAGGAAAACCACATCGCTTGCGCGGGTTCCATCGCGGCGGCGATCGCGGCTGCGCGCTCGTCGGTGCCCGGCCTGCTGGTCGAGGTGGAGGTGGAGTCGCCGGCGGAACTCGAACAGGCGCTGGCCTGCGCGCCCGACCGCATCATGCTCGACGACTTCGACCTCGACGGGTTGCGCGCAGCGGTGCGTCACGCCGCGGGCCGGGTGCCGCTGGAATACTCCGGCAGCGTGTCGTTGGCGACGGTGCGCGCGATCGCCGAGACCGGAGTCGACTACATCTCGGTCGGCGCGCTGACCAAGCATGTGCGCGCGGTCGACCTCTCGATGCGGGTCGATCCCGGCCCGCCCTGAGCCGAACGCAGGGTCGGGGCCGGGTCGTCCCGCCCGCTCAGCCGATCAGGAACCAGGCGCCGACGGCCGCCAGCGCGATCACTGCCATGGCTACCGCGACCCAGCGCAGACCGCCACCGCCGGCGATGGACGCGGGCGCCGGCGCCGCGACCGACTGCGCGGCGAGGCCCGGCGCGACCAGCAGGAAGCGCAAGGTGTCGAGGCGCAGCTCCTCGCCGGGCTTCAGCAGGCCCTGCTGGATCCGCTTGTCGGCGATGAAGGTGCCGTTGGCCGATCCCAGGTCCTCGACCGCGACCCCGTCCGGCATCGGCGAGAGCCTGGCATGGTGGCGCGAGATCTCCTCGCCGGGCACGCTGATGTCGCAGTCGCTGTGGCGGCCGACGGTCATGGTGCCGACCAGCGGGAAGACCTTGCCGAAGGTGCCGCCGCTGACGCCGCGCAGCAGGTACTTGGGCAGCGCCATCCGCACGCGGGTGCGTCCGTCGTCCTCGCCCTCCGACCTGCGCGGCACGGGCGCGGCGGCGCTGCGCTCGACCGCCACCACCCGCGCGCCGACCCTCGCGAACAGCACCAGGTCGCCGGGCTTGATCGGCGTGTCGAGCCCGGCCTGGCGGCCGTTGACGACCACCACGTTCGACTCCGCCAACGGGCGCACGCTGCAGCCCTCACCCTGAAGGGTGATCTCGCAGTGCCGGTCGGCGATGCCGGGCGCGGCGATGGTGAGGTCGTTGCCGGCACCGCTGCCGACCCTGGTGACGCCGTCCTTGAGTTCGAATGGCGGGCGTTCGCCGTTGGGGAACAGCAGCTTCATCGTCATTCCTGTCGCTCGGGGCGGTGGCCGCGTGTTCAGTCGATCTCGCGCAGCACGCGGAAGCCGACGGTGTTGGACGCCACGTCGGCGCCGAAGTCCTCGCGCCGGGGATCCGCCGCGACCAGGTGCCAGGCGCTGCCCATGGCGAGGCGCTCGCGGCAACCGGACGCGCAGTCCGACACCCACTCGCGGACGTTTCCCACGATATCGTACACACGGTCCGCGGAGGCATCAAAACGCCGCACCGGCGCGGTGGTGGCAAAACCGTCGTCGCAGGCGGCGGCGTCCGCGCCGCGGAACTTCGCGCGGTGCGAGGCGTCGGCCAGGTTGGCGCCGCAGTCCGCGGGCGAACCGGCGCGATCCGCCAGGGCCTGCCACTCGGCGGCGGTCGGCAGGCGATAGCGTTTGCCGCTGCGCTCCGACAGCCACGCGGCGTACGCCTCGGCGTCGGCAGCGGTCACGCAAACCACCGGATGGTCGTCATCCTGCACGATGTCGGGCTTCTCGAAGCTGCGCGCGCGCGAGGATCGGAAGAAGGATTCGCGGTCGCGGCAGGCCGGGCGCTCCCGGCGCGCGGCTGCGCCGCCGTCGGACCAGAAGACGCGGAACTCGGCGAGGGTGGTTTCGGCGCGCGCAGACGCCAGCCGCGCGCCTGGCAGCACCACCATCTCAGGGCCACGGCCCGACGCGCCGAGCGCATCGCGGAACGCGTAGCCCGGCTGGCCGCTGCGCGCCGCGTCGCGCTGGCCGCGCTGCGCCGCGGCCGAGCCGGGATCGAAGCGCAGCGCGCGCGCGAACGCGGCGCCCGCGGCTTCGCGGTCCCAGGCCTCCACCGCCAGTCGCGCGGCGGTCAGCGATTCGTCGCGCAGCGCGGCGAGCCGCTGCGCGATCCGCGCGGCCAGCGCAGCACCCTCGGGTACGGACCCCGCTACGTCGCGCGCGCGTGCCGCGTAGTCGAGGAATGCGGTCTCGTCGCCGTCGGCAAGCCCGCGTTCCGCGAGGTCGAGGTAGGCGGCCGCGGCGTCGACCAGTCCCTGGCGCGCGCGTGCGGCGTCGCCGGGCGCGCGGAATCGGTCGGCGAGCCGCAGCGCGAGGCGGTAGCGCTCGATCGCGTTGCGTCCCGGCGGGCTGCCGAGCCGCCGCGCGGCGACGTCGGCGCGCGCGAGCGCCAGCAGGGCTGCGATCGGATCCAGCACACCAGTATCCACCGCGCGGCGCGCCGCCTCGGGATCGTCCGGCAGGATCCCGGCAGCGTCCTGATCCGGCGCCAGGGTGGCCGGTTCGAGATCGCCGGTCGCGGCGACCGATGGCTTTGGGGCCGGCGTCGACGCGGCGACTGCCGATACAGGCGCCGTTTCCGGCGCAGGCGCCAGCGCGGGCGATGGCGGCGGCGCCGCGGGCCCGCGACCGAACAGCACCGCGGCACCAAGGCCGGCGACGCCGAGCACGATGGCGCCGATCGCGGCCCAGCGGTTGAACGCCGGCCTGGCGGCCCATGCCTGCCAGCGCGGCGGCGGCACGGCCGCGGGCGTCTCTGACGCGGCCTTGCCCGCACCGCTGCCGACTGGGACGCTGGCGGCGCTTTCGGCTCCCGCAGCCACGGCGTTCAGGGCGACGACGAAGGCGTCGGCATCGGGAAAACGATCGGACGGGTCCTTGGCCAGCGCACTGTCCAGCAGCGGCTGCCAGGCGGCCAGTGCCGGCGGCAGGCGCGGCACCGGTTCGAAAACGTGGGCGTAGGCGATCGCGAAACCGTCCTCGCCGTCGTAAGGCGGGCGCCCGGTGAGCGCCTCGTGCACGACCGCACCGAGCGAGTACAGGTCGGATCGCGCGTCCACCGCGCCGCCGCGTGCCTGCTCGGGGCTCATGTACAGGCTGGTGCCGACGCTGGCGCCGGCGTGGGTCAACCGCGACACGCTGGTCAGCGCACGGGCGATGCCGAAGTCGGTCAGCACCGGGTTACCGGTGGCATCGAACAGGATGTTGGCGGGCGAAACGTCGCGGTGGACGAAGCCGCGCAGGTGGGCGAAGCCGAGGGCGCGCGCCACGCCAGCCAGCAGACGGGCGGCCTCCGTCGGGCCGATCGGACCGGACCTGATGCGCTGGGCGAGATCGCCACCGGGCAGGAGCTGCATCGAGAAGTAATGCAGCTGATCGTCGGTCACGCCGACGTCGAAGACGGACACGATGTTGGGGTGCGACAGCGAGGCCAGCGTGCGCGCCTCCTGCAGGAAGCGACGCGAGAAGTTGGGGTCGGCGACCAGCGCCGGCGTCATCACCTTCAGCGCAACCTCGCGCTCGAGCGAAGTCTGGACGGCAAGGTACACGGTGGCCATGCCGCCGACCCCGATCTGCCGCTGGATCTGGTACCCCGGAACCTGGATCACCCCGTGCGCGCCCGTCTGTCTCCCGCAGCCGGCGATTGTAGGGCCCGGGGCGGCCGTCCGTCCGCACCGCCCGGGCCGGGGGAAGGCTTGCCGCGCGCGGCGCGAGCGGTCACGCTTCCCACTTTCGGAACGATCCGACCGATGGCCTTTACCGTCGTGATGCTGGTGCTGGCGTCCGCCGGCGTGATCTGGTGGTTCTCCGCTGCGGAGTCGCTGGAACGCGCGCGCGCCCACGCGCAGGCCGCCTGCACCCGCGCCGGCGTGCAGCTGCTCGACGCGACCGTGGCGCTGCGCCGGGTCCGGGCCCGGCGCTGCGAAGGCGGCTTCGTCCTTGAGCGCCGCTACGCCTTCGAGTTCAGCCCCGACGGGGTGGGCCGCGTGCAGGGCTGGATCGATCTGCGCGGGCGCGACCTGGTGTCCGCCACGGTGCCGTTTTCGGCGCCGCAGGGCCCTACTTGACGACCCGCAGGCGTGGCCCGCCACGCGCCGGCTCGGGCGGGTCTGCCGGCGGTGGCGCGGGCGCAACCGGCTCGGCGGGGAACATCATGCCCTGCCCGTTCTCGTGCGCGTAGATCGCGAGCACCGCCCCCACCGGAACCAGCACGTTCTGGCTCACGCCGCCGAAGCGGGCGAGGAACGCGATCCGGTCGTTGCCGAGGTCGAGGTCCGAAACCGCGCGGGTCGCGATGTTGAGCACGATCTGGCCGTCCTTGACCGACGCCGAGGGCACCATCACGCCGGGCAGGCGCGCATCGACCAGCAGGTAGGGCGTGAGCCCGTTGTCGCTCACCCACTGGTACATCGCCCGGACCAGGTAGGGGCGGTTGCTGGTCATCGAAGGGCCGCCGCTCATCGGGTTCAGGCCGGCCGCAGCGCCTTTTCATCGTCGGTCATGCTGCGCAGGAACCCCGGGTTGCGGAAGATGCGCTCACCGTAGTCGACGACCGCCTGGGCCTCCCTGGGCAGGGTGACGCCGAGCCAGGGCAGGCGCCAGATCAGCGGTGCGAGCGCGCAGTCGGCCAGGCTCATCTCGGTGTTGAGGAAGAACTTCGCAGCCTTGAACACCGGCACGCTGGCCAGCAGGCCCTCGCGCAGGCGCTTGCGCGCGGTCTCGGCGGTGCTCTTGGTGCCACCGAGGATGGTGTCCACGAAAGGAAACCAGTCGCGCTGCAACCGCACAACCCCGAGCCGTACGCGGGCGCGGGAGAGTGGATCGATCGGCATCAGCGGCGGATGGGGATAGCGTTCGTCGAGGTACTCGGCGATCACGTTGGTGTCGTACAGGACGAGGTCGCGGTCCACCAGCGTGGGCAGGTTCCTCGCCGGGTTCAGGTCGGCGAGGTCCTCCGGCGGGTCGTTGGGATCGACCACGACCAGGTCGTAGGACACGCCCTTGGCCGCCAGCACCAGCCGCGCGCAGTGGCTGGCCAGGTCGTTGCGGGCCGAGAACAGGGTCAATACGGTGCGCACGCGGGCGGAGGAGACAGGTTTGCGTTTGCCCCAGTTGGCCAAAGTGGTGCTCAAGGCGTCCTCCATCCGCACTGCAGTCCAGGCGCCGCCCGTGGCGGAGCGTCACAAAGCCTACATCGCCCCCCCACGGACGTGAAGCCGCCCCCCCCGGGGCGGGCCGGGACCCGCGCTGCGATCAATGCACGTCGCGCCAGTACTCCCGCTTGAGCAGCCAGGCCAGGAAGGTGAAGAAAGCCAGGAACAGGATCACCCACGGCCCATAGGCCTCCCGCTTGAGGGCGGCCGGCTCGGCCATGTACAGCATGAAATTGGTGATGTCGCGGATCGCGCGGTCATAGCCGTCCGCGTCCAGCATGCCCGCCTGGACCAGTTCGAACCCGACCAGGCAGGCGCCGCCGACTTCCCCGTTGGCGCAGGGTTCGGCGCTGCCGCTCGCGTCGGTCGTCTTGGGCTCGGTCACCGCCCGCTGCACGCCCTGCAGTTCCCACAGCACGTGGGGCATGCTGGCGCCCGGCAACACCGGGTTGTTCCAGCCGATCGGCCGGGCGTCGTCAATGTAGAACGACTTCAGATAGGTGTAGATCCAGTCGGCGCCACCGTGCTTGGCGCGCGCGGTCAGGGACAGGTCTGGCGGCGCCGCGCCGAACCACTGCGTCGCGTCGGCACGGTCCATCGACGTGCGCACCGGCTCGCCGAACTTGGCACCGGTGAAATTCAGGTTTTCCATTACCTGTGCTTCGGTCAGGCCGAGATCCTCGGCGATACGCGAATAGCGGTTGTACCCGGCCGAATGGCAGGACGCGCAGTAGTTCATGAACAACCGCGCGCCGCGCTGCAGCGAGGCGCGGTCACCGACGTTGGCGTGGGCGGGCTGCAGCGGCACCGACGGCCCGGCAGCCTGGGCGAGGCCGGACAAAGCGAGCGCGGCAGCCAGGGCGAGGCGGAACTTACGCATGGGCGGTCACCCGGTCCGGCACCGGCTTGACGCGGTCGATGCGCGTCCACCAGGGCATGGCGAGAAAGAACAGGAAGTAGAACGCAGTGGCGATCTGTGCCAGCAGGGTGAGCAGCTGGCTCGATGGCTGGTAGCCGGCATAGCCGAGGAACACGAAGGTGACGACGAACAGGCCGAGCAGTGCTTTCGACAGCGGCCCGCGGTACCTGATCGAGCGCACCGGGCTGCGGTCGAGCCACGGGATGAGGAACAGGATCATCACCGCCGCGCCCATCACGATCACGCCCGCCAGCTTGTCGGGGATCGCGCGCAGCATCGCGTAGTAGGGCGTGAAGTACCACACCGGCTTGATGTGCTCCGGCGTCACCAGCGGATTGGCCGGAATGAAGTTGTCGTACTCCAGGAACAGCCCGCCGAACATCGGCGCGAAGAAGATCACGAACGCGAACAGCAGGAGGAAGAAGCCGGCGCCGAAAACGTCCTTGACCGTGTAGTACGGGTGGAAGGCGATGCCGTCGAGCGGCTTACCGTCGGCGTCCTTGACCTTCTTGATGTCGACGCCCTCGGGGTTGTTCGAGCCGACCTCGTGCAGCGCGGCGAGGTGCAGGGCCACCAGCAGCAGCAGCACCAGCGGCAGCGCCACCACGTGCAGGGCGAAGAAGCGGTTCAGCGTGGCGTCCGAGATCAGGTAGTCGCCGCGGATCAGTTCGACCAGCGCCTCGCCGACCCACGGGATCGCACCGAACAGCGACGTGATCACCTGCGCGCCCCAGTACGACATCTGGCCATAGGGAAGTACGTAGCCGAGGAAGGCCTCGGCCATCAGCACCAGGTAGATCATCATGCCCAGCACCCACACCAGTTCGCGCGGCTTCTGGTAGGACCCGTACAGCAGCGCACGGAACATGTGCAGGTAGACAACCACGAAGAACGCCGAGGCGCCCGTGGAGTGCAGGTAGCGGATCAGCCAGCCCCACTCCACGTCGCGCATGATGTACTCGACCGAGGCAAAGGCTTCGGCGGCACTCGGCTTGTAGTTCATGGTCAGCCAGATGCCGGTGACGATCTGGTTGACCAGCACCAGGATCGCCAGCGAACCGAAGAAATACCAGGTGTTGAAGTTCTTCGGCGCCCAGTACTCGGACAGGTGCTTGCGGTAGGCCGCGTCCATGCTCGGCGCACGGTCGTAGACCCACGCCGCAATCCCGTTGAACACGCCCGCGAGGCCGCCGCGCGGGGCGGTGGCGAAGGGGTTGACGTACTTGCTGTCTGCCATGTCAGGCGGCTCCCTCGACCGGGTTCAGACCGACGGTGATGTGCCTGTCGTCGTCGAAACGGTAAGGAGGCACCTTCAGGTTCAGAGGTGCCGGCACGCCCTGGTAGACGCGGCCCGCGAGGTCGAACTTGGATCCGTGGCAGGGGCAGAAGAACCCGCCGCGCCAGTTGGCGTCGTAGCTTTGCGGGCGCACTTCGGGCTCGAATAGCGGTGAGCAGCCGAGATGGGTGCAGATGCCGACCAGGACCAGGACGTCATCGCGGATCGCGCGGGTGGCGTTGCGCGCGTACTCGGGCTGCTGCTCGACGGCCGCCGAGTCGGGGTCGCGCAGGCGCTCCAGCAGCGCCGGCTCGCCCAGTTCGCGGACCATTTCGGAAGACCGCTTGACGATCCAGATCGGCTGGCCGCGCCACTGCGGCACGTCGCTGCCGACCTTGAGCAACTGGCCGTCCTGCAGCTTGCTGATGTCGATGGTTACCGGCGCGCCGGCCGACTGCGCGCGCGCGCTCGGCTTGAACGACGCGACGAAGGGCACGGCCGCGAAGATCGCCCCTGCCCCGCCGACGACCGCCGTGGTCGCGGTGAGGAAGCGGCGCCGGCCGTCGTTGACGCCTTGCTCGGCCATTCGGCTCTCCAGATCGATGATTCGAAAGCTGCGGCGGGCGTCTGAGCCCGCCAGAATCGCCCAATTCTAGCCAGCGCGCCCGGGGGAGACAACGTGAACGGCGGCCGTCACAATGCCGACCCCGGCACGCCCCGTCCCGCCATGGGCCGCTTCCTCCGCGCCTTCGCCTTCATTCTGCAGTTCGCCACCCTCGGCCTGGCGCTGGCTTTCGTGGCCACCCGCCTGTTCCCCGAGCGCTTCGCCGCGCCGGCGGCCGGAGCGGCCGCGCCCGGCCCGGCCAGTTATGCGGGCGCGGTGCGCCGCGCCGCACCTTCGGTGGTCAACATCTACGCCAACCGCCTGGTCACCGACCTCGGCATCCGGCTGCTCGGCGACCCGCTGGCGCAGCGCCCGCCGCTGGCCTTCGCCACGCCGATCAGCCGCTTCGAGCGCAGCGACGGCTCGGGAGTGATCGTCGGCGCGGAGGGGCTGGTGCTGACCAACGACCACGTGGTGCGCGACGCGCAGCGGATCTGGGTGGGGCTGGCTGATGGCCGCGTCACCGAAGCCAAGATCGCCGGTCGCGACCCGGCGTCCGACCTCGCCCTGCTGCGCATCGACGGCGCCAACTTCCCGGCCATCGGCTTCGCCGACCAGCGGCCGCCCGAGGTCGGCGACGTGGTGCTGGCGATCGGCAACCCGGAAGGGATCGGCCAGACGGTCACCGTGGGCATCATCAGCGCGACCGGTCGCGACCAGCCGTCGCTCAGCCGCTACGAGGACCTGGTGCAGACCGACGCGGCCATCAACCTCGGCAATTCCGGGGGCGCCCTGGTCGACGCCGACGGCCGGCTGGTAGGGGTCATCACCGGCGTGCTGGGTCGCGAGCGCGGCGTGCAGGGCGTGGGATTCGCGATCCCGGCCAGCGCGGCGCGACGGATCCTCGATTCGCTTGCCGCGCGCGGCTATGTGGTGCGCGGCACGATCGGCGCCGACTATGCCGAGGCTCCGCTGTCGGCAGCACCGACCCGCGAGGCGCGCCCGCGCGGGGTACAGCTGGTAGCGGTCGCGCAGGGCGGTCCGGCCGACCTTGCCGGGCTGCGGGTCGGCGACCGCCTGCTGCGCTACGACGGCGTCGACGTCCGCGGCGAAAGCGAACTGCGCGCGCGCGAGGCGGCGACACCGCCGGGCACGGCGGTGCGCGTCGAAGGCGAACGCGCCGGCGTACCGCTGGCAGTCGACGTGGTCCTCGCGGAGCGTCCGCGGCCGCGTCTTTGACCCGCCCGCCGGAGCGCTGCTCAGGACCCGGCCTGGTAGCGGCGGTGCAGGGTGCCGACGCGCTGCACGTAGACCTTGGTTTCCTCGTAGGGCGGAATCCCGCCCCAGCGCTTCACCGCGCCCTCGCCGGCGTTGTACGCGGCCGCCGCCAGCGTCACGTCGCCGTCGTAGCGCACCAGCAGTCCCGCCAGGTGCTGCACGCCGGCCTCGATGTTCTGCGCGGCGTCGAACGGATCAACGACCCCGTAGATTTCGGCGGTGCCCGGCATCAACTGCATCAGCCCCTGCGCACCCTTGTGCGAGACCGCATCCGGACGGAACGCCGACTCGGCGTGGATCACCGCGCGCACCAGCGCGGGATCGACCTTCCAACGCTCCGCAGCAGCCGCGATCTCGTCGCCGTAGGCGGTGAGGTTGAGCCGGGTCCGGTCCCAATTCACCGGCGAACGCGGATCGCAGGCCGGGCAGTAGACGTTGATCACCGTGTAGCGACGGTTCAACGGCCGGCGGTCGGTGTAGTGGGTGACGCCGTTGGCGTCGCGGAACTTGAACACCGAGGCGCGGTAGGACGTCGCCGGCACGCTCGGCGCAGGAGCCGTCGCCGCGGCGCGAGCGCGGGCGCGGTCGGCGGGCACGTTCGAATAGTGGGTGATGCCGTTGGCGTCGACCCACTTGACGATCCCGCCGGCCCACGCCGGCGCGGCCGCACCCGCCGCCAGCAGGGCGAGAACGGGCAGAAAACGCAGGGCGCGTGCCGGGGTCATGCTGCAAGTTTCGACCAGTCAAGGGAAAAATCAAGACCACCCGCCGCGGGCCCGGGTTCCCGGGCTGGCCGGCCGCGGCCCCGCGGCCTACACTGCCGCGCAATCCAGCACCCCGCGAGCCCGCCCGTGTCCGGCAAGCTCTTCATCAAGACCCACGGCTGCCAGATGAACGAGTACGACTCGGCCAAGATGGCCGACGTGCTGGCCGCATCGCACGGCCTCGAACTGACCGAGGACGAGTCCGAGGCCGACGTCATCCTGGTCAACACCTGCTCGATCCGCGAGAAGGCACAGGAAAAGGTGTTCTCCCAGCTCGGCCGCTGGAAGCAGCTGAAGAAGGCCAGACCGGCGCTGTTGATCGGCGTCGGCGGCTGCGTGGCCAGCCAGGAGGGCGAGGCGATCATCCGCCGCGCCCCGCACGTCGACCTGGTGTTCGGCCCGCAGACCCTGCACCGGCTGCCGCAGATGATCGAGGCGCGCCGCGCCACCGCGCGGCCGCAGGTCGACATCTCCTTTCCCGAGGTGGAGAAGTTCGACCGCCTGCCGGAGCCGCGGGCCGAGGGGCCGACTGCCTTCGTGTCGATCATGGAGGGCTGCAGCAAGTACTGCTCGTTCTGCGTGGTGCCCTACACCCGCGGCGAGGAAGTCAGCCGGTCGTTCGACGACGTGGTGGCCGAGGTCGCCAAGCTCGCGGCGCAGGGCGTGCGCGAGGTGAACCTGCTCGGCCAGAACGTCAACGCCTACCGCGGGCCGATGCACGACGGCGAGACTGCCGACCTCGCCCTGCTGATCGAGACCCTGGCGCGCATTCCCGCCATCGGCCGCATCCGGTTCACCACCTCGCACCCGGTCGAGTTCACCGATCGGCTGATCGAGGCCTACCGCAACGTGCCCAAGCTGGCGGCCTTCCTGCACCTGCCGGTGCAGTCCGGCTCCGACCGCATCCTGGCGGCGATGAAGCGCGGGCACACCGTGCTCGAATACAAGGCCAGGATGCGCCGCCTGCGCGAGGCACGACCGGGTATCTGCATCTCGTCCGACTTCATCGTCGGGTTCCCGGGCGAGACCGATGCCGACTTCGCAGCCACGATGAAGCTGATCGACGACGTTGGCTTCGACCAGAGCTTCTCCTTCGTCTACTCGCGCCGCCCCGGCACGCCGGCCGCCAACCTGACCGACGACACGCCCGAGGCGGTCAAGTCCGAACGCCTGCAGCGACTGCAGGCCAAGATCAACGCCAACGCGCTCGCGATCAGCCGCGCGATGGTCGGCAGCGTGCAGTCGGTGCTGGTCGAGGGCCCCAGCCGCAAGGATGCCGCGCAACTGTGCGGCAAGACCGAGAACCACCGCACGGTGAACTTCGACGGCCACCCGCGCCTGGTCGGTCGCTTCCTCGACGTGCAGATCACAGAGGCGATGCCGAATTCGCTGCGCGGCCGCCTGCTGCTGCGCGACGATGCGGTTGCCTGAGCCACAACTCAGGGACAGCGCGCCAGGCTCCGCTGCTCCTGGCGCCACGCGCCCTGCGTGGGGTCCACCTCGGCCCACGCCGACCGGGCGGCTTCGCAGGCGGCCGACGACGGCGTGTGACGGGCCACGACGCGCAGCAGGCGCGCGCGAGTGATCCCACCGGCGCCCGACTCGGCCAGGGCCGCAGCGTAGGCGCCGTCCCGGGCGTCCGGTGCGGCGCCCTCCAGCCCGTCGAGCTGGCGCCTGAGGACATCGACGCGCGCGCGTCTGCCGGCGACGCCGGCGCCGGACGGCGGCGTCGCGGCAAGCTCGCGCCGCGCCAGCGCGACATTCCCGAGGTCGGCCGCCGTCTCCGCCACCAGCAGTCGCGCCACCCATTCGAAGGTCCGGTTGCCGCTGGCGTGGTAGCGCCTCGCGGCCTCGGACAGCGCGGCCAGCGTGGCCGGCGTGCGGTCGCGCATCGCCACCACCGCGGCGCGGTTGATCTCGCACCACATCGCCTCCGCGCTGCCCTCGCCTTCGACCCGGCGGAACATGATCGCGGCGCGATCGAGCGCGGCGATCGCCGGCGCATGCTCGCCAACCAGGCGCAGGTTGAGGCCCAGCGTCTTGAGCGCGTAGGCGAGGTACACCGAATCCGGCAGGCTCGCCTCGTACAGCGCGACCACGCGCGCCGCGCTGTCCGCCGCTGCCCGATGGCGCCCCCCGTTTCGTCGCACCTGCTCGAGGGTCGAATACAGCCCGGCGAGCCGGTTGCCGCGACCGGCATGCAGGCGCTCCGCGAACGGAATCAGCCCGGCCAACGCCGCCTCGGCCGCGCCCGTGCGCCCGGCCTGCGACAGCGCCGCGGCGCGCGAGGCACCGACCAGGACGCGCACGTCGGCGCGCGCTTCGGGCAAAGCGTCCGCGATGCGCCACGCGGCATCGGCCTCCGCCAGCGCGGCCCGGTGTCGCCCCAGCCGCGACAGCAGGTCGATGCGCTTGGTCACCAGCGCGACGCGGCCGTCTACCGTGTCGCCGCAGGCAGGGCCGCACAGCGAGAGCGCCGTCTCGACATCGGCCAGCGCCGGCTCGAGACGTTCCTGCGCCCGCTGCATGTGCGCACGCCATTCGAGCGCTTCGATGCGCAGCGCGGACGGTGCGCGTTCGAGCGCCGGCCATGCCGCCGCGAGCATCGCCACCGCCGCCTCGCGCTGGCCGAGTTCGAATCGCGCGGCGGCGAGCAACACGTCGAGCCGCAGCCGCAGGTCCGGGTCGGCGTCGGTGACAGACTCGCGTGCCGCCGCGAGGGCGGGTTCGGCGACGGCGAACCGCGACTGGCTCAGCAGCGTTCCGCCGACGGTCGCCAGCAAGCGCACGCGTGCCGCGGGTTCAAGGTCGGTACGCGCGATGGTCTGCGTCGCCGCATCCTCCAGCAGCTCCGCGAGCCGCAGCTCGGAGCCGCGCAGGTGGTAGGGATCGGCGCCTTCCACGAGGCGCAGCAGCAGCGCGTTCTCCGCTCGCGCCTGGTCGCGGGCGAGCAGGAACTGGGCGCGCTGCTGCAGCGCGACGCCGAGCGCCGTCACAATGCCGACCACGGCCAACAGGCTCACGGTGCTGACCACCCGGTGGCGACCGATCAAGCGCCGCAGCCGATACACGGGCGACGGCGCGACCGCGGCCACCGGCAATCCGTCGAGCCACGCGCGGATGTCGTCGGCGAACGCGACCACGGTCGGATAGCGCTGCGACGGCGGCTTGCGCAGCGCCCGGCCCACGACGGCTTCGAGGTCGCCCCCGAGCAGGCGCCGAAGCGCAGGCAGCGATGCCCGGCGCGCGGTGGCGATGGCATGCGCTTCGGCGCGCGACCCGGCGGCGAGCGTGGCCCGCAGCGCAGGCGCATCGGCGGTCGCGATCGCCTGACGCAGCGCGAGGTCGCCGCCCGCGGAGAAAGCCGGTCTCCCGCACAGCAGTTCGAACAGCAGCAGCCCGAGGCCATGCACGTCGGTGGCGGTGGTCGCCGGCTCGCCGGCAATCTGCTCGGGCGAGGCATAGCGGGCGGTGAACGCGACCGCGGTGTCGGTCGCCGGGGCCAGCGGGTCGATGAACTTCGCGATCCCGAAGTCGAGCAGTTTCGCGCGGCCGGCGTCGTCGACCAGCACGTTGCCGGGCTTCAGGTCGCGGTGCACGATCGCGTTGCGGTGGGCGTAGGCGACCGCATCGGCGACCTGCAGCCACAGCGCGAGCCGCGCGCGCACGTCGAGCCGCGCCTGGTCCGCATGGCGGGTGATCGGCTCGCCGTCGACGTACTCCATCGCGAACCACGGCCCCAGCGTCTCGCTGCTGCCGGCATCGACCAGTCGCGCCACGTTCGGGTGCGAGAGCCGGGCCAGGAAGTCGCGCTCGCGCAGGAAGCGCTGCGACCGCGGGTCGGCAAAAGCGATCCGCCCCGGCAGCTTGATCGCGGCCTGCTGGGCGACCTCGCCGTCGACCCGCTCGCCGAGGTAGACCACGCCCATGCCGCCAGCGCCGAGCCGCCGGCGCAGCGCGAACGGCCCGACCCGCGCGCCGAGCAGCGGATCGCCCTCTGGTTCCCGGGGCGCGAGGTCGCGCTCGTCGAGCGCCGCGAACAGGCGCGAGAGCTCCGCGGCGAGCGCCGGCTCCTCGGACGCAAGCCCGGCAAGACGTTCGCCGCGCGCCGCCGGGGACAGGTCGAGCAGCGCGTTGAATGCCGCCTTCAGGCGCTGGAACGGCGTTTCGCCCATGCAAGCTCCGACGGTCCGGATGTCACGACTGCAGGCGATCCCTGAGCCAGGCGCGCGCCATTGCCCAGTCGCGGTACACCGTGCGCTCGTCGATCTCCAGCAGGCGCGCCACCTCCGCCACCTCGAGGCCGGCGAACACGCGCAGTTCGACGACCTGGGCCATCCGCAGATCGAGCGCGGCGAGCGCGGTGAGCGCCGCGTCCAGCGACGGAAGGTGCGTATCGGCCTCGATCGGCAGCGCCATCGCCTCGATGAAATCGACCCGCTGCCACTCGCCGCCGCCGCGCTTGTCCCGCCGGGCCGCGCGCGCGCGGTCGATCAGCACTTGGCGCATCAGCTTGGCCGCGGTGGTGAACAGGTGCCTGCGGCTGCGCAGGTCCACCGCATCCGCGCCGAGCAGGCGCACGAAAACGTCGTGCACCAGCGCCGTCGGCTGCAGGGTGTCGTGGTCGCGGTGGCCGCGCAGCGCGTGCGCGGCGAGGCGGCGCAGATCGTCGTAGACCTGCGGCAATACGCGGTCGAGCGCGGCGACGTCACCTTCGCCCCAGCGCGCCAGCCAACCGGTGATCTCGCCGTCGCTCCCGTTCTCCGACACGCAGCAACCTCGACACCGGACCCGTACTGAGGATAGCCGAGCGCCGCCGGCGGCGCGGGTCACGGCAGGTCGCCGACGGGTCGGCGGCGAGGATTCGACGGGCCATGGCAGAACGTACGCCGGATCGGCGGTGCGCCTGACGCAGGGCGGGCCATGTCAGTTGCGCCGGCGCCGCGGCGTACGTCCGTACGAGCCCCCCCCGGAGCGCCCGCATGCCGATCCGCCGATTTCCCCGTGCCGCCGTCCTGCTGCTCTGCGGCCTGTCCGCCGCGCCCCCGTCGGCGCAGGCCGCGGAGATCGTGGTCGCAGCCTCCAACCCGGGACCGATCACCGGCAGTGGCCGCACGCTGGCCTTCGACCTGTCGGCGATCGCCGAACCGATCGTGGCCGCGCAGCTCGAGGTCGACCTCGACTACTCGCGCGCGGGCGACCTCGACCTGCGGCTGGTGGACGCCAGCGGCGGGGTGGAACTGCCGCTGGCCGCATTCCCGCACGGCGCCGGAACCAGCGCTGTTCGCGGCCGCTATCGCTTCGCGGATCGCGCCGGCACCACGTGGTGGCAGGCGGATGTGCAGGCCGCGGGCGGCACGCTGTCCAGCGACTACGCCACGCGCGCCTTCCAAGCCGGGCTGGACGGCAGCCAGTGCCTGAACCTGATCGGGCGCTACCTCGAGTTCGACATCGGCCGCGCGCAACCGGTGAGCCTGCGCATCGCCCGCGCCGCCGGCGCCACCCCGGGCATGGGTCGCATCGACGGCGCGCGCCTCGTGCTCGACACCGCGACGCCCGATGCGATCTTCCGCAGCGGCTTGGAGGAACCGGCGCAGGCCATCGTCCGCTGCCGCCGCCCCAGCCTGGACCTGCTGCCCAATGGCGCCAGCGAAGGCACGCCCGACAGCCCGCTCGCGGTGCTGCACTACGCCGGTGGCGGACTCGACTGGTACGCACGCCAGACGGCGCCGGTCTTCGACGCCGGGCCGATCCGCTTCGGCAACGGCACCAGCCTGCCCTATGCCGGGCGATTCGGCGGCCGCTCGCGCCTCAATCTGGGCTTCTGGGATCCGGTCCTCGGCAGCCTGAACTTCACCACCGGCGCCGGCGCGCGCAGCCTTGCGCTGGAGGGCGACTGGACCGCCACCGAGCACTACCCGCTCCCCGGCGACTACGACGGCGACGGCGTGACCGACCTGGCGATGGCCTTCCGTGGCGATATCGGCGGGCTCTCCGGCTGGCTGGCGCGCGTGCACTTCAGCAGCACGTCGACCACGCGCGACTTCGTGGTCGATCCACGTGTGTCGCCGAACTACACCTCCGCGCAGGTCGCGTTCGGGCCGGGCCAGGACGCCGACCTCGATGGCATCGACGAGATCACGACCTATGCCCGCAACGCACCGGGCGCCACCGCGATGTCGATGGTGCTGTGGCAGATCGGCCCGGAACGCACTCAAGCGACCGGCATCGGGACCGTCGCATGGGGCGAGGTCGGCGACACCATGGTCCTCGGACGCTGGGTCGACAGCCCCGGCCCCGGCAACCGCCTCAGCCAGATGGTCGTGCGGCGCACGCCGACGGGGCTCGACTGGTACCTGTTCGGCAATCCGACGCCGGTCCGCTGGGGCCTGCCCGGCGACCAGCCGCTGTCGCTCCATGTCGACGCCGACGTGCGCAACGAGATCGCCGTATTCCGTCCCTCCGATGGCCGCATCTACGCGATCCGAAGCAGCGACGGCGTGCAGATCAGTTTTCCGGCCCCGGGCCCCGCGGCGGGCTCGCCCGGGCTCGTGTTCGCGCTCGGCTTCCTGCAGGGAACGCTCGCCCTGCCCACGTTCTGAGGACCTTCCGATGACCTTCGATCGCCCGCGCCACCCCGTTTCCATCGCCATCGTCCTGCTGCTGTCCGCCTGCGGCGGCGACCCGCCCGTCCCGCAGGATCGCGGCACCGCCGCCGCGCCCGCGGCGAGCACCGAGCCCGCGGGCGACGTCGTGCGGATGAAGGTCGATGGCACTGGCTGGTCGGCCGACCGCGACATCTTCTGCGCCGTCGCCCCGCCCGGGCTCGGCGACGTGCTCATCGTGTCGGGTTCGCGCGGCCCCAAGGACGCGAACGAGCAGACCTTCAACCTCAACCTGTCCGGCGTCACCGGACCGGGCCCGGTGCGTCTGGCCGGCGGCATGTCGACCACGCATGCGATCCAGTTGGCCAACCTCGACCCGCAGCGCTACCTCAACGGCGGTGCGCTCGGGTTCGACGTCACGGTCGACGTGCTTGCCCTGTCGCGCGACCCGGCGCGCGTCGAACTGCGCTTCGCCGGCACGCTGAACAGCAGCGCCGGCGCGCCGCTGCGCATCGACGACGGTTTCGTGCGCTGCAGCGAATGAGCCTGCCCACCATGTCCGCACACCACCTCGTGGTCCGCGCGCTGGCCACGGTCGCCGCCGGCGTTTTCCTACTGCCGGCCTGCGCCGACGCGGCGACCTTCGTCGTCGACACCACCAGCGACGCCGCGCTTTCCGCCTGCAGCGGGGCACCGACCGACTGCTCGCTGCGCGGCGCGATCCTCGGCGCCAACGCGGCACCCGGCGCCGACCGTATCGTGTTCGACCTGTCCCCCGGCGACCCCGGCTTCGTCGCCGCAACGGCACACTGGCGCATCGAGGCACAGTCCTCGATGCCCAACAACGCCGGCGACCTCGAGATCGACGGCTACACCCAGCCGGGCGCGGTGGCGAACACGCTGGCGCCGGATGCCGGCGGCTCGAACGCCGTGCTGAAGGTCGAGTTGCGCAACGCGGGGGCGTCGCAGAACACCGGGATCGACGCCGGCAGCGCGAACTTCGACGCACGTCTCGTGCTGCGTGGGCTGGCGATCAGCCGCTTCGCCGCGCAGGTGGTCCTGGTCGGCGGCGGCGCGCACCGGGTCGAAGGCAACTTCCTCGGCACCGACGTCACCGGCACGCTCGCCTCGCTGACCGGCAACGCCGGGCTCGGCATCGGCGTGCGCATCCAGGGTGAAGGCCCGTACCGCATCGGCGGCGATACGCCCGCCGCGCGCAACCTGATGTCGGGGCTGTTCAGCGGCGTGGTCTCCTTCGCGGTGCCGAACGGCCTGCGCATCGCCGGCAACCTGATCGGCACCAATGCCGCCGGCACCGCGGCGATCGCCAACCGCAACTACGGCATCGACATCGTCAGTTTTCGCGACGTCGTCATCGGCGGCACCACGCCGGGGGCCCGCAACGTGATCTCCGGCAACGAACTCTCCGCGATCCAGCTCGGATCGGGCAGCGGGCCGGCGGCGTTTCCGAACGTGCGCGTGTTCGGCAACCTCATCGGCACCGACTGGACCGGCACCGCGCCCATCCCCAACGGACGCAACACGCCGAGCCCCAGCCAGCCCCAGCCGACCATCCTGCTGTTCTCCGGCGGCAGCTGCAGCGCCCAGATCGGCGGCTTCGGGCCCGGCGAGCAGAACCTCATCGCCCACGGCGGCGCCCAGGGCGTGATGGTCGGCATCTGCACGCGCGCCTCGCTGGCGGGCAACACCTACATCGGGCACCGCGGCCTGGTCATCGACAACTCCGACAACAGCTTCGGCGACGGGCCCACGGCCAACGACCCCGGCGACCCCGATGGCGGCGGCAACCGCAAGCAGAACGCACCGGTGGCACTGGACGCCGTGCCAACGGGCAACGATGCCTTCACCCTCGACGTCCGGGTCGACAGCGCACCCGCCAATGCGGCCTATCCGATCCGCGTCGACTTCTACCGCGGCCGCGGCGGCGACCTGCTGGAACACCTCGCCACCCGCACGATCCCGCTGGCCGAGGCACAGTCGGTGATCCAGGTCGTGCTGCCGCTG
>DHLY01000033.1:35332-39429 GCA_002405525.1 Proteobacteria bacterium UBA4656
CCGGATCGGCGGCATCCGCACGCGCGAACACGGCCAGCGCCTCGGTCGCGTGGGAACGCGCGGCCTCGTGTTCGCCCGCCGCCAGCGCGACCTGCGCGGCCACCAGGTGCACGTGGCCGCGGNNNNCCGCGGCGGCGAGCATCGCCCGTGCGCGCTCGGACCACGCCGGATCGGCGGCATCCGCACGCGAGAACACGGCCAGTGCCTCGGTCGCTTGGGTGCGCGCGGCCGCGCGCTCGCCGGCGGCCAGCGCGACCTGCGCCGCCACCAGGTGCACGTGGCCGCGGCCGACGTAGTCCGGCGCGTAAGCCTTTTCCGCCAGGTCCAGGGCGCGCGCGATGTCGCGCCGCGCGCCCTCGACGTCGCCGAGTTCGACCCGCATGCGAGCCGCGTTGGCCAGCGGCCCCGCGTTGTCCGAGTGGTCCTCGCCGAAAGCCGCGGTGCGCACCGCCACCGCGCGCTCGAACAGGTCCAGCGCGTCGGCGCGGCGCCCCTGGTCGCGGAACACGAGGGCGAAATTGTTCAGCGCCACCGCCAGCGCGACCGTGCGCTGCGGCAGCGCCTGTTCGAGCGCCACGATCGCCTCGCGGTAGGCGCGTTCGGATTCGGCGAGGCGGCCGGCGCCCTGCAGCGCACTGCCGAGGTTCTCCAGCCGCGCGCCCAGCACGCCGGGCCCCAGGTCCAGCGCCCGCGCATTGGCCACGGCCGCCTCGGCCAAGGGGACCGCGTCGGCATAGCGACCGACGTCGCTCATCAGCGCGGCCAGATCGTTGCGCACGGCGCCGGCATCGGCCGCGCGCGAGGGATCGCCGTCGAACACCGCCAGGGCCGCGCGGTAGTTCGCCTCGGCGGCGTCGGTGCGCCCGCGCGTCCATTCGAGCACGGCCAGCGCCTGCAGGCCCTCGGCGTGCGCCGCGCTGCCGGGCCGGCGCAGCGCGAGCGCGCGCGTCAGTTGCTCCTCCGCGGCATCGAGCTGCATCAGGCTGGTGTAGGCCGCGCCGATGCCCAGGCGCACCTCGGCCTCGCCCTCCGGCTGGCCGGCGAAGGCCTCGGGGATGCGCGCCACCGCCTGGTCGATCGCCTCGCGCAGGGTCGGCTCGCGCCCGCTCACCACCGGGTTGGCGTCGGTGACCAGCGCCATCAGGAACCGGCTCGCGGCCTCCGCGCGCGCGGCCTGCGCCTCGGCGCGGCGCGCCTGCTGCGCGGCGACCGCGAGGCCGACCGCCAGCGCGAGGAACGCCGCGGCACCCGCCGCGAGCGGCAGGCGGTTGCGGCGCAGGAACAGGCGCGCGCGATACAGGCGGTCACCGCTGCGCGCCTGCACTGGGCGATGGCCGAGCCAGCGCCGCAGGTCGTCCTCGAAGGCGGCGACGTCGGCGTAGCGGCGCTCGACGTCGACCGCCAGCGCCTTCAGCAGCACGCGGTCGAGGTCGCCCTGCAGGCGCCGGCGCCAGGCGCCGCAGCGCTGCGGCGGCAGGTGCAGCGCCGCGGCGTCGAGCGTCGCGCTCGGCCGGCTCGGCACCGAGGTCCGCAGCAGCGCGTCGATCTCCGCCAGCGACCGCTCGCCGTAGTCGAACGGTCGCCGCCCGGTCAGCAGTTCGTGCAGCAGCAGGCCGAGGGCGTACACGTCGGAGGCGGTGGTCAGCGGCCGTCCCGCGATCTGCTCGGGGCTGGCGTACTGCGGCGTCAACGGGCCCAGGCCGGTGGCGGTGAGCGCGCCGTCGCCGCCGGCCAGCGACTTGGCGATGCCGAAGTCGAGCAGCTTCACGCCGCCCGCGGCGTCGACCAGCACGTTGGACGGCTTGATGTCGCGGTGCAGGACCAGCGCGCGGTGCGCCGCGCCGACGGCGTCCAGCACCTGCAGGAACAGGCGAACGCGGGCCGCCAGGTCGAGCCCTTCGCGCGCGCACCAGCGATCGATGGGCTGGCCGTCGACGTACTCCATCGCCACCCAGGGGCGTCCGTCGGGCGCGCTGCCGCCGTCGATCACGCGCGCGATCCGCGGATGCTCCAGCCGCGCGAGGAACGCGCGCTCGGCCTCGAAGCGCGCGCGCGCCGCGGCCCCGCCGACCGCCACCAGCTTGAGCGCGGCACGCTGGCGGAACCCGCCGTCGTCGCGCTCGGCGAGGAACACCTCGCCCATGCCGCCCTGCCCGATCCGCGCGCCGAGCCGCCACGCGCCGAGGCGCTCCGGCACGTGGGTCGGCGCTTCCATCAGCCCCGCGCTGTCGCGGTGCGCGGCGAGCAGAGCGAGGGCGTCACCCAGCAGGGCCGCATCCTCGCCCGCCGCGTCGCGCACGAAGGCCTCACGCCGCTCGGGTGCGTGCGCCAGCGCGCGCTCGAGCACGGCGAGCGCGCGCGCGTCCATCACTTCAGCCGCAGGTGCAGGAAGGCGCGCGCGACCTCCCAGTCGCGCTGCACGGTGGCGCGGGACACCGCCAGCGTCGCGGCCACTTCCTCCAGTTCAAGCCCGCCGTACCAGCGCAGCTCGACCACGCGCGCCTTGCGCGGGTCCATCGCCTCGAGCTCCGAAAGCGCCTGTTCCAACGCCAGCACGTCGACCGGTACGGCGGCCGCGACCGGCTCGGCCAGCCCGTCGAGGGTCAGCGCCCGCTGGCCCGCGCCGCGCTTGTCGGCGTCGCGCCGCCGCGCGTGGTCGACCAGCACCTGCCGCATGCGGCGCGCGGCCAGCGCGAAGAAGTCGCGCCGGCCCTGCAGCACCGGCAGGTCGCCCGGCATCAGGCGCAACCAGGCCTCGTGCAACAGCGCGGTCGGGGTCAGGGAATGACCCTCGCGCTCGCCGCGCATCTGGCGCTCGGCGATGGCGTGCAGCTCGGCGTAAACCAGGGGCGCGAGTTCCGCCTCCGCCCCCGGCTCCCCGGCCGAATGGCGTGCCAGCAGGCGGGTGATCGCGGCCGGTTCCATGGCCCGATTCTGCCCGCTGGACGGTGACACGCAAGCCGCGCCTGCCGGCCGCGCCCGTCGCGCCACGCAGTTTCACCGCTTCGGCCGGGACGCCCGATGAGGCGCGGCGGCGCCGTCCTGCGCCTTGGGTCGGCAACCGCGGCCCGACGCCGCGACCTCCGGGAGCCCCGCCATGCACCGTTGTCCCGCCCTGATCGCATCGCCCAAGCGGCGACCGGTCCGCCGCGCCGTCGCCATCGCCATCCTGCTGGCGGCCGGTCTTCCCGCACCCGCCGCCGCCCAGACCGCCGGACCCGGCGGCATCAACTTCTGGAACTCGCCGGTCGACGGCAACTGGTTCGATTCCCTGGCCTGGAACGGGGTCCTGCCCTCGCAGGGCGGCGTGCCCGATTCGACCCAGACCGCGCACATCTCGTTTCCGGTCACCGTCACGCTCGGCCAGCGCGGCGAGGCCCATCACCTGAGCATCGGCCAGCCCGGCGTGGTGCTGCGCATCCGGCCCGACCCCGGCTATCCGTTCTCCAACCACCTGGTGACGCACGGCACGCAGATCGACAACAACGGCCTGGTCGAGATCGGCGGGATCGGCGCGACGCAGACTTCGGCGCTGGTCCTCAACAACCACACGACGGCCGCCGGTACCGGGCGGATCCGCCTCGCCGAGGACACCCGGACCGCCTCGATCAGCCCGAACAACAACCTCGGCTGGCTGCTGGTCAACGGCGCGGGCCACACGATCGAAGGCACCGGCAGCCTGTCGGTGCGCCTGCACAACGACGGGCTGGTGCACGCCAACGTCCCGGGGCGCACGCTGCTGGTCAACGCCGCCCATCCGGTGACCAACAACGCCACCTTCCGCGTCTCCGGGGGCGCGACGCTCAACATCGGGCAGAGCAACGGCGCCATCGCCTTCGAGCAGTCGTCCGCCGGCCGCATCCTGGTCGAGGCCGGGTCCACCCTGCTGCTCAACAACGCCGGCAACGACGGCATCCGCGGCGGCGAGATCACCACCGTCGGCAGCGGCCAGGCCCTGGTGCAGTCGCAGGGCACGCGGATCGAGGGCGTCACGCTCACCACCGGATCGCGGCTCGGCTTCATCGGCAATGCCGGCCTCTTCATCGGCCCGACCGGCATGACCAACCACGGGCTGATCGCGACCGGCCCCTCGGGCT
>DHLY01000094.1:0-458 GCA_002405525.1 Proteobacteria bacterium UBA4656
CGGATCAGCGACCGGCTCGAACAAGGCCAGCAGCGCCGCGGCATCCAGCTTGCCGATCGCGGATTCACCGTCGGACAGCACCGCATCGGCGATCGCGCGCTTGCGCTGCTTCAATTGCGCCATCTTCTCCTCGACAGTTCCGACGCACTGCAGCTCGTAGACGAACACCGGCTTGTCCTGGCCGATGCGGTGCGCGCGGTCGATGGCCTGCGCCTCGACCGCGGGATTCCACCACGGGTCGTAGAGGATCACTGTGTCCGCGCGCGTGAGATTGAGTCCCACCCCGCCCGCCTTGAGGCTGATCAGGAACACCGGCACTTCGCCGCGCTGGAAGCGCCGCACCGGGGCCGCCCGATCGCGCGTGCTGCCGTCGAGCCGTTCGTAGTCGATGTCGGCCGCCTGCAAGTCCTTCTCCAGCAGGTCGAGCATCGAGGTGAACTGCGAGAACAGCAGCACCG
>DHLY01000094.1:607-3998 GCA_002405525.1 Proteobacteria bacterium UBA4656
GCGCCCGTCGTCGATCAGGGTCGGCAGGAGGGCGCCCAGCGCCTCGCGCTTGGCCGAGGCCGCGACCTTGCGCGCCGCCGGCAGGTCGACCAGCGATGGATCGCAACACACCTGGCGCAGCTTGAGCAGCGCATCCAGCACCGTGATCCGCGACTGCGCGAGGCCGCGACGCGCGAGCGCATCCCGTACGCGGCGCTCCATCTGCGCACGCAAGGTCTCGTACAGGTCCTGTTGCGCCGCTTCGAACTGCACCGACTGCACGATGACCGTGCGCGGCGGCAGGTCGAGTGCGACCTCGCCCTTGGTGCGCCGGAGCAGGAAGGGGCGCACCCGGGCGCGCAGCGTGGCCTCGGCGGCCGCGTCCTGCGCGCGCTCGATCGGGTTGCGGAAGCGGCGCACGAAGCGGCGATCGTCGCCCAGCAGGCCCGGCATCACGAGGTCCATCTGCGCCTTGAGTTCGCCGAGGTGGTTCTCGACCGGGGTGCCGGTCATGCACAGCCGCTGCGCCGCGCGCAGCCCGCAAGCGGCGCGGAAGCCCTTGCTGGCGGCGTTCTTGAGCCACTGCGCCTCGTCGAACACCAGCAGACCCCATTCGATCTGCGACAGCGCTTCGACATCGCGCAACAGCAGGGCATAGCTCGTGATCACGAGGTCGAACTGCGGCAGGTCGGCCAGCGCCGCGCGGCGATCGCCGCTCGAGAGCATCTGCACGCGCAGGCTCGGCAGCAGGCGCGCCGCCTCCGCCGCCCAGTTCGGGGCCACCGAGGTTGGGCACACCACCAGCGCCGGCCGCTGCCAGCGCCCGGCCGCGCGCTCGCGGGCGATGTAGGCCAGGCACTGCACTGTCTTGCCCAGGCCCATGTCGTCGGCCAGCACGCCGCCGAAGCGGTAGCGCCGCAGGAAATCGAGCCAGGCCACCCCGAGGCGCTGATACGGCCGCAGCGTGGCCCCGAAGTCGGCCGGCGGATCCAGCGGTGCCAGGCCCTCGAACTGGCGCAGCTCGGCGAGGAACGCCGCCAGCCCGGCGCTGGCCGTGAAGCGCCAGTCCGCGGGCGGCTGGAAGCCCGCCAGGACCGCCGGCGGCGCGCCGACCTTGTCGCCGCGTCGCTCGAGGTCTTCGAGCAGGTCGAGGATCGGACCCAGGCGCGCGGGCGACAGCCGCACCGGCCGCCCGGAGGGCAGCTTCACCCGCAGGCCCTCGATGCGCGCCCGCTCCGCGTCCCGACCCAGGCCCAGCAGCACCGGCAGCAGGTCGATGCGCTCGCCGTCGACGACCAGCCCGAGTCGCGCTTCGAACCAGCCGTCAACGCCGGGCTCGAAGGTGAGTTCCGGCGCACCGGCATCCGCGCCGAGGACGATCGGGAAGTCGTCGCTGGCCTCGAATTCGATGTCGAGCGCGGCCCCCCGTGCGACCAGGCCTTCGACCCAGTCGCGCACGGCGGTGGTCGAGTATCGCGCGGCCGGATGCGCGTAGCGCGATGCCCGTTCTGGCTCGGTGTAGATGCCACCGAACAACGGCAGGAATCCTTCATCGCGCAGGAAGGCGGCGCTGCGCTGCTCGAAGTCCGGTCGACGCGCGATCAGCCGCACGGTGTCGCCCGTGCGGTGACGCACGTACGGATCGCGATCGGCGGCACCGATGGTGGCGCCGTCGTAGCGGAAGCGCAGCGCCGCGGCGCAACCGTCCGGAAGGAAATCGTGGGCGGCGCCGCGGTGCAGCGGCGACAGCTCGACCACGGCACGCAACGATTCGGCTGCGGCCGGTTCCACGGCCAAGGTCGCGAACGCCGGCAGCGCGTCCGGCGGCAGACGCGTCGCCAGTGCACGGCGCGCGCTGGCCTGGTGCTCCGGCCGGACCGGCGGCAATTCGGCCAGCAAGGCGCGATGTTCGGGCGACAGCACGCTCACGAGGCGCCCGACCTCCGCACGGTCGGGCGCCACGTACCAGGACCAGGTCGTACCGCAGGCCCACGTCCCTGCGTCCAGTCGCGGCTGCAACTGCTGCACGCCCGCGGCGTCGAGCGACCATTCGAGCTGCAGGGGCTGGTCCGGGCCGAGTCGCAGCACCGGCCCATTGGGTTCGCGCCAGCGCGCCGCGCCGCAAGCCAGCACGTCGGCCAGCACGGCTTCGAAACGTGGACCGACGATCTGCGCCGGATGACGGTCGATGTGGACCGTCCGCTGGCTGTCGAGCGCCAGCAGCCACGGCGCGTGCCCGGCCGGCATCCGGCGCAGCCTGCCCAGCATCGCGTAGTCGTCGAACACCAGGGGGCGCAGTCCGCCCAGCAAGCCGGACTTCAAGGGTCGGCAGACCGCCGCCGTCACCGCCAGCGCGCGCGCGGCCGGCACGTAGTGGAAGAGGTAGAGCAACTGCTCCGCAGCGCGCGATCCGTCGGGCGCAGCAGCGGGCGCGGCGTCGGCGGCCTCCCAGCGGGACCACGGGTCTTCGACAGGCGCCGGCGCGGCCACGGGGTGATTCGTGCGCAACGGCGCGGCGACGATGGCCTGAGCCGACCGCGTCGGCGCCGGTGCCGGCGGCTTCGGTGCGAGCGCGACATCCGGCGGCACTGGCGCCGCCGAAAGGTCGCGGGAAGCAACGGCTTGTCGCGCGCGGGCCTGGGCATCGAGGGCGAGCCAGGCCAGCGCCAGCGCCACGACATGCTTGCAGTCCGCGACCAGCGGACAGGAGCAGTGCGATTCGAGTCGCCAACGCCCACCCGAGATCGCCCAGTTCACCTGGGTCTTGTAGCGCTTGGTGCCCTGGACCCGGCCTTCGACGTGGTGCGCGTCGTGGCGCTCGACGTGCGCACGCCCCTGGCGCGCATAGGCCTTGCCCTTGGCCAGCGCCCAGTCGAAGCGACGGGCGATGTACTCGAGGGTCAGCGGCGGCGGCTGGGGCGGGCTTGCGAGCGTTCGCGGCATCGGCGGTGCGAGCGGCGGGCGGGGCCCCCATGGCGGTGAATTGTCGCACGGACTGCCAGGCCGCGCCGCGCAGCAGCGGCCCGTTTGCCCGCAGGACGATCAGCGACGGCCAACAGGGATCGGCCGGATATGGCGCCGCGCAACCGAGGCCTGGCGCGAATCCTCCGCCAGGAGATTCCGGTGTACCACTGCGTCTCGCGCTGCGTACGTCGTGCTTTCCTCTCTGCAGCGGGCGCAAACCCTGGGCCAGTGCTGGCTCAAGGGGCTGGGGGTCACCCGCCGGCTCGCGCGAGCGACGAATCGCAGCTGGCAGCGGCCGGTGCCGGCTGCAACGCTAGACATTAGGACGATGGGCTGAGCCTGTCGCATCGCCGACCCAATCTGCACCTTCGCTCCCTGACGGATCAGCGTCGGGTCCCGTGACTTATAAGCCGTCTCACAATAAGACGTGTTTTTTTCGTGCCGATAG
>DHLY01000079.1:0-2269 GCA_002405525.1 Proteobacteria bacterium UBA4656
CGGTGTCGCGCGTCGGTGGCGCGGCCCAGACCAAGATCATCAAGAAGCTCGGCGGCGGCATCCGCCTCGCGCTCGCGCAGTACCGCGAACTCGCGGCCTTCGCCCAGTTCGCTTCCGACCTGGACGCGGCCACCCGTGCCCAGCTCGAGCGCGGCCAGCGCGTCACCGAACTGATGAAGCAGAAGCAGTACGCGCCGATGTCGATCGCCGAGATGGCGGTGTCGATCTACGCCGCCAACGAGGGCTTCCTCGACGACATCGCGCTGAACAAGATCCTGTCGTTCGAGAAGGGCCTGCACGCGCACTTCCACGGCAACTACAGCGACCTGATGAAGAAGATCGTCGACACCGGCGACTGGAACAAGGACATCGAGGAAGCCTTCAAGAAGGGCATCGGCGAGTTCAAGAAGACGGGGAGCTGGTGACGGGCGAATGGCAAATGGCGAATGGCGAATAGGAAACCCACGGCGTCCAGCGCTGCTTTTCCATTCGCAATTCGCCATTGAGCGCGCCGAAGGCGCGCGATCCATTCGCATGACTTGAGCCAAGCACGCAACAGCACGGAACCATTCCATGGCCGGCGGCAGAGAAATCAAGACCAAGATCAAGAGCGTGCAGAACACCCGCAAGGTGACGCGTGCGCTCGAGATGGTGTCGGCGAGCAAGATCCGCCGCGCGCAGGACCTGATGAAACAGTCGCGCCCCTACGCGCGCCTGATGCGCCAGGTCATCGGCCACGTCGCCCGCGCCAACACCGAGTACAAACATCCGTTCCTCATCGAGCGCGAGACCGTCAAGCGCGTCGGCTACATCATCATCTCGACCGACCGCGGCCTGTGCGGCGGCCTCAACGCCAACCTGTTCCGTCGCCTGCTGGCCGACATCCGCGAGCAGCAGAAGAAGGGCGTCGAGGTCGACATCGTGGCGATCGGCCAGAAGGCGACGGCGTTCTTCCGCCGCCTGAAGGTCAACATGGTCGGCACCGTCACCCACCTCGGCGAGAAGCCGCGCGTGGAGCAGCTGATCGGCGTGATCAAGGTCATGCTGGATGCCTACGCCGAGGGCCGCGTCGACCGCGTGCACCTGGCGTACAACGACTTCGTCAACACCATGACGCAGCGGGCGACGCTGGACCGGTTGCTGCCGCTGCCGCCGTCAGACGACATCGCGTCGTCCCACGACTGGGACTACCTCTACGAACCGGACGCACCGTCGATCCTCGACCACGTTCTTACCCGCTACGTCGAGTCGCTGGTCTACCAGGGCGTGCTGGAGAACCTCGCGTCCGAACACGCCGCGCGCATGGTCGCCATGAAGGCGGCAAGCGACAACGCGACCAAGCTGATCGGTACGCTGACGCTCATCTACAACAAGGCCCGCCAGGCCGCGATCACGCAGGAAATCAGCGAGATCGTGGGTGGGGCGGCGGCGGTGTGATTTTTTGCAGCGAATGGCGAATGGCGAATGGCAAATAGGAAAGCGGCGCGGAGAGGGCTTGCCTTCCCATTCGCCATTCGCCATTGAGCGCGCCGCAGGCGCGCGATCCATTCGCAGTTCCTGACGCGGGCATCGCGCGAAGCGCGGCCCGACAACCGAAACGAACGAGTCATCCGGAGCACAACCATGAGCCACGGCAAAGTTGTCCAGATCATCGGCGCGGTCATCGACGTCGAGTTCGCGCGCGAGGAAGTCCCGAAGATCTACGACGCGCTGAAGGTGCACGGCACCGAGATCACGCTCGAGGTGCAGCAGCAGCTCGGCGACGGCATCGTGCGCACCATCGCGCTCGGTTCGACCGACGGCCTGCGCCGCGGCCTGGTGGCCGAGAACACCGGCAAGGGCATCTCGGTGCCGGTCGGCGTCAAGACCTTGGGCCGCATCATGGACGTGCTCGGCACGCCCATCGACGAGGCCGGCCCGATCGGCGAGAAGGAGCGCTGGGAGATCCACCGCTCGGCGCCGACCTACGAGGAGCAGGCAGCCACCAACGAGCTGCTCGAGACCGGGATCAAGGTCATCGACCTGATGTGCCCGTTCGCCAAAGGCGGCAAGGTCGGCCTGTTCGGCGGCGCCGGCGTGGGCAAGACCGTCAACATGATGGAATTGATCAACAACATCGCCAAGCAGCACTCGGGCCTGTCGGTGTTCGCCGGCGTGGGCGAGCGCACCCGCGAGGGCAACGACTTCTACCACGAGATGAAGGACTCCAACGTCCTCGACAAGGTGGCGATGGTGTACGGCCAGATGAACGAGCCGCCGGGCAACCGCC
>DHLY01000079.1:2485-2630 GCA_002405525.1 Proteobacteria bacterium UBA4656
CGACAACATCTACCGCTACACCCTGGCCGGCACCGAGGTGTCCGCGCTGCTCGGCCGCATGCCGTCCGCCGTGGGTTACCAGCCGACGCTGGCCGAGGAAATGGGCGTGCTTCAGGAGCGCATCACCTCGACCAAGACCGGCTCG
>DHLY01000079.1:2800-8610 GCA_002405525.1 Proteobacteria bacterium UBA4656
CCAGGCCGTGTACGTGCCCGCGGATGACCTGACCGACCCGTCGCCGGCGACCACCTTCGCCCATCTCGACGCGACCGTCGTGCTCTCGCGCAACATCGCCTCGCTGGGCATCTACCCAGCGGTGGACCCGCTGGACTCGACCAGCCGCCAGCTCGACCCGAACGTGATCGGCACCGAGCACTACGAGTGTGCGCGCAAGGTGCAGTCGACCCTGCAGCGCTACAAGGAGCTCAAGGACATCATCGCGATCCTCGGCATGGACGAGCTCAGCGAAGAGGACAAGGCGACCGTGGCGCGCGCGCGCAAGGTCGAGAAGTTCTTCTCGCAGCCGTTCCACGTGGCGGAGGTGTTCACCGGCTCGAAGGGCAAGTACGTCACCCTCAAGGAGACGATCCGCGGCTTCCGCATGATCGTCGACGGAGAGTGCGACCACCTGCCGGAGCAGGCGTTCTACATGGTCGGCGGGATCGACGAGGTGTTCGAGCGCGCCAAGGTCATGGGCGTGGCGGCCTGACCGCAGATCGCGACCGCAACCCGCGGCGGGTTCGTCCCGCCGTGGTCGATCCGAACCGGAGTACGTCATGACCACCATCCGCGTCGATGTCGTCAGTGCCGAGCAGGAGATCTTCCGGGGCGAGGCCACCCTGGTGGTCGCCACCGGCGAGATGGGCGAACTCGGCATCGCGCCGCGCCACGCGCCGCTGATCACCCGCCTGAAAGCCGGCCAGGTGCGCGTGGTGCTGGAGGGCGGCGAGGAGCAGTTCTTCTACGTCTCCGGCGGCATCCTCGAGGTGCAGCCACAGGTGGTGACCATCCTCACCGACACCGCGATCCGCGCCCGCGACCTCGACGAAGCCGCCGCCAAGCAGGCCAAGGACGAGGCCGAACGCGCGATCGCCAACCGCGGCGACGCGATGGAGATCGCCGAGGCCCAGGCCAAGCTGGCCGAAGCGGTAGCCCAGCTGCAGGCCCTGGAGCGCCTGCGCAAGAACCTCAAGCACTGAGTCGGCCCCTCGGGGCGCGGCACCGCAAGAAAAAAGGGGCGCTTCGGCGCCCCTTTTTTCTTCGAGCGCGACGCCAGGTCGCGCCGTCCCGTGGGAGCCGCTTCAGCGGCGACCGCACGCCACACCGTCGCAGGTGGTATCCCCGGCATGGCCGGCTCTCACCAGACGTCCCCCAAGCAGTTGATCGGAGTGCGTTTCCTGGACGGCCCATTCGACCAGGGGCATAGGGCGCAACGAGCGCAGCGAACTGCACCGCCCCCATCGCAGCGGCGCAATTCGCTGCACTCATGGCGGCCTACGCGACTGTTTGGTGGGCGAACAAACGCACCGAATGGGGCGACCGGGACTCCCACACATCTTCCCAGTCAGTGCGCGTGGCGGATCCAGCCGCGCCAGGCGAGGAAACCGGCGGCGGCAAGCGCGATCTCGATCGCGGGCTTGGCGAGGTACACCCCGCCGGCGGGCAGCCACCGCGCGGCACCCCAGACCAGCGCCGTGCTGGCTGCCGTCTGCAGCAGCCAGAGCACGCCGAAGCGCCGGAACCGCGGCCCCTGCCAAGCCGGCGCGCCGCCAAAGGTCCAGCGGCTGTTGATCGCGAAGCCGAGCAGCGCTCCGGACACTCGGCCCGCCAGGTTCGGCAGCCCGCTGGCGCCCGTGGCGGCGTGCAGGACGGCGAACACCGCCCAGTCGAGGGCGAACTGCGCCGCGCCGGAGGCGAGGTAGCGCAGTCCCTGCCCCGTCCAGCGCCCGCTTTCCGCCCGCTGCCCGTCGTCCATCGTCCGAATGCTACCGGCGCGCGCTGCCATAATCGCGCGGTCGCGGAGGATCCCCATGAGCACGCCCGAACTGCACGTCATCATCCTCGCCGCCGGCGAGGGCAAGCGGATGAAGTCCGCCTTGCCCAAGGTGCTGCAGCCGCTGGCGGGACGCCCGATGCTGGCCCACGTGATCGACTCCGCGAAGGCGCTGGGCCCGGCGCGCATCCACGTCGTCCACGGCTACGGTGGTGCGCAGGTGCAGGCCGCGTTCGCCGGCCAACATCTCGCCTGGGCGCACCAGGACCGCCAGCTCGGCACCGGCCACGCCGTGCTGCAGGCCCTGCCGGCGATCCCCGACGCCGCGCAGGTGGTGGTGCTGTTCGGCGACGTGCCGCTGGTGCTGCCGGTCACGCTGTCGCGGCTGCTCGGCGCCGCCGGCGCGCAGCGCTTCGCCCTGCTCGCCGAGACGCTCGACGATCCCGCCGGCTACGGCCGCGTGCTGGTCGACGACCATGGCCGCGTGACCGCCATCGTCGAGCACAAGGACGCCACGCCCGAGCAGCGCGACGCGCGCCTCGCCAACACCGGTGTCCTCACTGCGGGCGCTGCCGACCTCCGCCGCTGGCTCGCCAAGGTCGGCAACCGCAACGCGCAGGGCGAGTACTACCTCACCGACATCTTCGCGCTGGCCGCGGCGGAGGGCCGCCCCGCGGCCTGCATCGAATGCAGCGAGCGCGGCGAAGCCGACGGCGCCAACGACGCCTGGCAGCTCGCCGCGCTGGAGCGGCGGCTCCAGCAGCGCCTGGTGCGTCGCCTCGCGACCGAGTACGGCATCCGATTCGCCGACCCCGGGCGCGCCGACGTGCGCGGTACGGTCACCGCCGGCCGCGATGTCGAGGTGGACGTCGACGTGGTGTTCGAGGGCGACGTGGAACTCGGCGACGGCGTGCGGATCGGCCCGTTCTGCCGCCTGCGCGACGTGCGTCTCGGCGCGAACACCGTGGTGCAGGCGCACTGCGACCTCGACGGCGCGGTCGCGGCAGCCGGCTGCGTCATCGGGCCCTTCGCACGCCTGCGGCCAGGCACCGAACTCGGCCCCGAGGCCCACGTCGGCAACTTCGTCGAGACCAAGAAGACGCGCCTCGGCCGCGGCTCCAAGGCCAACCACCTGACCTACCTCGGCGACGCCGAGATCGGCAGCGCGGTGAACGTCGGCGCGGGCACCATCACCTGCAACTATGACGGCGCCGACAAGCACCTGACGCGGATCGGCGACGGCGCCTTCATCGGCTCCAACACCGCGCTGGTCGCGCCGGTCAGCGTGGGCGCGGGCGCGACCATCGGCGCCGGGTCCACGATCCGCAAGGATGCCCCGCCCGGCGAACTGACCGTGGCGCGCGCCAGGCAGATCACCGTGCCGGGCTGGAAGCGGCCCAAGAAGGCGACCGAACCCTGAGCGCGACTCAGCCGGCCGGCTCGATGCGCAGCACGAAGCCGTTGTCGGTGAGCAGGTAGAGCAGGCCCTGCGCGTCCTGCTCGACGTCGCGGATGCGCAGGCCGCGGCCGGCGAGGATGCGTTCGGCCTCGGCGACCTTCTCGCCGTCCACGGTCGCACGGTTGAGGTGGGTCAGCACCAGCGCGCCGGAGAACAGCTGCCCGCGCCAGGCCGGGAGGGCATCGCCCGAATAGAACAGCATGCCGCTGGGCGCGATCGACGGCGTCCATTGCAGCGCCGGCTGCTGCATGCCGTCCTTCGCCGTGCCCTCGCCGATGCGCGGGCCCCAGTACTCGCGGCCGAAGGTGATCACCGGCCAGCCGTAGTTGCGGCCGGGCCGCACGAGGTTGACCTCGTCGCCACCGCGCGGCCCGTGCTCGTGCGCCCACAGCCGGCCCTGAGCGTCAAACGCCATGCCCTGCACGTTGCGATGCCCGTAGGACCAGATCTCGGGCTTTGCGCCCTCGCGGGCCACGAACGGGTTGTCGGCCGGCACGCGCCCGTCGTCGTGCAGGCGCATGATCTTGCCGGCGTGGCTGTCGAGTTCCTGCGCGCGCTGGCGCTGCTGGCGGTCGCCCACCGACAGGAAGAGATAACCATCGCCGTCGATCCGCAAGCGGCAGCCGAAGTGGTGCACGGTATCCAGCCAGGGCTCGGCGGTGAACAGGACCTGCGCGTCGACCAGCGCCGCGTCGCGCAGGCGGTAGCGCGCCACGCGCGTGGTGTTGTCGCCGTCCTCGTTCTCGACCGAGTGGCAGAGGTAGATCCATCCATTCTCGCCGTACCGCGGGTGCACCAGCACGTCGAGCATCCCGCCCTGGTTCTTCGCCGCCACCGCGGGCGCGCCGCCGAGCGGCACCGAATCGCCGGTGGCGAAGTCGGCCAGCCGTACGCCGCCGGCGCGCTCGGTCACCAGCGCCCGCCCGTCGGGCAGGAAGTCGAGGCCCCAGGGAATCTGCAGCCCGTCGAGCACCGCGCTGACGCGGATCTTCGCCTGCGCGGTGTCGACCACCACCGGTTCGAATGCGGCGGCGGTCGCGGCGCCGGAGGCAAGGGCGATCACGGCAGCGAGGGCGTGCGGACGACGCATGGCGGGATCCTGGGCCGGTCTGGGCACGCTTTGTCTCAGCCGCCCCGTGGCCGGAACGTCAAGACCACGGGCGCCCCCGCGCTGGCAGCCGCCGCTTCCGAGTGCTGGCAGGACGCGGAGCGCAGCGTCTGCTACACCCTCATCCATCGGCGCTCAAGGCGCGTGCCGCGAGGGCCGATGTCCGGATCGGACAGCAGGAGCGGAGCATGGGCGAGATCCTCACCGGCGAAGGCACGAACCTCTGGCACAACCTCGTGCGCGAGGGCGAGCAGCGCGCGCAGCAGCGCCTCGACGAGGACGCGGAGAGCTACCTCGTGTTCACCCTGATGCGCCACCATCGCGACGCCCCGCTCGCCCACCGCACGATGGCGCTGGAACTGCTCGAGGCCCTGCAGCGCTCAGGCCGCCGCCGCGTGGACGAACTGCGCGACGTCGGTGACCGCTGCCTGCTGCTGGCCGGCCTCTACCCCGAAGCAGCGCAGCGACGTCGCGTGGACCTGGGCTACTTCATCGACCTTGGCCGTGGCGCCTATGCGCAGCTCGCCGACGAGATGCGCGCGGCCCTGGCCGGTCTGTTCGCGCGGCTCGCCGAGGACTTCGACCGCCTGGTGCGGGTCCTGATGGCCGTGCGCGCGCTGTCGGGCGAATGGCGCGGGCCGGATGCCTTCGCCCGTCATGACCTCGCGCTGGCTGCGGCCCACTCGCCCGCCGACGGACTGATCCGGGTGGTGGCGCCCAAGCGCACGATGTGAAGACCGGGGTCAGAGCGCGTTTTTTTTACAGAACTGCCCGGATTCGCCGGAATGGTCGGCGAGAAAGTGCGCTTTGGCCGGAGTTGTTACGGACCCGGTTCAGCGCCAACCGCTGGTGATCGGATAGCGGCGCTCGCGCCCGAAGGCGCGGCGCGAGACCTTGGGCCCGGGTGCCGCCTGGTGGCGCTTCCACTCGCTGACCCGCACCAGCCGCAGCACCTGGTCGACCGTCGCGGCATCGAACCCGGCGGCGACGATTTCGTCGCGCGACTGCTCCTGGTCGACGTGGCGGAAAAGGATCGCGTCCAGCACGTCATAGGGCGGCAGGGAATCCTGGTCGCGCTGGTCCGGCCGCAGCTCGGCCGACGGCGGACGGTCGATCGCACCCTGCGGGACCGCGGTCGGACCCGCCACCGTGTTGCGCCAGCGCGCGAGCGCGTAGACCTCGGTCTTGTAGAGGTCCTTCAGCGGCGCATACCCGCCACACATGTCGCCGTAGATCGTCGCGTAGCCGACCGCGTACTCGCTCTTGTTGCCGGTGGTCAGCAGCAGGCCGCCGAACTTGTTCGCCAGCGCCATCATCAGCGCGCCCCGCGCGCGCGACTGCAGGTTCTCCTCGGTCAGGTCCGGTGCGCGCCCCGCGAACGAGGGCGCCAATGCGGCCAGCAGGCCCTCGAAGGCGGGCTCGATCGGCACCGTGAGCAGGCGCAC
>DHLY01000079.1:8804-16907 GCA_002405525.1 Proteobacteria bacterium UBA4656
CGCACCGCGGTGACGTTCGCCGCGCCCAGCGCGTCGACCGCGATCGCCAGCACCAGCGCGGAGTCGATGCCGCCCGACAGCCCCAGCCAGACGCGGTCGAAGCCGTTCTTGCGGCAATAGTCGCGCGTGCCCCGCACCACCGCGCGCCAGGCCAGTGCGTCGCGGCTCTCGTCGGGCTCCACCGGCCACTGGACAGTCGCGAGGCGTCGCGTCGCGCGATCGAAGTCGGCCACGAGCCAGTGGTCGGCGAACGCGGCGGCGGCCGGATGCACCGTGCCATCGCCGTCGGCCAGCACCGAAGCGCCGTCGAACACCAGCGCGTCCTGCCCGCCGACCAGGTTGAGGTAGGCGATCGCCGCGCCCGACTCCCGCGCGCGCTGCTCGAGCAGCTGGTCGCGCTGGAGGTGCTTGTCGCGCTCGAAGGGCGAGGCATTGGGGACCAGCACCAGCTCGGCCCCGCCGCGGACGGTGGAGGCGAGCGGCTCCGCGAACCAGAGGTCCTCGCAGATCACCAGACCGCAGCGCACCCCGGCGACCTCGAACACGCAGTCCTCGCGGTCGGGGTCGACCTCGAACCAGCGCCGCTCGTCGAACACCGCGTAGTTGGGCAGCTCGCGCTTGCGATAGGTCTGCGTGACGCGGCCGTCGCGCAGCACGCTGGCCGCGTTGTAGACCACCGCGCCCGCGCTCTGCGGCCAGCCGACCACGGCGACGATCCCGCGCGCGGCGTCCGCGACCGCGGCCAGCGCGGCCTCGCAGGCGGCGAGGAACGACGGCCGTAGCAGCAGGTCCTCCGGCGGGTAGCCGCACAGCGCCAGTTCCGGAAACAGCACCACGTCGGCGCGCCACTCGTCGCGCGCCTGCGCGATCAGGGCCGCGATCCGCCGGGCGTTGCCGGCGACATCGCCGACGGGGAAGTCGAACTGGGCGAGGGCGAGACGAAACATGAAGTGCAGCCTAATCCGACGGGCCCCGGCAGGCCAGCACGGCCAGGCCTTGAAACCGGTCGCGACATCCCCGCGTTCGCCGCGTCCCGAGAGGTGTCGATGTCCCCGAACCCGCCGATGACCCGCTGGCGCGCCGCTGGCGCCCACCTTGCGCTCAGTGCGGTGGTCGCCGTCGCGGTGGTCTCGCTGCTGCTCCTGGTCTGGTACCCGGGCCCGCTCTACGAGGCCGGGGGCGGCGAGCGCCTGACCTTCATCCTCGTCGCGATCGACATCGTGGCCGGTCCGATCCTGACCCTGCTGGTGTTCCGCTCCGGAAAGCCGGGGATGAAGTTCGACCTTGCCATCATCGCCATGCTGCAGGCCGCTTTTCTGGCCTATGGCCTGTGGGTGATCTCGGCGGCGCGGCCGGCCTACGTGGTGTTCGTAGCCGATCGATTCGTTGCCGTCGGCGCAAACCAGCTCGCCGACGAGCGGCTGGCGGAAGCCCCGCGCGCGGAGTACTCGCGCCGCCCCTGGACCGGTCCGGTCTGGGTTGGCGCCAGGAACCCGGAAGATCCGGCGGATGTCGAGCGGGTCCTGCGCAGCTTTGTGGCCGGTAACGGTGACCTCGAGCGGTTCCCGAAGTTCTACGTGCCCTACGCCGACCAAGCGGCGCAAGCCGGCCGCAGGGCGAAACCGCTCTCCGCCCTGCGAGGGAGGGCGGACGAAGCCGCCGAGGTCCGGCGCGTGCGCACGGCGTTCCCGGGCGATGACGTCGGCTGGCTGCCGCTGGTAGCCCGCAGTCGCGACATGACCGTCATCGTGCGCCGGGACAGCGGCGAGGTGCTGGAGATCGCGCGCGCGTATCCGTGGTGATGCGATCGACCTCAGATCACTCGCGATTCGCAGCAGCGCCCTTTAGCAGCGGCTCCAGTTCGGCTCTGAGCCGCGGTGCAAGCGCCGAGGCGTACGCTGCATTGAGATGCTGGGTGTCGCGGAACACAAGCTGCCCATCGCGCCATGCCGCGCAGCGACTGTCCGGGCATGCGATCGCAGCGCCGTCGATGTAGGTCGCACCGGGCGTTGCGGCAACGGCATCGCGAAGCGCGCCCTCGACTTCTGCGAACGCGATCCCGGACAGCGGGACTGCGCAATCGTCCGTCTCGGGACCGAGCGGAAGCCCATCGCGCCCCCGCATGAGGCAGGACGGCGCGTCGAAGGGCAGACTCGGCGTGGGGCCCAGCACGGCAATCCGTCGTCCGGGCACAGCAATTCTTCGCAGGAAGTCCGCGGAGCCAGCGCGCCAAGTCGCCACGTCGAACGGATAGGTGCCTGAGGATCCGACCACGACGACCGGCGGCGACGCGGCGCGGATGTACTCGACGGCGGCGTCCCGCCACCGCGCACACTCGGTGTACTCGCGCCGGATGCGGGCGTAGTGGAAAGGGCGATCGACCATTGCACAGGCCGACTTGGTGAGTACGACCATGTTCCAGCCGCCGGTCCGGAAAGTGTCAACCAGCGCCGGGTACCACTGCAGCCCGATGCTGTCGCCGATGACGACGGCCGTCGGCGCGCTTTCGCCGGCCAATTCGATGCGGCATGGGGTCAGCGCTGCGGAGTGGTACCACTGGTCGCAGCCTGCCGCATAGATTTCCGGGACGGCGATCTGGGCGACAATCGGATGCGCGGGCGCGATCTCCGGATCGGCGGGCTCGCGATGCGAGCGATGGATCAAACTGCAGAAGGCGACCAGCAACAACGATGCCATCACGCCGATCAGGACCACCATTCGCGGAGGGCCGCGACGGCTCCGGCGCAGCGGGTCCTCCACGCAATGGAATGCGATCGCCGCAACGACCAGCGAGGCGGCGACCGCGACCGCGCGGGCTCTGCCGTCAGCGGGCGCCAGTTCGGCCGCCAGAACCAGGGCGGGCCAATGCCACAGATACCAACTGTAGGAAATCCGCCCGATGGCAGTCGGGATGCGAGACGCAAGAGTCCGCGAAACGATCCCGCCGCCGCCCGGTCCGGCAAGCAGCAACGCAGCGGCACCAAGGGTCGGCGCCAGCGCCGCCGACCCAGGATATGGCGTCGAATCACCGATCAGCAGGGCGCCACCGAGAATCGCCGTGATTCCGGCCGTTGCCAATGCCGAGGCCCAGGCGCCCGACCTTGGAACGAAGGTGTCGCCGACGAGATACACGATTGCTCCCGTCGCAAACTGCCAAGCGCGGACGTGGGGAAGGAAGTATGCCGCCACCGGGTCGCTCGTCGTGGCGTACAGCCCATAGGCGAATCCGCCGACCAGCACGAGCGCCAGGGTCCATCGCAGCGCGCGATCCCCGCCGGCAACCTTCCACGCAAGCCACAGCACCAGCGGCCAAGCCAGATAGAACTGCTCCTCGACCGCCAGCGACCAGGTATGGAGGAAGAGCCCGGTCTCGCGCGCAGACGCGAAATAGTCCGTGTCGTTGGCCACCTGAAACAAATTGGTGGCCCACGCGGACGCCCACGCAGCCTCTCGTGCATGCCGGGCGACTTCCGCCGGCGACAGTAATGCCGTGGCGACCACGAGGGTCGTGGCCACCATCAAAATGAAGGCCGGCAGCAGTCGCCTCACGCGGCGCGCGTAGAACCGCCACGCATCGACCCGACCGCCGTCGTGCAGCGCCTCGAGCAGCAGCCGGTGATCAGATATCCGGAGATAACGAAGAAGACGTCGACGCCGATGAAGCCCCCTGCAGTCCGGGAATGCCGGAGTGCGCGAGAACCACCAGCACGATCGACAGTCCGCGGAGACCTTCGATGTCGGCGCGGAACTTCACGCGCGAACGGCCGTGCGTAGGACAGGAGCCACCGCTGCGGACACTGCGAGGGCAGCCCGCGGTCAGCGCAGCCGCGCGACGATCGCCCTGCCGAGGTCGGCCGGGGATTTCACCGTGGTGACGCCGGCCGCTTCCAGCGCGGCGAACTTGCCGGCCGCCGTGCCCTTGCCGCCGGATGCGATGGCGCCGGCGTGGCCCATGCGCTTGCCCGGGGGCGCGCTGGACCCGGCGATGAACGACACGACCGGCTTGGTGACGTGGGCCTTGATGAATTCGGCGGCCTCTTCCTCGGCGCTGCCGCCGATCTCGCCGACCATGATGATGCCTTCCGTCTGCGGGTCGCCCTGGAAGAGCTTGAGGCAGTCGATGAAGTTCAGCCCGTTGATCGGGTCGCCGCCGATGCCGATGCAGGTCGACTGGCCCAGCCCCGCGTTGGTGGTCTGGAACACGGCCTCGTAGGTCAGCGTGCCGGAGCGCGAGACGATGCCGACCTTGCCCGGCTGGTGGATGTGCCCGGGCATGATGCCGATCTTGCACTCACCCGGCGTGATCACGCCGGGACAGTTGGGGCCGACCAGGGTGACGCCGGGCTTGCCCTTGAGGACGTTCTTCACCCTCAACATGTCGAGGACGGGAATTCCTTCGGTGATCGCGACGATGACCTTGAGGCCGGCGTCGGCCGCCTCCAGGATGGCGTCGGCCGCGAACGGCGGCGGCACGTAGATCACCGAGGCATCGGCGCCGGTGGCCTTGACCGCATCGGCGACGGTGTCGAACACCGGGCGATCGAGATGCTTCGTGCCGCCCTTGCCGGGCGTGACGCCGCCGACGAGGCGAGTGCCGTAGGCGATCATCTGCTCGGCGTGGAAGGTGCCCTGCTGGCCGGTGTAGCCCTGCACGATCAGGCGGGTGTTCTTGTCGACGAGGACGCTCATGGGGATTCCTGATTCGCTTCGAGTGGCGACCGGAGCGGGGCGGAGAAATCGCGGCGCGCGCCGCTCCCGCCAGGCTCCGGCTTGGTTGTCGGTGCCGGGGTTGGGCCTCAGCCGCGCGCCGCGGCCACGGCCTTGGCGGCGGCGTCGTTGAGGTCGGTGGCCGGCGTGATCTTGAGGCCCGAATGGGCCAGCAGCTCGCGCCCCTTCTCCACGTTGGTGCCTTCGAGGCGCACCACCACGGGGATGTTCAGGCCCACTTCCTTGACCGCGGCGATCACGCCCTCGGCGATCATGTCGCAGCGCACGATGCCGCCGAAGATGTTGATCAGGATCGCCTTCACCTTGTCCGACGACAGGATCAGCTTGAACGCCTGCACCACGCGTTCCTTGTTAGCGCCGCCGCCGACGTCGAGGAAGTTGGCGGGCTCGCCGCCGGCGAGCTTGATCACGTCCATGGTCGCCATCGCCAGCCCCGCGCCGTTGACCATGCAGCCGATGTTGCCGTCCATCTGCACGTAGTTGACGCCGAAATTGGCGGCCTGCGCCTCGGTCGGGTCCTCCTGGCGGATGTCGCGCATCTGCTCCAGCTTGGGGTGGCGGAACAGCGCGTTCTCGTCGGCGTTGACCTTGCCGTCGAGCGCGATGAGGTCGCCGCTGGTGACGACCGCGAGCGGGTTCAGCTCTACGAGCGAGAGATCCAGCGCGTTGAACATGCGGTACAAGCCCTGCATGATTTTCGTCAGCTGCGTAGCCTGCTTGGCGTTCAAGCCCATCGCGAACGCTGCCTTGCGGCAGTGGTAGGGCTGCAGTCCCTCGACGTAGTCGACGTTGATCAGGTGGATCTTCTCCGGCGTCTCGCGCGCGACCTGCTCGATATCGACGCCGCCGGCGGCAGAAGCGATGAACTGCACGCACTTGCTGGCGCGGTCGACGAGGATGGACAGATAGAGCTCCTGCGCAATGTCGTTGGCCTCGGAGATCAGCACTTTGTCCACCGGCAGCGCGCGGCCGCCGGACTGGTAGGTCTGCATCGCGGTGCCGAGCATCTTCGCGGCGACCTCGCGGGTCTCGTCCGGCGACTTCGTGAGCTTCACGCCGCCGGCCTTGCCGCGGCCGCCGGCGTGGATCTGGGCCTTCACCACCCACTGCTGGCCACCCAGCGCGATGGCGGCCGAACGCGCCTCGTCGGGCGAGGAAGCGACCTGCCCCTTGGGCACGGCGATGCCGAACTCGGCGAACAGATCCTTGGCCTGGTACTCGTGGAAGTTCATGCGGGGTCCTGGGCTGGGGCGGCGCGAGCCGGCGGGCGCACGGGCCGCAGAGGCCCGGAAAACGCGCAATATTGTGACGCAAGCGAGAGCAATCGGATAGGCGCGGCCGCGCCTGCGGGGCGAGCGCACCGGACGGTCGCCCGGACCACCCGCAGCGGCGCCCGGGCCGGCGGGACCCGCTGCGGACCGTATACTCCCCATCGTTCATCCGAGGAACCCGGCACCGGTGCGCAAGCGCTCGCCCGTCCTGCGACCCGCGACCATCGACGACCGCCTTGCCGCGCCCGACGCGATCACGCGCCGCGAGCTGTACCTGTTCGACCTCTTCCGGGTTCTCGAATCCGCGCTGCTGCTGGGCTTCTGCTTCAGCCCGCTGGCGACGCGCCTGATCCTGCTCGCCACCCCGTTCACGGCGCAGGCCGCGGCGCTGGTGTATGCGGCCGGGGCACTGTCGCTGTTGCTGTACGCGCAGCGGGCGCGTGGCGACCGTCGCCGCCTGGTGCACCTCGGCCTGGTGCTGGACCTGCTGACGGCGACGTCCGCGCTGTATGCGATCGACGGGCTGGACGCCGGCATCGCAGCGCTGTTCCTGGTCAATGTCAGCTGCGCGGCTCTGCTGCTGCCGCAGCGCATCGGATTCGCATTCGCGCTGGCCGCCAGCGGCGCTGTGGTCGGCTCCTCGCTGCTGCATACCGGGGATGCCAGCACCTGGACCGAGAGCGCGCTGTTCGGCCTGGCCTATCTGGTCGTCACCGGCCTGCTGCAGATGCTGCGCCGCCGGGTCAGCGAGACCGAGGAACGCGTGGCGCGCCAGGAGACCGACCTCGCGAGCCTCACCCGGCTGAACGACCTCATCATCAAGCGTATGCGCACCGGCGTGCTGGTGGTCGACGCCGGCGACCAGATCCACCAGGTCAACGAGGCCGCATGGCGACTGATCGGCAATCCCGCTCAGGCGCAGCGCGACCTCGGCTCGATCGCTCCCGAGGTCGCGCGCCGGCTGGCCCAGTGGCGCACCTTCGGCAAGGTCGACCCCAGCCCGGTGACGCTCGCCGAGGGACGGCCGGAGATCATCCCGCGCTTCCTGCGACTGGGCGTGGGCAACGAGGACAACACCATCGTGTTTCTCGACGACAGCTCGCTGCTGTCTCGGCAGGCGGAACAGATCACCCTTTCGTCGCTGGGCCGACTGTCGGCGAGCATCGCGCACGAGATCCGCAACCCGCTGGCGGCGATCTCCCATGCGGCCCAGCTGCTCGCCGAATCGGGCGACATCCAGCGCGCGGACCAGCGCCTGGTGGAGATCATCCGCGCCCAGGGCATGCGGGTGAACTCGATCATCGAGAACATTCTCCAGCTGTCGCGCCGCGAGCGCTCGAAGCCGGAGTCGGTAGACCTGTCCGCCTGGGCGGCGCAGTTCGTGGAGGAGTACCGCAGCACCCAGCCGCAGGAGGCGGACGAGGTACGCGCGGTGACGCCGCCGCGCCCGCTGGCGGCGACGGTCGATCCCGGACAGCTGCAGCAGGTGGTGTGGAACCTGGTGCAGAACGCGCGCCGCTATGGCCGTCAGCCGGGACAGCCCGCGCACGTGACGGTCGTCGCGCGCCGGCTCTCCGAGAACGGCCCGCCGGTGGTCGAGGTGGTCGATCGCGGCCCCGGAATCCCGAAGCGGGCCGTGGCGCAGATCTTCGAGCCCTTCTACACCACCAGCGAGCACGGCAGCGGGCTCGGCCTGTACATCGCCCGCCAGTTGTGCGAGGCCAACCAGGGTGCGCTCGACTTCGTACCGGTGGCAGGCGGCGGCAGTTGCTTCCGGATCACGCTGGCGGCGGCCAGCGGGCCTGCCGTGCCGGCGTCGGCCCGCGGCGACCTGACCGCGGGCGCCCCGCCGGGGACCGTTCGCGACGCGCGCTGATCCTCCGCGGCAGGCCTGCAGCGCGCATGGACCACCGCAGTCGAAGCTGCCGGCCACCGTCAGTACCGGCTGCCGGGTCGACCGCGCGCGGCCCTTTCCGGCAGCGGATGGGCCCGTGCTGGCCGCCGCCGCGGCGATGCGTCGCCCCATGCGGCGGGCCCCTGCTGCGCCACTGACCCGCCTTCGGCTAGCATCAGGGCCGGCTCCCGCAGGAGCGATCCGCCCCGG
>DHLY01000079.1:17109-17286 GCA_002405525.1 Proteobacteria bacterium UBA4656
CCCTCGGTCGACTGGGGCTGACGGTCGATGCCGCGCCGAACGTGGCCGCCGCGAAGCAACGCCTCGCGGAGGGCCACTATGCGTTCTGCCTGACCGACATGCGGATGCCCGACGGCACCGGACTGGAGCTGGTCGAGCACGTGGCACAGCGCCACCCCGGCGTGCCGATCGCGGTGC
>DHLY01000079.1:17482-38802 GCA_002405525.1 Proteobacteria bacterium UBA4656
CGACTTCGTCTCGAAGCCGGTCGACCTCGCGGTGCTCAGGCGCCTGGTGCAGTCGGCGCTCAAGCTGCACGAGGAACGACGGACCGAACCCGCGGTGGCCGCCGGTGGTCCGCTGGTTGGCGAGTCGCCGCCGATGGCGGCGGTGCGCGCCACCATCGCCAAGGTCGCGCGCAGCCAGGCGCCGGTGTACATCAGCGGCGAGTCCGGGGTCGGCAAGGAGCTGGTCGCGCGCCTGATCCACGACAGCGGCCCGCGGACCGGCGGGCCCTTCGTGCCGGTCAACTGCGGCGCAATCCCCGGCGAACTGATGGAAAGCGAGTTCTTCGGCCACCGCAAGGGCAGCTTCACCGGCGCCGGCGCCGACAAGGACGGACTGTTCCAGGCCGCCAACGGCGGCACCCTGTTCCTCGACGAGGTCGCCGACCTGCCGATGCACATGCAGGTCAAGCTGCTGCGCGCGATCCAGGAAAAGGCGGTGCGTCCGATCGGCGCGCGGCAGGAGGTTCCGGTCGACGTGCGCATCCTGTCGGCGACGCACAAGAACCTCGCTCGGCTGGTCGACCAGGGGGCATTCCGGCAGGACCTGTACTACCGCATCAACGTGATCGAGGTACGGGTGCCGCCGCTGCGCGAGCGGCGCGCCGATATCCCGCAACTGACCACCCGCTTCCTGGACCGGATCGCCGCCGACTTCGGCGTCGAACGTCCCGCGCTGTCGGCGCGCGCGGTCGCGGCGCTCGACGAGTACGACTTTCCAGGCAACGTGCGCGAACTGGAGAACGTGCTCGAGCGTGCCGTCGCGCTGTGCGACCGCGGCGTGATCGAGGTGGAGGACCTGCGCCTGCTGCCGAAGGGAGGCAGCACCGCACCGCCGCCGGTCGCCGCGCCGGCCGCCCCCGGGACGCTCACCGGCCGGTCCCTCGGCGACTACGTGGAGAGTCTCGAGCGCGAAGCCATTTTCCAGGCGCTGCAGGAGACCCGCTACAACAAGACCGCCGCCGCCCGGAAACTGGGCATCACCTTCCGGGCGCTGCGCTACCGGCTGAAGAAGCTCGGCATCGACTGATCGGGCGGCTCGAATCCGCAGGGCGCAATGCGACGCTCCGCGTCATATTGCGCCCCAGGGCGTCGGATCATGCGCCCCCAGCCGGCCTGTCGCCGGCGCCCCCCGTAACAGCCTGTCACCCCGAGCCGCCCGATCCGGCATCGCGCCCTCCCGGAAAGGCACTGGCGAAACACAATCATGGAAAGAAAAGTGAACCCGCCAGACTTGGCACGACGCGTGCTTTAATCTTCCCCAGCGGCGGAACCCCCCGGGCCAGAACAGGCCGGGGTGGGCCCGCGGGGCCTGCACGCCGCTGCACCTGCTCCTGCGCAACCCACATCGAACGAGGAATCCCATGAAGAAGATGCAAGGCTTTACCCTGATCGAACTGATGATCGTGGTCGCGATCATCGGCATCCTGCTGGTCATCGCCGTCCCGGCCTACTCGGACTACACGATCCGCGCCCGCGTTTCGGAAGGCATGAGCCTCGCCGCCGCCGCCACCTCGGCAGTCGCAGAGACCCGTCTTTCGGGTGGTACCTTTCCCACCAACAACGGCGAAGCCGGGCTCGGTCCAACGATCGCCTCGACTTTCGTGACCAGCGTGGTGGTCGGCGCCGGCGGCACAATCCAAGTCACGTACCAGAACATCGATGCGGCCGTCAACACAAGCACCTTGATCCTTACGCCGACCTTCGCCAACGGAGCTGTCACGTGGACCTGCAACACCGGCACCGTGGCCGACCGCTTCCTGCCGCAGCGCTGTCGCTGATGCGTCATCGGCCCGCCCGCTGACGCGGCAGGCGCTTTGCACGCTCTGGACTCCGGCCCATCGGGCCGGAGTTTTTTTCGCCCCCTGGCCGCGTTTCAAGACGCGTGGCTTCCGACGCGTCATGGGCAGCCAACCTTTCGACTCGCCCCTGCGGCGCCGCGATGGACCCGCCGACGGCGCTCGGCAGGCGAGCCCTGCGATGGCGCGCGGCGCGCAGGAGCTTCCGCTTCAGTCGCCGGACTGCAGGCGCTGCAGGTCGAACAGTCCCACGGCGGGCTGCCGCCGTCCGTCCACTTCCATGAACGAGATGAACAATGGCTCCGAGAATCCGCCGATCGAGGCGGCCGGATACATCGGCGGCTCGGTATTCTGGGCCGACGGGGCGACCATCGCCAGCAGGTAGCGGCAACGCGTCAGCCGCTGGCGCGCGGTGGCAGTGTCGACGATCCCCGGCGGCACCGCGACGGCACGGACACGGCCGAGGTGATAAGTCATCTGCGGGTTGATGGTGTACACGCAGGCGCCGGCCGGCACGTGGTCGGGCAGTACCTGCATCGCCGCGACAAGGCGGGCCGAGAACTCCAGCGCCTCGTCGGCGACACGCTCCTCGCGCGCGAGGAAATAGCCGGCGGTGCGCTTGTAGGGCTCCAACTGCGGGTCGACGGAACGCAGCGCGAAGCCCGCAACCCGTCCGGCATCCGGCAAGGACACGGCGACAGCGAGCGACGCGATGATCGCCAGGGATCCGCGCGGCGCAGCGCCAACCTGCGGCCACAGCCGCTGCGCGACCATGCATGCGCCCCGGGCAGCGAGCACCAGCGCCACCGGCAGCAGCGGGACCATCAGGCGCGCCGCCTCGGCCGGGAACGGCCACGCGAAGACGATGCCGCAATAGAGGATCAGGAACCGGGCGTCGACCCGGCGCCAGCCCGCGCAGGCCGCAAGCAGCGCAAGCGCGGCGATTCCGCCGGCAATCGCCTGCAGCAGCACGCCCGGAACCATCGCGAACGCCCCGGCGGCGCCCTCGACCATGCGCAGCGGCTGCCCGAGCAGCCAGCCGCGGACGCCACCAAAAGCGTCGAGCACGTTCGACAGCGAAAGCGAATCCGAGTAGCGCTGCGCCTGCGGCAAGCCGATGCGGAACGCCGTCCAGGCGGCGAATGGCAGCACGGTCAGCGCGGCGAGCGCCCAGCGCCAGCGGCCCAGGCCGCGATCGGCGGCCAGGTGAAGGACCACCGGCAGCATGAGCGCGATGCCGATGCTGCGCGCCAGCGGCACTGTGCCGGCCACGAGGGCCAGCGCCAGCGCCCGGCCGCGCGTCATGGGCCCCGCCCGCGCCAACAGCAGCGCGGCCAGCACCAGGGCGAGCATCAGCGGCTCCGACACCGGCGAAATCTGCTGCAGCAGGAACCATCCGGGGCTGATCGCCACGGCCAGGCCGCACAGCACCGGCGCCAGGACACCGCCGACCTCGCGCCGCGCCCATGCAGTCGCGAGCGCGGCACAGGCGGTGAACATGACCGCCATCAGCACCCCCGACGGCCCCGGGTCCGCGCTGCCGGCGCCGAAGCCCGCGAGCAGCAACGGCAACAGCGGCGGAAAACGCGTCGTCTGGAAGGCCTCGGTCGCCACGCTCGACGGCGCACCGTCGAACCATTGCCGGTAGAAGTCGGCGAACCAGAGGTATTCCAGCGCATCGGTGAACCATCCCGGCGGGCCGAAGTCGCTGAAGGTCCAGCCGGCCACGAGTGCCGCGGCTGCCGCGGGCAGGCACAGCGAACCGCCGCGCAGGAGGGCGCGCGACGGGCTCATCGGTGAACGCGCGGTCGGGCCGCAGTTCGCGGCGCGAAAGGATCTAGGGCGACGGCTCGTGTAGGCATCGACGCAGGCATGGACCTAGCATAGTGAGAACCGACGACGCCGGCATGCCGTCTCTCTGCACAGCCGCGGACGCGCCAGGCGGCTGATCGTCCAGGCGACCGCCATGACAGGGCCGTGCATGTCATGATTGCCTGCGCGTCCGCGACCAACGGGCACTGGAATCCGAATGATCCGCTACGACTCCAGACCCGCCGTACTTGCCGCCGGCGCCATCGCCTGCGCCATCATCGTGTGGGCCTTCCTGCCCGGACTGTCCGCCGGCTTCCAGCTCGACGATGGCGAGAACTTCAAGGCGCTGCATCGCTACCTGGCCGGCGACATCACGACTTCCGCGGTGCTGACCGGAAACCGGTCAGGCCCCTTGGGGAGGCCGGTCGCAATGGCCAGTTTTCTGCTCGATGCACGGCTGTGGGGCGTCGATCCGGTCGCGTTCCTGCGCACCAACGTGGTGCTGCACCTGCTGTGCGCCGCGCTGGTCGCGCTCGTCGCGGCTCGCCTGCTGCTGCGCCAGACCGACCTCGGGGCGGGCGCCGCCGCGCTGGCCGGCATCGCGTTCGCATTGTGGTGGGCGAGCCTGCCGATCCACGCCAGCGTGGTGCTGTACGCGGTGCAGCGGATGGCGATCCTCAGCACGCTTTTCGTGCTCGCCGCACTCGCCTGCTACGTGGCCGGCCGCGTTCGGATCGAGCAGGGACGCAGCGGCTGGTTCCCGCTGTGGTTCGTGCTGTTCCCCGCCTTCACCCTGCTTGCGGCTCTGAGCAAGGAAAACGGCGTCCTTGCGCCGGCGCTGGCGGCGGCGATCGAGATCGGCTGGTTCCGCAACCGCCGGACCCTCGTCGAGCACCGCCGCAGACTGGCCTTCTTCGGCCTGTTCCTCGTCCTTCCGGGACTGGTCGCCGTGGCAGCACTGGTGGCCGACCCCTCGATCGTGATGGCCGGATACGCGGCCCGGGACTTCACCCTGGCCGAGCGGCTGCTGACCCAGCCGCGGATCCTCTGGGACTACGTCGGACAGATCCTGCTGCCGTTCGGACCATCCATGGGGCTGATCCACGACGATCTGCAGAAGTCGCAGTCCCTGCTGCAGCCGCCCGCCACGCTGCTGGCCCTGCTGGCATGGCTCGGCGTGGTGGCCGGCGCGTTCGCCGCGCGGCGCGTTGCGCCCGGGGTGCTGGGCGGCGTGCTGCTGTTCCTCGCCGGGCACATCGTCGAGTCCACGGTGCTGCCGCTGGAGCTCTACTTCGAACACCGAAACTACCTGCCGTCGGCGGGCGTTCTCGTGGCTGTCGCCTCGCTCGCCATCGCGGCCGGCAAGCGACTGCCCACCCCCACGGTCGCCTTCGCGCGCACCGGGCCGATCCTCGCGCTGGCGATGCTGCTGACCTATGCGGCAGCCACCCATGCCCGGGCGCGCGTCTGGGGCGACCCGGCCGTCCGCGAAGCCCAGGCCGTCGCCCAGAACCCCCACTCTCCGCGCCTGCGCGCCCGACTGGCCGTCGCCGCAGCGAGCGCCGGCGACCTGCCGGGCGCCCTGGAACACATCGCGATGGCGGCGTCCGCGCCGTCGCCGCCGTCGCCGAGGACGCTGGCGCTGCTGCGACTGACCGCCGCCTGCCTCTCGGATCGACCGCTGCCGGATCCCGGGCCGCTGGAGGTCGCCCGCGCGCCCGCGCAGCAGCGCATCCTGCTCGCCGAGATGGCGGCCTTCGAAAGCCTCGCCCAGCGGACCGAAACGCGGGCGTGCCGCTGGCCGGTCGCCGCCGATGCGCTGGCGGTCGGCTACGCGATGCTCGAAGGCTCGCCGCAGGACGCAACCGACCACGAGATGTGGCGGACGCGGTACAACGTCGCGCGCCTGCTCGCCAGCCAGTCGGACTTCGGGGCCGCGGCGCGCGAGGCGCAGGCCGCGTGGGAGGCGAGCGCCTGGAACGCCGGTGTCGGCGTGCTGGTGTTCCAGCTCCATGCGACGCGCGGCGATCTCGCCGCGAGCCGGGCCACCTTGCAGCGGCTGCGCGAGACTGTCGGCTCCGGAGATCTGGCCACGATGCGCGCGATCGGGCAGTTCGAGGCGTACGTCGATTCGCTCGCCACGCCATCCGGGGACCGCGACCAACCCAGCCCCCAGCAGGAGTCAGCCCGCCCATGAACGATCCCTTCATCGTGTTCGGGGCGCCGGATCTCCGCGAAGAAGACATCGCGGAAGTGGTGGCGACCCTGCGCTCCGGATGGATCGGCACCGGGCCGCGGGTGGCGCGATTCGAACGCGAGTTCGCGGCCTACAAGGGCTGCGAGGCCTGGCAGGCCGCGGCGGTGAACTCGTGCACGGCCGCACTGCACGTCAGCATGGTCGCCGCCGACCTGCCGCCGGGCAGCGAGGTCATCACCACGCCGCTGACCTTTTGCGCAACAGTGAACGCGATCCTGCACGCCGGCCTGACACCGGTGCTCGCGGACGTCGATGCTCGCACCCAGAACATCGACCCCGATGCCGTCGAGGCGGCGATCACGCCCCGCACGCGGGCGATCATCCCGGTCCACCTGGCAGGCCGCGCATGCAACATGGACAGGCTGATGTCGATTGCCAAACGCCACGATCTCGTGGTCATCGAAGACTGCGCTCATGCGGTGGAGACGCAATGGCGGGGGAAACAGGCGGGAACCTTCGGGGATTTTGGCTGCTTCAGCTTCTACGTGACCAAGAACGTGGTCACGGGCGAGGGCGGCATGGTGATCGCCCGCGACGAGCATCTGATTTCGAGAGCCCGCATCCTGGCGCTTCATGGGATGTCGAAGGACGCATGGAGCCGATTCAGCGACAAGGGGTTCAAGCACTATCAGGTCATCGAATGCGGGTTCAAGTACAACATGATGGACCTGCAGGCGGCCCTTGGTGTGCACCAGTTGGCGCGGGTCGAGTCCAGCTGGTCCCGCCGCGAGCAAATCTGGCGCCGCTACGACGAGGAACTAGCGGCACTGCCGATCGAACTGCCTGCGGCCCCGCCGGCCGAAACCCGCCACGCATACCATCTGTACACGATCGGAATCGACGAGGCGCAAGCCGGCATCGGCCGCGATGCCTTCCTCGACGCGATGACCGCACGCGGAATCGGGACCGGTGTGCACTATCTTTCCGTCGCGGAGCATCCTTTCTATCGCGAACGATTCGGATGGGAGCCCGAACAGTGGCCGAATGCCATGAGAATCGGCAGACAGACTGTCAGCATCCCGCTCTCACCGAGACTGAGCGATGAGGATGTCTCGCGTGTGATCGCTGCGACTCGGACCGTCGTCTGGCGCAGCCGGCCGGGGTAGTCTGGCGCGGGATGTCGAGCATGGCGGGTAGAGCCGGAACCGGGACGGATGCCGTGCGCAGCAAGCGGCACGGAATGCGCATCGCCAAGACCGCAGCCGGCACGACCATCGTGGCAGTCGCGATCGCCTATATCGGATCGACCCTGTCGGGGTCCTGGACGGACATCCGATCTGCGACCGCAGCGCTCGGCTGGCGGGAGATCGTGTTGTCCACGGTCACGCTGATCCCCATGTACATCGCCCAGGCTGCCTACCACGTCCTGTCGCTGGAATCACTGTCCACCGCGGAGAGACCGACAGCAGGGCGACTCGCGGCGATGACCATCTACATGCAGGCGCAGATCGTCCGCTACCTTCCTGGCAAGATCTGGGGCGTCGTCTACCAGGCCCATGCGATGAACGCGTCACATCCTCCCACCCGGGTGGTGGCTGCCAACCTGTTCCAGAACTTCACGACCCTCTGGATGGCAGTCGGTATCTCGATCTCGATCATCGGAGCCCACCTCGGCGGTCCCGCGTGGCTGCTCGGCATTCCGGCGACCGTCGCGGCGCTCGAGGCCCTGCACCGATCGAGACTGCCCGGGCACCTGATCGGAATGGCGGCCAGGGTGCCGGGTCTGCGAAACCTCTCCGCCGACATCGGATGGGTCCCGACCAGCCGACGCGGACTCCTCACCTCGCTGCTGTCAATGGAGTGGGGCTTCTTCGCGCTCGGCATGGGCGTGCTGTTCGGAGCCATCCTTTCCGCTCGCGAAGCGATCGTTGCGACTGCTTGGTATGCCGGCGCTTCGATCATTTCGCTGGCGGCGGTGATGGTGCCGGCGGGTATCGCCGTGCGGGAGGCCTTGTTCATCGGCGGCAACGAGTTGGTCACCGCCGGGGCAGCGCAGCTGACCGTGCTGGCGGTGGCAGCGCGATGCATCCTGCTCACCGCCGAGATTGGGACGGCGGTTCTGTTGAACGCGACCCGCTGGGCGCAACGCCATGAGTGACTACATCGTACGCATCCGGCGCCATTGGGAATCGCTGTCGCAGCTCGATCCCGACACGTCGATCATCGACCCCAATGACCGGCGCGGCGAGAAGAACCGATACATCGCATGGCTGCGGGACCGGGCCTTCAAGGCGGCGCTCACTCGCGTCGACGCGGACGGAGCGGACCGCTTTGAGGTCGTGCTCGACTATGGCTGCGGATCCGGAAGCGCATCACTGCCGCTGCTGCGCGACGGCCGAGTCGTCGTCGGGATCGACATTGCCCAAGGACTGCTGGCCCAGGCTGCCCGAAGATGCGCCACCTATCCATGCATCTTCGCCAGGTCGGACGGCGTCAGCCTGCCGCTTCGCCGATCATCGGTCGATGCCGTGGTGACCTATGGCGTGCTGATCTACCTGCTCGATGATGCGGACGCCGAACAACTCCTGCGCGAGATCAGGGCCAGCATGAGGCCTGGAGCGCTGATCGTGATCATCGAGCAGGCGAAGCGGCGGCACGGGCTGTCTAACGACGGGATAAAGGTGTTCCGCACTCCTGCTGAGTGGAAGGCGCTGCTGGAGGCCGCAGGCTTCGTCGTCGATCGGACGGCGATCATGCGGAGCGGAAGGTTCCCGCTGGTCCCACTGATCCGGACCGGTATCGTTCCTCGAGCGCTGTGGCCACTGATCGCGATGCTGGAAGGATGGTTCGTGCGTGCGGTCGGCATTCCGCCCTGGGATTACGTCGACCTCGTTCTCGAAGCGCACAGCTGAGCATTTTCTGGTCGCGAGCTCTGGCCGCAGCCGCCGCGCGCGGGCGGCGAAGACCGCAGGCCACCGGCGGCCGGGCTCAGTGCACTGGAGCCGGCCACACTCGCCGCGGTGAGGCAGGCGGCATCGGCGTGGAATGCCGCGCCACCACGCCGCGGACGCCCGGCGACGCGGGGCGCGGCCCGGCGCGGACCGCGGCGACGGTGATCGCACTCACTCACGGCGCACACCCGCGCGGAACCTCATCGCCCTGCGGAACATCGAGGACAAAGTGTATGCAAGTTCGAAGGCGCGTGCCCTCAGCGGGCGGATTGCAACGTCATGGACCACGATGTCGACGGGTCGCCCCCCCCATGCAACCTTGTAGTCGACCAAGGACCGCTGGGCGGGTGGCGACGGGAGGAAGTCGAAGGACTCCAGCCCTTCGGACTTCGCTTCCCTGAGCATCGACAGGAACAACGCGTCGGATGGATAGAGCGCACGCACCGCCGGATCATGTCCGCCGTGCAGATATACGCCTAGGGAACCGATGCGTCCCGTACAGACGAAGCCGCAGGGAACGCCATCGATTTCCGCGACGAGCGCCGCGTGCGGCGCGATCGCCTCGAAGTAGGCGCGTGAGTAGCGCAGGCTTCCGCCGTGCCGCAGGACGGTGGCCCGATACAGCCGGTAAGCGATCTCGCCGTCCGGCGAGGTTCCCCGGCGCACCGTGAGCCTCGACCGACTGCTGCGATTTCGCGCGCGGCGCGCCTTCTCGATTCTCGATTCGTCCCAGTCCGCGAGGCTTTCGATCCTCACGCCCTGCAGCCGATGCGCGGCAAGGGTCCCCACACTCTGGGGCTCCGAGTCGCACTGCAGGCGGACCACGTCGGCGCCGATCTCCCTCGCGACTGCAAGCAAGGTCCGCAGTCGCTCGCGATCGACCGGGCCCATGCCGAACGGGAAGTCCGGGTACGCGATCCTGAACGGTCCGGCGCGGAACAGCGCAAGGTATTCCGCCCCGGCAGATCTCGCGGTTGCGCGCAGATCCGCACCCAGCCCGACCCTCAACGCCGAGATCCACGCGTCAGATTGCAGGTCGATCATGGGATGCGTGCGGAAACGCGTAACGGTCAGATTTTACGTAGGACATAGACGAACCCGGGCAGGAGCGGCTGCATGGCCCGCTCGACGATGCCGGGCATCGAAGCGGCCGCGCGCATCGCAAGCCCCGTATCGCCAAGGTCAACCCCTGCGCGCGCGCGCGCGGCGAATGCGGATCGGGCCGAGAAGCCGGTGCGCCCAAACAGCCTGCGCAAACGCCAGAAGTCCAGCGAGTGCGCATCGAGATCCCGATGTCGTTCGCCGCCCACCCACTGCAGCAGCCGGATCGCGGCGGCGCGTGGAATCCAGTGCACGAACGGAAGGTGGACGTGGGGCTCGATCGGCCACAGCAGGTTGGGACCGGCGAAGTAGCAGATTCCGCCAGACCGCAGGACCCTATGGATGCAGGCCAGCAGATCGGGTGGGGAATCGACGTGCTCGTAGACCTGATTGCACACCGCGACGTCCACGCTCGCCGGCGACAAGATCGCCGCGAGATCGCGGTACGACCCAGCATGAAACCGCAGATTGGCGTGCGCGCGGGACAAGTCCGGCCAGCGAGACCACGCTTCGGGATCGATGCCGACGATCCGGTCGACGCGGCCGGCGAGATCGGCAGCGATGGCTCCGCTGCCGCAGCCGACGTCGACCCAGGTACCGCGCAGGACTTCGGCACCCTCGATCGCAAGAAGCGTGTGCAGGATGCCCTGCGCCTTTTCCTCGCGCTGCTCCGCGCCCCACCGGGGATCGACTTTGCTTGGCGGGTCAACCATGGGCTTGGTTCGCCTTCCGGATCGATTCGGCGAATGAACGCGCCTGCGCGTCGACGTCGAAGCGCATCGCGAGGCTTTCGATCGCTGCTTCGTGGTGCCCGCAGTGGAGGCTCGCGCGCAGCGCGCGCGCGAAAGCGTCGCCCGTGACCGCATCCGCGAGCCAGCCGGTGCCATCGGACAACAGAGTCGGTAGATCGCCAACCGGCATCGACACCACTGGCAGGCGATAGGCCATCGCATCGGAGAACACCACCGGGATGCTCTCGATCCGCGATGGCAGGAGCAGTCGATCCGCAGCACCCAAGGCTTCCGAGGCCTGCCGGCGATCGAGGAAGCCGCTCAGGCGCACGGGTCTGCCGGCCTTCTGCAGTCGAGCGCAGCGGGTCTCGACCATGGGCTGCAAAGGCCCTCCGCCTGCGACGTGGACATCGGCGATCGCCGCCCAGGCGCCCTCGTCGAGGCAGTCCAGGGCATCGAACAGCAGATCGATGCCCTTGTTTGTGTGCCAGCGGCCAAGGAACAGGTAGCGGAAAGGAGGCTGCAGGCGTATCGGGTCGCTGCGGACCCCGTCCAGCCGCCTGCAACTGGCCATGAAGGCAAACCGCCGATTGCAGATCGCCTCGGCGTCGCGCGCGAGTTGCAGGCCGTCGGCGAAGGCGCCGGCCGCGTCGCTGCATACCCCGGACAGAATGCTACCGACCACCGGCAGGCGGCCCAGCGACCAGATGTCGCTGCCAAGAGCCCATACCGAGTACGGAACGCCCTTGGCACGCTGCAGGGCGCGCGCAGCCCAACCGGACGGCAGAGCCCAGAGCGCCAGCGTGTGCGCGACCCGGTCATCGGCGTCGGCCGCAAGCACCTGCCGCTTCAGCGAATGGAGCGTCCGCGCGATCGCCGCCCAGTGCCACGGCGCGAACGGCGACAGCAAGGACAACGGCCGGGCTCCTGCCGCGAAGCGCCAGATTGGCACCCCGGGGCCCGCTTCGACCCTTGCGGATAACCCGGGGCCGACCACACGCACCGGCATCCGGTGCGCCATGGCGGCGGCAAAATCGGCCACGAACGCACCAGCCGCCTCGCTGCCGTCGGACGAGATCGGGTAGGAGGTTGACACGATTAGCAGCGTGTCGCGGATCACGGTCGTCGCATAACCACTTCAAGGCCTCCGGGCATTGCGTCCCAACGGGGCCACAGCGCGTCCAGAACCACGGCCGTCAGGTTGCGGGCCAGCACCGCGAGCACCGCCGGGGACAGGAGCAGGGCCAGCCGCCAACGTGGCCCCGCCTGCAGTGGTCCCGCGATCGCAAGGCAGGCAAGCAGGCCCGCGGTGCGCAAGGCCGAACCTCGGGCCCGAACCGCTTCGATCTCTAGTCCCACGGCAGCGGCACTGCGTCGCCACGCGCTTTCGGTCCATCGCTGGTAATCGTGCGGCGCATCGTGTATCGGGTAGAGGAAGGGCATGGACTGGAACGCACGCCCGCCCGGGCGCAGTACCCGGGCCATTTCGTGCAGCGCCTGCTCGGGTTCGCGCACATGTTCCAGCACTTCGAGGCACACAACTCCGTCGAACGAGCAGTCGCGAAAAGGCAGCCGGCTCGCGTCGCCGAACACCTGCGGTCTGGCGCCATAAAGCGCGCCGCCCGTCACCGGATGGTCGAGCCCGACGTAGGTCACATCGCGCGAGAGATGGCGCGCGATCCACTGGTCGGCAGCACCGACATCGAGGATCACGCCCCGCAGCCGGTCCAGACCTGGCGGCGGCCGGCGCGCGCCGAGCAGCCACTGCGGATGCAACGGGGTGCACACGAAACGGCGCGCGACCTCGCGCAACGCGCTCATCCGTCCCGCGTCCGCGCGTAGGTCAGGGACGTGATCTGGTCCGATATCAGGCCAATCAGGAACACGATCACGGCAGCACTCAGCAGCAGCGCACTCATGTTGGTGAAGCGTCCCTGGACGGCGAAGGTGTAGGCGTAGTTGGCGAGACCGAGCGCGGCGAAGCCCGCGCTCACCGGCAGGAACAGTTTCAACGGCGCGTAGAGCGTCGCGATGCGCAGGATGATGATGACGAAGCGCACGCCGTCACGCAGCGGCCGGATGTGGCTCTTGCCGATGCGCTGCGCTACGTCGACGGGGACGTAGTCCACGGCGTAGGCGCTGCGGAAGAAGGCCATGGTGATCGTGGTGGGGTAGGAGAATCCGTTCGGCAGCAGGTGCAGGAACTCGCGGAACTTCGACGCCCTGACCGCGCGGAAGCCGGAAGTCAGGTCGGCGATGCGGTGCTCCACCATCCAGCTCGCCAGCCGGTTGTAGAAGCCGTTCGCGAGGCTGCGGCCGGCGCTCGCCTGGCCGGACCGGTCCCGCGCGCCGACCACCATGTCGAATCCTTCCGCGAGCCGCCCGAGCAACCTCGGGATGGCCTCGGGGGGATGCTGGCCGTCGGCGTCCATGAACACCAAGACCTCGCCGCCTGCGGCCCGGGCGCCGCTCTTGATCGCCGCCCCGTTGCCCATCGAGTAGCGGTGCCGCACGACGCGCGCACCGGCGGCGGCGGCGACCACGGGCGTATCGTCGGTGGATCCGTCGTCCACCACCACGATATCGGCCTCCGGAGCGGCCGCCCGCAGCCTCGCGAGCAACTCGCCAAGAGCGGCGGACTCGTTCTTCGCCGGAATCACGACCGACAGCGACGGCATGGGCTCACTCCTGTTGCGGCGTCCGGCGGTTCACCGGGGCCGCGTGCGCGTCACCATCGTAAACGTTCAACCGGCGCCTTAGCCAGTTCTTTCAAGTCCCTGTTTGCTGTACCTTTCAGGGTTCAGAAGCCTGCGGGACCCTGGCGATGCAGATGAACCCCGCCGCCCTTACCGGCCTCACCGGCATCGCCCGGCGTCTGGTCGTGGACGGCGTGCTTGGCGACGACGAGGCACGCAAGGCGGCCGAGGCCGCGGCGCGGCAGAAGATCCCGCTGGTCTCCTACCTGGTCCAGAACGGGCTGGCTCCCGCGGCCGCGACCGCGGCCGCCGCGGCCGCCGAGTTCGGCATGCCGCTGTTCGACGCCCGCGCGCTGGACCTCAAGAACGCGCCGGTGAAGCTGGTCGAGGAGAAACTGATCAGGGCCCACAAGGCGCTGCCGCTGTTCAAGCGCGGCAACCGGCTGTTCGTCGGCATCGCCGACCCCACCAACCTGCGCGCGCTGGACGAGATCAAGTTCAACACCAACCATTCGGTGGAGCCGATCATCGTTCCCGAAGACCAGTTGGAGCGCCTGCTCGAGCAGGCGCTGGCCGGGGCGGACACCCTCGCCTCCGTGGTCGGCGACGACGAGGGCCTGGACAATCTCGACCTCGACATGGGGGGCGGTGACGAGGCGGACGAGGGCGGCGGCGTCGACGCGTCCGGCGCCGACGACACGCCGGTGGTGAAGTTCGTCAACAAGGTGCTGCTGGACGCGATCAAGCGCGGCGCCTCCGACATCCATTTCGAGCCGTACGAAAGTGTCTACCGCGTGCGCCTGCGGATGGACGGCATCCTGCGGCCGGTGGCGAGCCCGCCGCAGAAGCTCAACGCGCGCATCGCCTCGCGCCTGAAGGTGATGGCCGGCCTCGACATCGCCGAGCGCCGCGTGCCGCAGGACGGCCGGATCAAGCTGAACATCTCCAAGACCAAGGCGATCGACTTCCGTGTCAGCACCTGCCCGACCCTGTTCGGGGAAAAGATCGTGCTGCGAATCCTCGACGCGTCGGCGGCCAAGCTGGGGATCGAGAAGCTGGGCTACGAGGAAGACCAGAAGCAGCTCTTCCTCGACGCCATTTCCAAGCCCTACGGGATGGTTCTGGTGACCGGGCCCACGGGCTCGGGGAAGACCGTGTCGCTGTACACCGCGCTCAACATCCTCAACACCGACGGCGTCAACATCTCGACCGTCGAAGACCCGGTCGAGATCCGCGTGCCCGGCATCAACCAGGTGCAGCAGAACGCCAAGAAGGGCATGACCTTCGCCGCCGCGCTGCGGTCCTTCCTGCGCCAGGACCCCGACATCATCATGGTCGGCGAGATCCGCGACCTGGAAACCGCCGAAATCGCGGTCAAGGCGGCGCAGACCGGGCACATGGTGCTGTCCACCCTGCACACCAACGATGCGCCGCAGACCGTGGCGCGCCTGATGAACATGGGCATCGCCCCGTACAACATCACGTCCTCGGTCACCCTGGTCATCGCCCAGCGCCTGGCCCGTCGCCTGCACGACTGCAAACGGCCGCTGAATCTTCCGGTCGAAGCCCTGGTGGCCGAGGGCTTCAGCGAGGCGGAGGCCCGGAACATGCAGATGTTCGAGGCGGTCGGTTGCTCCGGCTGCAACGACGGCTACAAGGGCAGGGTCGGCATCTACCAGGTGATGCCGATGGCCGAACAGATCCAGAAGATCATCCTGTCCGGTGGCAACGCGCTGCAGATCGCCGCCGCCGCGAAGGAAGCCGGCATCCGGGACCTGCGGGCGTCGGCATTGAAGAAGGTCCGCGACGGGCTGACCAGCCTCGCCGAAATCAACCGCGTGACGAAGGACTAAGCCATGGCCACCGCAACCGCGAAGACCGGCGTGCAGAGCCGCAGCCAGCTGAGCCAGATGACGACCTTCGTCTGGAGCGGCAAGGACAAGCGCGGCGTCACCATCAAGGGCGAGACGCTGAGCAAGAACGCGGCGCTGCTCAAGGCCGAACTGCGCAAGCAGGGCATCGTGCCGCGACGGATCGCACCCAAGGCCAAGCCGCTGTTCGGCTCCGCCGGCAAGCGCATCACGCCGCGCGATGTCGCCATCTTCAGCCGCCAGTTGGCCACCATGATGCAGTCCGGGGTGCCGATGGTGCAAGCCTTCGACATCATTTCCGGCGGCGTGACCAACCCGCGGATGAAGCAGCTGCTCACCGCGATCAAGACCGACATCGAGAGCGGCTCGACGCTCAACGAGGCGCTGGGCAAGCATCCGGTCCAGTTCGACGCCCTCTACCAGAACCTGGTCCGCGCCGGCGAGTCGGCGGGCGTGCTCGACACGGTGCTGGACACTGTCGCCACCTACAAGGAGAACATCGAAAGCCTCAAGGGCAAGATCAAGAAGGCGTTGTTCTATCCGGCGACGGTGTTCGCGGTCGCGATCATCGTGGCCGCCATCCTGCTGATCTTCGTGGTGCCCACTTTCGAGGGTCTGTTCCGCTCCTTCGGCGCGGACCTGCCGGCGTTCACCAAGATGATCGTGGCGGCGTCCGACTTCATGGTGGTCTGGTGGTGGGCGATGCTGGTCGGCACGGCAGGCGCCGCATTCGGGCTCATGGCGCTCTACAAGCGTTCAGTGCCGATGCAACACCTGATCGACCGCACCTCGCTCAGGCTGCCGGTGATCGGTGGCATCCTGCACAGCTCGGCGATCGCGCGTTTCGCGCGCACGCTGGGGGTGACCTTCAAGGCCGGCGTGCCGCTGGTCGAGGCGCTCGACACCGTATCCGGCGCCACCGGGTCGATCGTCTATTCCGATGCCGTCAAGCGAATGCGCGATGACGTCTCGGTCGGATACCAGTTGAACACCGCCATGCGACAGGTGGACCTGTTCCCCAACATGGTGGTGCAGATGACCGCCATCGGCGAGGAATCCGGTGCGCTGGACACGATGCTGTTCAAGGTCGCCGAGTTCTACGAAGAGCAGGTCAACAACGCTGTCGATGCCCTGTCGTCGCTGCTCGAGCCGTTCATCATGCTGGTGATCGGCACGCTGGTGGGCAGCATGGTGATCGGCATGTACCTGCCGGTGTTCAAGCTGGCCGCCGCGATCTGAGGCCGTCCGTTCGCCATGCTGGATGACGCCATGGCCATCGTGGCCGCCTGGCCGGCCACGACCGCGGCGGTGCTCGGCCTGCTGATCGGCAGCTTCCTGAACGTCGTCATCCTGCGCCTGCCGCCACGGTTGATGCATCAGTGGCGAATCGACGCCCGTGAACTGCTGGACCTGTCGCCCACAGGCGAACCAGCGCCACCGAGCCTTGTGATTCGCGCTTCGCGCTGTCCGCAGTGCGGGCACCGGCTCGCGTGGTGGGAGAACATCCCGATCCTGTCGTGGCTCGGCCTGCGCGGGCGCTGCCGGGACTGCGGCACGGCGATCTCCCTGCAGTATCCGGTGGTGGAGGCGGCCACCGCGGTGCTCTCCGTGCTGGTGGTGTTGCGCTTCGGCGCGACCGCCGAGGGCGCCGTGGCGCTGGTCGCGACCTGGGCGCTGGTGGCGTTGACCGGAATCGATCTGCGCACACAACTGCTTCCCGATCAGATCACCTTGCCCCTGCTCTGGCTGGGGCTGCTTGCATCGGCCAATGGGCTGTTCCTGCCGCCGGCGGCGGCGATCCTCGGCGCGACTGCGGGCTATCTGTTCCTGTGGTCGGTCTACTGGCTGTTCAAGCTCGTGACCGGCAAGGAGGGCATGGGCTACGGCGACTTCAAGCTGCTCGGCGCGCTCGGCGCGTTCTGCGGCGCGGCGGGGCTGTTGCCGATCATCCTGCTGTCGTCGCTGGTCGGTGCGGTCATCGGCGGAATGTGGCTGGTGGTGCGCGGACGCGACCGCGCCACCCCGATTCCCTTTGGTCCGTTCCTGGCCGCGGCCGGCTGGTTGCAACTTGTTTACGGCGAACAGATTCTCGCCTGGTGGCCGGGTCTCGCGCTGCCGTGAACGGGGCGCCGGCGCGGCTGCGCGTCGGGGTCACCGGCGGCGTGGCGTCGGGCAAGAGCGCGGTCTGTCGACGGCTCGCCGGACTGGGCGTCCCGGTGGTGGACGCCGACATCGTCGCGCGCGAAGTCGTCCAGCCTGGCGAGCCGGCGCTGGCGGAGGTCGTCGCGCGCTTCGGCGAGGCTGTCCTCGGACCCGACGGCGAACTCGACCGCTCGGCCTTGCGGGCGCGGGTGTTCGCCGATGCCGGGGAGCGTCGCGCGCTGGAGACGATCCTGCATCCGCGGATCCGCGAGCGCATGCGCGCCCGGGCCGACGCCGCGGCGGGACCTTACGTGGTGCTCGCGATCCCGCTGCTCGCGGAGTCGGGAGCGGACTATTCGTGGCTGGACGCGATCGTGGTGGTGGACGCTCCCGAGGCGGTGCAGATGCAGCGCCTGATCGCGCGTGACGGCGTCGACGCGGCACTGGCGCGGGCCATGATCGCGGCCCAGGCGCCGCGCGAGCGCCGGCTGGCGCTGGCTCAGGAAGTGATCGACAACAGCGGCACGCTGTCGGACCTGCACGCCGCCGTCGACGACCTGCACCGCAGGCTCCTCGACCGCGCGCGCCGGCGCGCCGCGCCGCCCCGTCCAGCGCCCGACACGCCTTGATGCGTCCGCGGGCCGGCGCGCGCACCAGTCCGGTCGCGCCATGCGCTGACGGTCGCGCTGCCGCCGGCGGACCGGGGCGCGCGGCAGGTGCCGCGCGGACCTTCAGGGCTGGAACGCCCGGATCCCCGCCACGCCGAAGGCGCCATGGGCGCGGGCAATCTCGAGTTCGTCGGGGCCAAGGCCGCCGAGGGCGAACACCGGTAGCGGGCAGTCGCGGCACAGCGCGGCGAGGCCCTCCCAGCCGAGGACCGGCGCACCCGGGTGACTGGCGGTCGGCAACACGGGCCCGAGCAGCACGAAGTCGCAGTCGATGGCCGCGGCCCGAGCCAATTCGGCTGCGTCGTGGCAAGACGCCGACACCCAGCGCGGCCGCTGCAACGGACGCACGGTCGTCCGCGCGAGGTCGGCAGCAGTGAGATGGACCCCGATCCACCGATGGGCATCGGCGAGCGCAAGCCCTGCCGCGCCGTTGACGAGCACCGCGACATCGACAGCGCTGCGATCGCCGTCGGCCGGGGCCCATCGGAGACTATCGGACATGCCGGCATCCGGGTGCAACGCGGACAGCACCCGATCCAGCGCCACCGCATCGAGCGCCTTGGCCCGCAATTGCAGCAGCGGCGCACCATGCGCGAGCAGCGCGCCCGCGTCGGCCAGCAGGCGTGCGGCGTCCGTGCCCGGGTCCGGCGTGATGGCGCAGGCGCGCGGCAAGCGCAGCGCCGCGGCGATCGGCAGGTCGGCGGCGGGCATCGGCCAGCGGTGCAGGTCACCGGGCGCGACCCAGACCAGCGCCTGACCCTCGCGACCATGCGGCGTGCCGCGCCAGGCGGGCACTTCGATCGCCTCCAGCACGACGGCACCGTGCGGATAGGTCCACGGCACCCGCCACAGCACCGGCCCCGGCACAGCGTCGATCCCGAGCTCTTCGTGCAGTTCGCGGGACAGGGCGTCGGCCGCCGACTCGCCCGCCTCCCGCTTGCCGCCGGGAAACTCCCACAGCCCGGCGTGCGGCCCGCGCCGTGGGCGCTGAGCGAGCAGGACCCGGCCGGCCGCGTCGCGCAGCACACCGGCGACGACGTCGATCATCGTCGCGCCCGAGTCCGCAGGGATCAGCCGGCGAGCAAGCCGCGCGGCCGCATCGCCTCTCGCAGCTGCGACCCGAGCCGCATCTGCGGGCGACACGGTCGCGCGTCGCGTCCACGGGCCCGCGGGCGCCCGGGCACCAGGGGGCCTGCCGCCGCGATCCCGCAGGGATGGTTCAGGCCAGCCTGCCGTGGCACTGCTTGTACTTCTTGCCGGATCCGCAGGGACACGGATCGTTGCGCCCGACCTTGGGCACGTCGCGCGCATCCGACGCGGTCGCGGCGGCGAACGCGCCGGCCTCGGCGGACTCGCGGGCCAGCACCTGCGCGGCCTCCTCGTCCACGCCGAGGCCGCCGGCGTCCGCGTGCTGGAACTGCAGCGCCGCGCGTGCCTGCCGCGCCTGCTGCTCCTGTTCGAGCCGCGCCATCTCCTCTTCGCTGCGGACGCGCACGCGGGCGAGGATGGTCACCAGTTCGGTCTTGAACTTGACCAGCATCTGCTCGAACAACTCGAAGGCCTCGCGCTTGAACTCCTGCTTGGGCTGCTTCTGCGCATAGCCGCGCAGATGGATGCCCTGGCGAAGGTAGTCCATGCTGGCGAGGTGGTCCTTCCACTGCGCGTCGAGCACCTGCAGCATCAGGTGCTTCTCCAGCTGCCGCATGACCTCGGAGCCGACCTGCGTCTCCTTCTCGCGGAAGTGACGATCAACGTCCTCCTGCACCTTCGCCCAGAGCTGGTCGGCCGCGATCTCCTGCTGGCCCTCGACGTAGCGGGCGGTGTCGATGCGGATACCGAAGTCCGCCTCGAACGCTCGCTCGAGGGCAGGCAGGTCCCACTGGGTATCGATGCTGTTCTCCGGCACGAACTGCCGGCATACCGACTCGACCACATCCCCGCGCAGGGTGGCGACGGTGCCGGCGACGTCTTCGGCCTCGAGCAGTTCGTTGCGCTGTTCGTAGATCACGCGACGCTGGTCGTTGGCGACGTCGTCGTACTCCAGCAGGTTCTTGCGGATGTCGAAGTTGTGCGCCTCGACCTTGCGCTGCGCCTTCTCGATGACCCGCGTGACCATCTTGTCCTCGAGGGCCTCGTCTTCCTTCATGCCGACCATCTTCATCCAGCGGGTGATCCATTCGGGCGCGAAGATGCGCATCAGGCTGTCCTCGAGGGACAGGTAGAAGCGGCTGGAACCAGGGTCGCCCTGGCGACCGGAACGACCGCGCAGCTGGTTGTCGATACGGCGGCTCTCGTGGCGTTCGGTACCGATGATGTGCAGGCCGCCGGCGGCGACCACCTGCTCGTGTCGCTGCGTCCAGTCGGCGCGCGTCTCCTCGCGTCCGCCGTCGCCGGCCTCCGCCGGCAGCGCCTGCAGCTCCGCCTCAAGGCTGCCGCCGAGCACGATGTCGGTGCCGCGTCCGGCCATGTTGGTGGCGATCGTCACCGCGCCGGGTCGCCCTGCCTGGGCGACGATGTGCGCCTCGCGCTCGTGCTGCTTGGCATTCAGCACCTCGTGCGGCACGCCTTCCTTCTGCAGGACCCGCGACAGCAGTTCCGAGGTCTCGATCGAGGTCGTTCCCACCAGCACCGGCTGACCGCGCTGCCTGCAGTCGCGGACGTCGTCGAGGATCGCGTTGAACTTGGCTTCCTGCTTGAGGAACACGAGATCGGCGTGGTCCATGCGCACCATCGGGCGATGGGTGGGAATCACCACCACCTCGAGGCCATAGATGGTCTGGAACTCGTAGGCTTCGGTGTCCGCGGTGCCGGTCATGCCGGCCAGCTTGCCGTAGAGGCGGAAGTAGTTCTGGAAGGTGATCGAGGCCAGGGTCTGGTTCTCGCGCTGGATCGGCACGCCTTCCTTCGCCTCGACCGCCTGGTGCAGGCCGTCGGACCAGCGCCGGCCGGCCAGGGTGCGTCCGGTGAATTCGTCGACGATGATCACTTCGCCGTCGCGAACGATGTAGTCGCGGTCGCGCTGGTACAGGTTGTGCGCGCGCAGCGCGGCGTTGAGATGATGCACGGCCATAAGGTTGTGCGAATCGTAGAGGCTGTCGCCCTCCTTCAGCACGCCGGCCTCGCGCAGCAGCGCCTCGGCGCGTTCCATGCCGTCCTCCGACAGGTGGACCTGCTTGGCCTTCTCATCGACGTGGAAGTCGCCGGGGCCGTCCTCCTTTTCCTGGCGAGCCAGCCGCGGCACCACGCGGTTGACCTTGAGGTAGAGCTGCGGCGACTCCTCGGCCGGGCCGGAGATGATCAGCGGCGTGCGCGCCTC
>DHLY01000079.1:38930-75590 GCA_002405525.1 Proteobacteria bacterium UBA4656
AGCGGCGTGCGCGCCTCGTCGATCAGGATCGAGTCCACCTCGTCGACGATCGCGTAGCTCTGCCCGCGCTGGTAGCGGTCCACCTTCGCCAGCGCCATGTTGTCGCGCAGGTAGTCGAAGCCGTACTCGTTGTTGGTGCCGTAGGTGATGTCGCAGGCGTAGGCAGCGCGCTTGTCGGCCGGCTTCATGCCGGGCACGACCACACCGGTGGTCATGCCGAGCGCGGCGTAGACCGGACCCATCCATGCGGCGTCGCGCCGCGCGAGATAGTCGTTCACGGTGACCACATGCACGCCCTTGCCGGACAACGCGTTGAGGTAGACCGGCAGGGTGGCGACCAGGGTCTTGCCTTCGCCGGTGCGCATCTCGGCGATCTTGCCGGCGTGCAGCACCATGCCGCCGATCATCTGCACGTCGTAGTGGCGCAGCCCGAGGGTGCGCCGCGCGGCTTCGCGCACGGCGGCGAAGGCCTCCGGCAGGATCTGGTCGAGCGTTTCGCCGGCGGCGATTCGCTCGCGGAACACGGCCGTACGGGACTCGAGGGCCGCATCGTCGAGGGCCTGGAACTCGGACTCCCGCGCGTTGATCCGGGCCACGACCTTCCGGTACTGGGCGACGAGGCGGTCGTTGCGGCTGCCGAAGACGGCAGTGAGGACGCGATTGAGCATGGAGGGTCCTGGCGGGACGGCGGAACGGAGGGGCGGGATTGTACCCGCGGAACGGCGAAGGCCGCCCGCGGGCGGCCTCCAATCATTGCTGGGCATTTGGGGCGACCGGGCCTCGATTCAAGTCGCGGCGCGGTGCGCGGACGGGGCGGCGGCAGGGGGCGAGGCGCAAGCGGGCGCCACCCGGTCAGGGCGCGGTTGCGCCGGGTCGGCTGCGCCGCGCGAAGCCGGGAAGCGCCAGCCGTTCAGCGGATCGCGCGGATGTACTCCGCGGGATTGACCAGACGCCCGTTCAGCCAGACCTCGAAGTGGACGTGGACGCCGGTCGCACGGCCGGTCGACCCCATCCTGGCGATCACGTCCCCCGCGCGCACGGGGCTGCCGACCTCGACCAGATTGCGATCGTTGTGGGCATACCGCGTCAGATAGCCGTTGCCATGGTCGATCTCGACCACGTTGCCATAGCCCGGCTTCTTGCCTGCGTAGGCCACCACGCCGCCGGCCACCGAAATCACCTCCGATCCACGCGGACCGTTGAAGTCGACGCCGCCGTGGAACTCGGGCCGGCCGGTGAACGGGTCGGCACGGTAGCCGAAGCCCGAGGACTTGAAGCCGGTGCGCACCGGCAGGCCGGCGGGCATCAGGCCGAGGTCAACCTCGCGATCGAACAGGACCGACTCCAGCATGCCCAGTTGCGCCGACTGGCGATCGAATTGAGCTTCGAGGCGATCCAGCGCGCCGTCGACGTCCGCCGCCGACAGAGAGACCGAGGGTGCGGCCGATTTCGGGCCGCCGAGGCCCGGCTCGGCGCCGAAGTCGAACTCGCCGTCGTCGAGCCTTCCGATCACGGCCAGCCGCTCGCCGAGTGCGTTGAGGCGCATCGCCTCAGCCTGCAGCTTGCCCAGCCGGACGGCCAGGGCGTCCATGTCGCGCGCCACCGACGCCTGCACCTGGGCCAGTTCGGACTCCTGCTGCTCGAGCTGGTCACGCGCCTGTGCGATCTCGGCACGGGCTTGCCCAGGACCCACCACGGTCGCGCCCAGCAGGGCACCGACCCCCAGAAACACTGCAGCCACGCCCGCGAGGAGCGTGCCCGCCACCGCCATCGCCCGCCGATCCCCCAGATGAAGCACCTTCGGCGACGACTGCGGCCTGGCGACGATTATGATGTTCATCTCGTTCTCGCCTTGCGCCGTATCCGGTTCAACTGCCCATGCAACGCCGACCCGCCACCACCGATCGACCCACGCGTCCGCTGGACACGAAGGCCGGCCCGACGCTGACCGGGCTGGTCGAACACGCCCGCCTCCTCGAGGCGATCGACCAGGCACTGCGGGGCGCACTGCCAGCGGTGTTGGCGGATCAGGTCCGGCTCGCCAACATCCGAGGCGCGCGCCTCGTCTTCCTGGCGAGTTCGCCGGCCGCGGCCACCCGCCTCCGCTTCATGCAGGAGGCGCTGACCGCAGCGGCCAGCCGTTTCACCGGCATGACCATCGACCAACTCACCGTGAAAGTGGCAACGGTACCGGTCGTTCCCCGCGACGCGGAACCGCGCAAGCCCCTTTCGAGCGCGGCCGCCGAACACCTCCGGCAGGCCGCCTCCATCCTGGACGACCCCGCATTGCGGGACCTCCTCCATCGCCTGGCCTCCATGGCCTGAACCGCTGTTTTCCGGGGCGGGGATTCCGCCCGCGCAGCCCGTGCCACGGGCTGCGGCGATCCGTCTCCGAAGTGCTTCAGACCGCCTGCGCCGGATGGGCGTAGGAGATCGGGGCCGCCGCGGGGTCGGTATAGGTCACCTCCTCCCACGCCGAAGCGTCCGCCAGCAGCGCACGCAGCAGCCGGTTGTTCAACTGGTGACCCGATTTATGGCCGTAGAAGGACCCGATCAGGCTGTGTCCAAGCAGGTACAGATCCCCGATCGCGTCGAGGATCTTGTGCTTGACGAACTCGTCTTCGTAGCGCAGGCCGTCCTCGTTGAGGATGCGGTAGTCGTCGAGCACGATGGCATTGTCCATCGACCCGCCGAGCACCAGGTTGCGCTCACGCAGCATCTCGATGTCGCGCATGAAGCCGAAGGTGCGCGCTCGCGACACTTCTTTGACGAACGAGGTGGTCGAGAAATCGATCTCGGCGGTGGAGGTCTTGTGGGTGAAGATCGGATGGTCGAAGTCGATCGAAAAACCGACCTTGAAACCGTCGAAAGGGTCGAACCGCGCCCACTTGTCGCCATCGCGGACGGTGATCGACTTCTTGATCCGGATGAAGCGCTTGGCCTGGTCCTGCTCGTGAATGCCGGCGGACTGCAGCAGAAACACGAACGGACCTGCCGAGCCGTCCATGATCGGCACCTCGGCCGCGGACAGGTCGACGCAGGCATTGTCGATACCCAACCCCGCCATTGCGGACAGCAGATGTTCGACGGTGGACACACGCACCCCAGCCCTGACCAGGGTGGTGGACATGCTGGTCTCGCCGACCAGTTCGCAACAGGCCTTGATGTCCACCGGCTGGGGTAGGTCGACCCGGCGGAAGATGATGCCGGCGTCCGGAGCGGCCGGACGCAGGGTCATGTAGACCTTCTCCCCCGTGTGGATCCCGACGCCGGTGGCGCGGATCACGTTTTTGAGCGTGCGCTGCCTGATCATTTTTTCGTCGCTTCCCCGGGGCAGAATGCGGGCACGGCGGGCGACGATAACACAGCACTTCGGCGACGCAAACGCCGGATGCGACGCAAACCCGACACCTGTTGCGCCCGCGCAACAGATTCGACGCCCCTCGCCCGTCAGTGCCGAAAAGAGACCCGCCGCGCGGGATGGGAAGCGCGCGGCGGGCCCATGCAGCGGCACGTGCAGCCCCGGCTTGGCTGCGGGCTCGCCACTCGCAGGCCGCGTGGCGGGCACTTGGCCGGCATCACGACTGCGGATGGCGGACCCGCGGACCAGGTCTGCGGGCGGGCCGTCCAGCAGTCGCCTGCGAGATCGTCCCCTGCCCTCGCTTCAGTCGGCCTGGCGACGCAGGAAAGCGGGGATGTCGAGGTAGTCGTCGACCGGCGGCTGCGCCGGCGCCGACTCCGCCGTCACCGGCGGCGCGGATCCACCGCGCGAGGCGCCTTGGCCGTAGCCGCCGCCGGTACCGCGCGACGGCGAGCCGAACTCGACCGCACCACCGGTGCCGGTGCGCACCACCCGGACCGGCGGACGCTCAACCTCCCGCGACGCCTCGCGACCGGTGCTGGGCGACCGCACCTGCGCAGGCTGGCGGTTGAGGCCGGTGGCGACCACGGTGACGCGCACGTCATCCTGCATCTCGGGGTCCAGCACGGTGCCGATCACCACCGTGGCGTCGTCGGACGCGAACTCCTCCACCGTGCGACCGATCTCCTCGAACTCGCGCATGGTGAAGTTCGGACCTGCGGTGATGTTGACCAGGATGCCGCAGGCGCCGGACAGGTTGATGTCGTCCAGCAGCGGGTTCGACACCGCCGCATCGGCCGCGGCCATCGCCCGGTCGTCGCCGCGGCCGGTCCCCGAGCCCATCATCGCCATGCCCATCTCGCTCATCACCGTGCGTACGTCGGCGAAGTCGACGTTGATCAGCCCCGGGCGGGTGATGAGGTCGGCGATGCCCTGCACCGCACCCAGCAGCACATCGTTGGCGGCGCGGAAGGCGTTCAGGAAGTTCACCTCTCGGCCGAGCACGGTGAGCAGCTTCTCGTTCGGGATGGTGATCAGCGAATCGACGTGATGAGAGAGCTCCTCGATACCCTTCAGCGCCACCTGCATGCGGCGCCGGCCCTCGAACGGGAATGGCTTGGTGACGACCGCGACCGTGAGGATGCCCATCTCTTTCGCCAGTTGGGCCACCACCGGAGCCGCCCCGGTACCGGTCCCGCCGCCCATGCCCGCGGTGATGAAGACCATGTCGGCGCCCTGCAGGGTGGCGACGATGCGCTCGCGGTCCTCCAGCGCGGCCTGGCGGCCGACCTCCGGATTGGCGCCGGCACCGAGCCCCTTGGTCACGTGGCTGCCCAACTGCAGCACGGTCTTGGCCGGACAAGCCCGGATCGCCTGCGCATCGGTGTTGGCGCAGATGAACTCCACGCCCTCGATGCTGGCCCCGAGCATGTGGTTGACGGCATTGCCGCCGCCGCCGCCGACCCCGATGACCTTGATCACCGCGTTCGGCGCGGCCGTTTCGACGAGTTCGAACATGTTTCCCATCCTCCGTGTGTCGTTTCGTGCGTGTGTGCTGCTCGTTTGTTTTCTGGTGACTGCCGTTGGTGCGTGTTGCCTGCTGCTTGTCGCGTATCGCGTTTGCCCTGGGCCCTGAGCCCTGTGCCCTCAGAACTCACCACTGAACCACTTCTTGAACCGCTGCCACGCCGTGCCGCCCGCCTCGCCCGCCAGCGTCGGCGCAGGCCGCTGGGCGCCGGCGCCTTGCTTGGCGCCGTACAGCAGCAAGCCGACGCCGGTGGCGTGGATCTCGTTGCTGACCACGTCCGACAGGCCGGTGACGAACGCCGGTACACCGACGCGCACCGGCATGTGCAGCATCTCCTCGGCCAGCTCGATCACGCCTTCCATCTTCGCGCCGCCGCCGGTGAGCACGACCCCGGCCGCGATCAGTTCCTCGTAGCCGGAGCGGCGCAGTTCGGCCTGCACCATCTCGAAGATCTCCTCGTAGCGCTTCTGCACCACCTCGGCGAGCATCTGGCGCGCGAGACGGCGCGGCGGACGGTCGCCGACGCTGGTGACCTCGATGGTTTCCTCCGGGCGCGCGAGCTGCGCCAACGCGCAGGCGTACTTGACCTTGATCTCCTCCGCGAACGGCGTCGGCGTGCGGAAAGCGAAGGCAATGTCGTTGGTCACCTGGTCACCGGCCACGCCGAGCGAGGCGGTGTGTCGGATCGCGCCGTGGGTGAACACCGCGATGTCGGTGGTACCCGCGCCGATGTCGACCAGCGCCACGCCCAGGTCCTTCTCGTCCTGGGTCAGTACCGAATGCGAGGAGGCCAGCTGCTGCAGGATCAGGTCGTCCACCGCAAGCCCGCAACGGGTCACGCACTTGGAGATGTTCTGCGCCGCGCTCATCGCGCCGGTGACCAGGTGCACGCGCGCCTCCAGGCGCACGCCGCTCATCCCGGTCGGGTGGCGGATCCCCTCCTGCTCGTCGATCACGTACTCCTGCGGCAGCACGTGCAGGATGCGCTGGTCGGCGGGAATCGCCACCGCGCGGGCGGCGTCAAGCACGCGCTCGACATCGCCCTCGGTGACCTCCTTTTCGCGGATCGCCACCACGCCCTGCGAGTTCAGGCTGCGGATGTGGCTGCCGCTGATCCCGGCGTAGACCGAGCGGATCTCGCAGCCCGCCATCAGCTCGGCTTCCTCGATCGCGCGCTGGATCGCCTGGGTGGTGGACTCGATGTCGACCACCACTCCGCGCTTCATTCCTTTCGACGGATGGGTGCCGATCCCGATCACTTCGACCGGTTCACCCGGCGCGTATTCGCCGACGATGGCGACGATCTTCGAGGTGCCGATGTCGAGGCCGACCAACAGCGTCTTGTGTTCGGACTTGCGGGTCATGTTCAGGCCTGCGGCGCGGGTTGATCGACAGGCGGCGGCGCCGGGAGCGGCGCCTGCCGCCACTCCACGGCGAAGCCGTTGGCGTAACGCAGGTCGGCGCGCACCAGCACGAGGCCGGCGTTGCCGTCGATCTGGCGCAGCGCATCGAGAAACCGATGCAGGCGCGCGCCGGGCTGCTCGCGGCCGAGCACGATGCTGGCGCCGTCGTAGGTGGCCAGTTGCCAGCTGCCGCGGGCGCTCAGCGCGAGGCGGGACGGCGCCAGCCCGCTGCCGCGCATCAGCGTCTCGATCTCGCGCAGGAAGGCGAGCATGTCGGCCGCGCGCCCGGCGGGGCCGTCGAGCATCGGCAGGCCACCCGGCACGGTCTCGCCGGGCACCAGGAACAGGGTGCCGTCCTCGCCGACCAGGCGGCCGTCCGACCACGCGGCCGCGGCACGCCGCTCGACCAGCCTGATCTCCAGCTGGTCGGGCCAGCGCCGGCGGACCTCGGCGCGGGCGACCCAGGGCACCTGCTCGACGGCGGCGCGCACTGCGCCGAGGTCGGTGGCGAAGAATCCTCCGTCGAGGCGAGGCGCCACCGTCGCGCGCACCTGGTCGGCGTTGACCCGCTCGAATGCGGCGTCGATGCGCAACTGGCGGAACGGCCAGCGCTCGGCGGCGAACCAGCCGTTCAGCGCGCCGACCAGCGGCAGGGCAATCACGCCCGCTGCCAGCGCCCAGGCCAGCATCTTCAGCAGGGCGTTGCCGGCGGCGGGTCTCATGCGCCCTCCCCGCGGAAGCTCGATTCGAGCACGCGCCAGCACAGCGCCTCGAAGCCGATGCCCGCCTGGCGCGCGGCCTTCGGCACAAGGCTGTGGCTGGTCATGCCGGGCGCAGTGTTGACTTCGAGCAGGTGGTTTCCGCCCTGTTCGTCGCGCATCACGTCGACCCGTCCCCAGCCGCTGCAGCCGAGCGTCTCGAAAGCCCGCAGCGCGAGCGCGCGCAGCGCGTCCTCGGCTTCGCCCTGCAACCCGGGACAGATGTATTGCGTGTCGTCGCTGACGTACTTGGCGTGGTAGTCGTAGTACCCGCCGGCAGGCACGATGCGGATCGAGGGCAGGGCCGCGGCGCCGAGGATGCCGACCGTGTACTCGCCGCCGACGATCAACTGCTCGATCAGCAGTTCTCCGTCGTAGCGCGCGGCCAGCTCCACCGCCGCCGGCAGGTCGGCTTCCCCGAACACCCGGCTGATGCCGACGCTGGAGCCCTCGTTGGCCGGCTTGACGACTACCGGCAGGCCGAGCCCGCGCACCGCCGCGCGGACGTCGCCGCCGGCGCGGTGGCGCACGTAGCGAGGCGTCGGCAGGCCCAGCGCGATCCAGACCTGCTTGCTGCGGATCTTGTCCATCGACAACGCCGACGCCAGCACGCCGGACCCGGTGTAGGGCACACCGAGCGCCTCCAGTGCGCCCTGCAGCACGCCGTCCTCGCCGCCGCCACGGTGGCCGTGGAGGACGTTGAACACGCGATCGATGCGGCGCGCCAGCGCGGCTTCCAGAAGTGCCGGGATGCCGTCCACCGGCACCGCGTCGACACCGCGCGCGCGCAGCGCAGCCAGCACGCATGCGCCGGAGTCGAGCGATACCTCGCGCTCCGACGAGGTGCCGCCGAGCGCCACCGCGACGCGACCGAAGTCGCGCGGGTCTTCGATGCGCCTCATGGGTCCACCCCGGGCAGCGCGCCCTGGCGTCCCAGTTCTGCCGCCACCGCGCCGATATCGCCGGCGCCCAGCAGGACCAGCAGGTCGCCGTCACGGGCGATCGGCGCCAGCGCCAGCGGCAGGTCGCGTGCCGACTTCACCAGCACCGGGTCGACCTTGCCGCGCGCACGCACGGCGCGCGCCAGCGCCCGGCCATCGGCGTTCGGGATCGGCGCCTCGCCTGCGGGATAGACCTCGGTCAGCACCAGCACGTCGGCGCCGGCGAGCACCTCGGCGAAATCATCGAGCAGGTCGCGGGTGCGGGTGTAGCGATGCGGCTGGAAGCCAACCACGAGGCGGCGGCGCGGCCAGCCGCCGCGGGCGGCCGCGAACACCGCGGCGAGTTCGCGCGGGTGGTGGCCGTAGTCGTCGACCAGCATCGCGCTGCCGCCGGCCACGCGGATCTCGCCGTGGCGGTGGAAACGGCGACCGACCCCGCGAAATCCGGCAAGCGCGCGCGCGATCGCGTCGTTGCCGACCCCGAGTTGCCAGCCGAGCGCGGCAGCCGCCAGTGCGTTGAGCACGTTGTGGTGGCCGGGAAGGTTGAGCGTGACCGGCAGCGGCTCGGCGCGCTGCGGCAGGTGCAGGTCGAAGGCCGTCGTGAACCCGTCCTGTCGAATGGCGGTGGCACGCACGTCGGCGCCCTCGGAGGTTCCGTAGGTCATGGTGTTGCGCGGGGTCTGGCGCGCCAGCGCTGCGGTCTCTGCGTCGTCGATGCACAGGATCGCCAGACCATAGAACGGCAGGTGGTGCAGGAAGTCGGAAAACGCCTGCCGCAGGCGGTCGAAGTCGCCGCCGTAGTTTTCGAGGTGGTCGGCGTCGATGTTGGTGACCACGGCGATGGTGGGCGCCAACAGCAGGAAGGAACCGTCGCTCTCGTCCGCCTCGGCGACCAGGAAGCGGCCGCCGCCGAGGCGGGCGTTGGTGCCGGCGGAGTTCAACTGCCCACCGATCACGAAGGTCGGGTCGAGGCCGCCCTCGGCCAGCACCGACGCGCACAGGCTGGTCGTGGTGGTCTTGCCGTGCGTACCGGCGACTGCGATGCCGGTCTTCAGGCGCATCACCTCGCCGAGCATCTCGGCGCGCGGCACCACCGGGATCCGGCGCTCGCGCGCAGCGACCAGTTCCGGGTTGTCGGGCCGGATCGCGCTGGATACCACCAGCACGTCGGCGTCGGCGACCTGCGCGGCTGCGTGGCCGCGGAACACCCGCACCCCGGCCGCCACGAGCCGGCGGGTGGTCGCGCTCTCGCCCTGGTCGGAGCCGGACACCTGGTAGCCGAGCGTCGCCAGCACTTCGGCGATGCCGCTCATCCCCGCTCCGCCGATGCCGACGAAGTGCACACGCGCGTAGGCACGCATCAGGTCCGCGTGGTCGGCCATCCGGCGCAGGGTCACGGCCGGGCCTCCTCGAGACAGGCGTCCGCGATCCGCCGCGCGGCGTCGGGCGCGGCGAGCCGGCGCGCGGCCTCGGCCATGCCGAGCACCACGCCGCGGTCGGCGGCGAGGTCGGCAAGCGCGGTGGCGAGGGTCTCGGCGAACTGCGGACCTTCGCGCAGCAGGATCGCTGCGCCGTGCTCGACGAGATACTCGGCGTTGCGCGCCTGGTGGTCGTCGACCGCGTGCGGGAAAGGCACCAGCACCGCGCTGGCGCCGGCCGCGCACAGCTCGGCCAGGGTCAGCGCACCGGCCCTGCAGACCACGACATCGGCCCACGCGTAGGCGGCCGCCATGTCGTCGATGAAGGCGTCGATCTGCGCGGCGACGGCGTGCCGCGCGTAGGCGTCGCGAGCCTCGTCGATGCCGGTCCGGCCGGCCTGATGGCGAACGTCGCAGGTGCCCGCAGGCAGCCGCGCCAGCGCCGCCGGCAGCGCGCGGTTGAGCGCGCGCGCGCCCTGGCTGCCGCCGAGCACCAGCACGCGCAGCGCCCCGTTGCGTCCGCCCAGCCGCGCGGACGGCGACGGCACGCCCGCGATCGCCGCGCGCACCGGGTTGCCCACAGCGCCGGCGCGATGGCCGAATGCGCCGGGAAAGCCGCACAGCACACGCTGCGCGAGGCGCGCCAGCAGGCGGTTGGTGAGCCCCGGCACGCGGTTCTGCTCGTGAACCAGCAGCGGCACGCCGCACAACCGTGCAGCGACGCCGCCCGGCGCGCTGGCATAGCCGCCGAACGCGATCGCGGCGCGCGGCCGGTGGCGACGAACGATCTCCAGCGCGTCCCACACCGCGCGGGCCAGCTGCCACGGCGCCGCCACCAGGGTTCGAATTCCCTTGCCGCGCACGCCCGCGACCCGGACCTGCTCCAGCGGCAGGCCGGCTTTCGGCACCAGGGTCGATTCGAGGCCCTGGGTGCCGCCGAGCCAGACCACCGCCACGCCGCGTGCGCGCAGTTCGTCGGCCACCGCGAGGCCGGGGAAGATATGGCCGCCCGTGCCGCCGGCCAAGACCAGCACCGGCGCGTTCATCCGGATTCTCCGATCGGCGCGGCCGGGCCCGCCGGGTGAGCGGTCGCCTGCGCGCCGTTGCGGCGCGTCGACTCGAAGCCGACGCGAAGCACCAGTCCCAGCGCGAGGCAGGTCATCAGCAGCGACGAACCGCCCGCGCTGACCAGCGGCAAGGTCAGGCCCTTGGTCGGCAGGACGCCGAGGTTGACCCCGATCGACACCAGGGCCTGCACCGACAGCCAGACGCCGACCCCGAACGCGCAGTAGCCGGCGAACGCCTGGCCCTGCTCCACCGCGCGCAGTCCGATGGCGAAGCAGCGCGCGCAGACCAGGGCGAACAGCGCGAGCACCAGCAGGATGCCGGCGAGGCCGAGTTCTTCGGCGATCACCGCCAGAATGAAGTCAGTGTGCGCCTCCGGCAGGTAATAGAGTTTCTGTACCGACCCGCCGAGGCCGACGCCGAACCACTCGCCGCGCCCGACCGCGATCAGCGCCTGCGACAGCTGGAACCCGTCGCGGAACGGGTCGGCGAAGGGATCGAGAAAGGAGGTCAGCCGCTTGACGCGGTACGGCTCGGCGAGCGCGGCGAGCGCCATCACGGGCGTGCCGAGCAGCAGCAGGCCGCCGAGGTCGCGGGCGCGCGCGCCGCCGAGCCAGATCATCCCCCCCACGATCGCGCAGACCAGCGCGGCGGAGCCGAAGTCGGGTTGCAGCAGCAGCAGCGCCACCACCCCGCCGAGCACGGCGAGCGGCTTCACGATGCCGAGCAGCGAGGTGCGCACCTGGGTCGCGAAGCGGACCAGGTAGGAAGCCATGTAGACCACCAGCAGGAGCTTGACCGCCTCCACCACCTGAAAGCCCATCGGCCCGAGGTTCAGCCAGCGGGTGGCGCCGTTGACGCGCCGCCCGAGACCCGGCACCAGCACCGCCAGCAGCAGCAGGAAGCACAGCATCAGCAGCAGCCGGCTGTTGTCCTGCAGCAGCTGCAGCGGCATGCGCATCGCCAGCGCGGCGAGCAGGCCGCCGGCGCACAGGAAAACGGCATGCTTGGCGAGGATGGCGAACGGGCCCGCGCCGTCGCCCTCGGCGATCGCGATCGATGCCGACCCGACCATCACCAGCCCGAATGCGGCCAGCACCGTCGCACCCAGGGCGAGCGGCAGATCATATTGTCCCGGCAGCTCGCCGTGCCGCAAGGCCTGCACCGATGCGCCGAAGTCGAGGGCCATCTCAGCGCACCTTCAACGTCGCCAGGGAGACCAGCACCAGCACCACGCTGATGATCCAGAAGCGCACGATCACCCTCGGCTCGGGCCAGCCCTTGAGCTCGAAGTGGTGGTGGATCGGCGCCATGCGGAAGATGCGCCGGCCGGTGAGCTTGAAGCTCGCGACCTGCAGCATCACCGACACGGTTTCCATCACGAACACGCCTCCCATCACCACCAGGATGAGCTCCTGCCGCGTGATGATCGCGATCGTGCCGATCGCGGCCCCGACCGCCAGTGCACCGACATCACCCATGAAGACCTGGGCCGGATAGGTGTTGAACCACAGGAACCCGAGGCCCGCGCCGGCCAGCGCGCCGCAGATGATCGACAGCTCGCCCGCGCCCGGTATGTAAGGCAACTGCAGGTAACCGCTGAACACACTGTTGCCGGCGACGTAGGCGAAGATGCCCAGCGCGCCGGCGACCATCACCGACGGCACGATCGCCAGACCGTCGAGCCCGTCGGTGAGGTTGACCGCGTTGGAGAAGCCGACGATCCAGAAGTAGGCCATGACCGGAAACAGCAGCCCCAGCGGAATCGCGACCTGCTTGAAGAAGGGCACGATCAGTTCGGTCGCGGCCGGCACGTCGGCGGTCGCGTACAGCCATGTGGCCGCGACCGCGCCGAACAAGGATTGCAACGCGTACTTCCAGCGCGCCGACAGTCCCCTGGGGTTCTTCTTGGCCAGCTTCAGCCAGTCGTCGAGCCAGCCGACGAAGCCGAAAGCGAACAGCACGAAGAGGACGATCCAGACGTAGCGGTTGCCGAGGTCGGCCCACAGCAGGGTCGCTACCGCGATCGCGGTCAGGATCAGGGTCCCGCCCATGGTCGGCGTACCGGCCTTCGAGAAATGACTCTTCGGGCCGTCGTCGCGGATCGGCTGTCCAGCCTTCATCTCGGCCAGCTTGCGAATAAAGCGCGGGCCGAGCAGCAGCGACACGCCGAGCGCGGTCAGTGCGGCGAGGATCGACCGGAACGTCAGGTACTGGAACAAGTTGAAGCCGCTGAACTGCTGCTCCAGCAGGCGCGCGAGCTCAAGCAGCATGGGCGCCTCCCCGGTGCGGCAGGCCGTGCGCGGCGAGTACCCCGTCCACCACCTCGTCCATTGCCGAGCCGCGCGACCCCTTGACCAGCACCCGCACGCCCGGCGCGAGCGCGGTAGCCAGTTCGCGGGCCAGCGATTCGCGGTCCGGGCAGACCCGCGCGCGCGCGCCGAAGGCCGCGGCGGCATGCGCTGCCAAAGGTCCGACCGCAAACAGCCGCGACAGGCCCTGCTCGCGCGCAAAGCGGCCGACCTCAGCGTGCAGTTCGGCCGCTTGCGCGCCCAGTTCCCGCATGTCCCCGAGCGCCAGCCAACCCTCACCGCCGAGCGCAGCCAGCGCGGCGATGCCGGCCATGGTCGACGCCGGGTTGGCGTTGTAGGTGTCGTCGACCAGGATCCAGCCCGCTGGTGACTCGTGTCGGGTCAGCCGCCCCGCGACGCCGTGCGCACCGGCCAGCGCGCGCGCCGCCGCGCCCGGCCCGATGCCGAGCGCATGGGCGCAAGCCGCGGCGGCGAGCGCGTTCATCACGTTGTGGCGACCCGGCACCGGCAGTTCCACTGCCGCGCTGCCGCTTGGCGTAACGAGGGTGAAGCGGCTTTGCCGTCCGTCGATTTCGAGCGCCTCCGCGCGCACCGCCGCGTCGGCCGCCAGACCGAACTCGATCCGCGAACGTCCGTCGAGCGCGGCGCGGAACAGTGGCGCGAATGCGTCATCGGCATTGACCACGCCGATTCCGCCATGCCCAAGCTCCTGGTAGGCGCCGGCCAGGGTGCGCGCCGCGCCTTCCAGGCTGCCGAGCCGCTCCAGGTGGGCGGGGCCGACGTTGGTCACCACCGCGACGTCGGGGCCGGCGACGCGCGCGATCTCCGCGACGTCGCCGGGACGCCCTTCGCCCAGCTCCAGCACCGCGAAGTCCAGCGCCGGATCGAGCGCGAGCACCGACAGCGGCAGGCCGACCTCGTTGTTGAGATTTCCGCGCGTGCCGCCGGTGGCGCCGGCCTGCGTCAGGACCGCCTGCAGCAGGGCGCGAGTCGTGGTCTTGCCATTGGAGCCGGCGACCGCGACCACCGTCGCGCTCAGGCGCCGCCGCCAGTGCGCGGCCAGCGCGGCGAGCGCAGCCAAGGGATCGGCGACCACCACCTGCGCCAGCGCGGCGTCAGCCACCGGTCGCTCGACCACCGCGGCCGAGGCGCCGCGGCGCGCCGCCTCGGCGACGAAGGCATGGCCGTCGAAACGCTCGCCGCGCAGGGCGAAGAACAGCACGCCGCCACCCGCAGTGCGGCTGTCGGTCGACACCCCGCCGAACTCGAGATCGGCGCCGAGCAGAGTGCCGCCCATCGCGGCGGCGGCGACGGCGAGACGTTCGCGGATCACGGACGTGCCTCCAGCGCCGCGCGCGCATGCGCGAGATCGTCGAAGGGCCGTTTGGCGCAACCGGACTCCTGCCACGCCTCGTGACCCTTGCCGGCGACCAGCACGGTGTCGCCCGGCAGCGCCGCAGCGACGGAGCCTGCGATTGCGCGCGCGCGGTCGCGCTCGACCTGGGCCAGATCGGGGCGCGCCATTCCGGCCAGCACCTGGGCCACGATCGCATCGCCGTCCTCGCTGCGCGGATTGTCGTCGGTGACCACCACGCGGTCGGCCAGTCGCTCGGCGATCGCACCCATCTGCGGGCGCTTGCCGGTGTCGCGCTCGCCGCCGCAACCGAACACGCACCACAGGCGGCCAGCGGTATGCGGGCGCAAGCCGAGCAGCGCCTGCTCCAGCGCATCCGGGCTGTGGGCGTAGTCGATCACCACCAGCGGGGCGGCGCCGTGGCCGCCGAGGCGGTTCATGCGACCGGCCACCGGGTGCAGGCCGGCCAGCGCACCCGCGATGCGCGCCATCGGATGGCCCAGCGCGCCGAGGCAGGCCGCGACCGCGCACAGGTTGTCGACGTTGAAGCGCCCGAGCAGCGGCGACTCGATCCGCGCTGCGCCCCATGGCGTCTCCAGCGTGAAGGCGATGCCGCCCGCGCCCGGCGCGACGTCGCCGGCACGCACGTCCGCGCCTGGGTCGCCAGCCGCGCTCACCGTCAGCACGCGCGCCGCCGTGGCGCCCGGCGCGGCGAGCCGCCGGCCCCATGCGCCGTCGACGTTGACCACCGCGCAGCCGAGTCCGTCGAAGGCGAACAGCCGCGCCTTGGCGGCGAAATAGGCGTCCATCGTGCCGTGATAGTCGAGGTGGTCGCGCGTGAGGTTGGTGAACACCGCGACCTCGAAGCGCACCGCGTCGACGCGGCCCTGGTCGAGCGCGTGCGAGGACACCTCCATCGCCACATGATCGCAGCCCGCCTCACGGAAGCCGGCGAGCAGGCGGTGCACCGTGATCACGTCCGGCGTGGTGCGTTCGCCGGACAGCGTGGCGCCATGCAGGCCCGCTCCGAGCGTGCCGATGGTGGCCGCGCGCGCACCGAGCAGGGTCAGCGCCTGCGCGGCGAGCTGCACCGTCGAGGTCTTGCCGTTGGTACCGGTCACGCCGATCACCCGCATGGCGCGCGAGGGCTCGCCGTGCCAGCGGGCGGCCAGCGCGCCGAGTCGCGCGCGCAGTCCGGGCACGGCGAGCACCGGCACCGGCAGGTGCGGCACCTCGGCCGGCGGCTCGAACAGCACCGCGACCGCGCCGCGCGCGACCGCGCCGGCGGCATGCTCGATGCCATGGCCGCGCGCGCCGCGCAAGGCGATGAACACGTCACCGGGCGCGACCGCGCGCGAGTCCAGCGCGAGACCCTGCACCGCCAATACCCCGGCACCACCCGCATCGGCGGCGCCGGCGAGCAGCGACTCGAGGTCGCGCGCCGCGCTCACGGCGCCACCCCCTCGGCGAACGGCGAGTGTCCGGCAGCGGTTTCTGCGGCGGCCGGCGGCAGGTCGGCCGGGGTCATGCCGGCGAGACTGGCGTCGAGCGCGTCGGGCGGCACATCGAGCAGGCGCAGCGCGCCCGGCATCACGCGACCGAACACGGGGGCGGCGACCAGTCCACCGTAGTAGGCTTCGCCCTGCGGGTCGTCGATCACCACCACCGCGGCCAGGCGCGAGGCGCTGGCCGGCACCAGGCCGGCGAACATGCTGATGTAGCGGCTCTGATAGCCGCCGGCCGCCGCCTTGCGCGACGTGCCGGTCTTGCCGGCGACGCGGTAGTTGGGTACCGCCGCCCTCACACCGGATCCCTCGGCAACCACCTCCGCGAGCATGCCCACCAGCACGCGCGCGATTTCCGGGTCGAGCACCGCCTCGTCCGGCGTCCGTGCCCCGGCCACGAAGGTGGGTGGCCGGATCCGCCCGCCGTTGCCGAGCGCGGCGTACGCCTGCGCGACCTGCAGCGGCGTGACCGACAGGCCATAGCCGTAAGACAGTGTCGCCTTTTCCACCGGGCCCCAGCGCGCCGGCTCCGCCAGCACGCCGGCCGACTCGCCGGGGAACCCGCAGCCGGTCGCCTGGCCGAAGCCGAAGCGGCGAAACACGTCGTAGAGGTGATCGTCCGACAGCTGCTGGGCGATGCGCGTGGAGGCGACGTTGCTCGACTTCACCAGCAGGCGCGTCAGGTCCACCACGCCGAAATTGCGGATGTCGCGCACGACGTGGTTCGCCACCGGCATCGAGCCGGGATTGGTGTCGATCAGCGTCTCGGGCTTGAACTTTCCGCTCTCCAGCCCGGCGCCGACGGTCAGCACCTTGACCACCGACCCGGGCTCGACCACATCGGTGACCGCTCGGTTGCGCCGAACCGCGGCGTCCGACGCGCCGCGCACGTTCGGGTTGTAGGACGGCCAGTTGACCATCGCCAGCACCTCGCCGGTGCCCACATCCAGCACCACCATGCTGCCGGCGCGCGCGCGGTGTTCGGCGACCGCGGCGACCAGCTCCTTGTAGGCGAGATGCTGGATGCGGCGGTCGATCGAAAGGCGCAGGTCGCGGCCGGGCTGCGGTTCGCGCACCAGTTCGACGTTCTCTACCACTTCGCCGCGGCGGTCCTGGATGACCCGCTTGAGGCCGGGCTTGCCGGTCAGCCATTCATCGAAGGCCAGTTCCAGGCCCTCCTGCCCCCGATCGTCGATGTTGGTGAAGCCCAGCACATGGGCCATCACCTCGCCCGCCGGGTAGTAGCGGCGGAACTCGCGCTGCACGTTCACGCCGGGCACGCCGAGGGCCAGCACCGCGGCCGACGCATCCGGCGACAGGTGTCGGCGCAGGTAGACGAATTCGCGATCGGCGCGCTGCGCGAGACGCTGCTCGAACTCGACCGGCTCGGCACCGAGCGCGCGCGCCAGCTCGGGGATCCGCTCGCGGTGCGCCAGCACCGCCTCGGGATCGGCCCAGATCGACTCCACCGGCGTCGACACTGCCAGCGGCTCGCCGTTGCGGTCGACGATCATGCCGCGCGAGACCGGGATCGTCCGCTCGCGCACGAACCGCTGGTCGCCCTGATCCTGATAGAAGTCCTTGCGCAACACCTGCAGGTCGACCGCACGCGCCACCAGCGCACTGCCGCCGAGCGCGAGCAGCATCGCCAGCGCGTGCAGACGCAGACGCGTGCGCACCGTGGGGGTCTTGATCGCCGACGGCGCGCCGGGCTTCACCCGCGCCCCCGCCGCGCCGCGCGCGCGGTCGCGCCTGGCCGTGCGCTTCGGCACGACGGGCGGATGCTGGCGGTGGCACGGCGGAAGTGCGGCCATGCCGGCCCGGGACGGACGCACTGGCGTCCGCCGGGACCCGAAAGCGCTGCCTGGCGCAGCCGCTCGTGCATGGCGTCGGTCTTCCCCCTCACCGCCGGACAACCCGGGTCGCGGTCGGCGCCGGGAAGTCCATCCCCAGTTCGCCGCGCGCGATCTTCTCGATTCGGTTGGCATCGGCCCAGGTCGCCTGCTCCAACTGCAGGCGGCCGAAGTCGATGTTCAGCTCGTCGCGCGCCGCTTCCAGCGCGCTCAGTTCCACGAACAGGCGGCGGCTCTCGTGGCGGGCATAGACCACGCCCACCGCACTGGCCACGGCGGCAGCCAGCAGCGCGGCCCAAACGGCGAGCATGCCGGCCCTCACGGCAGGCGCTCCGCCACCCGCAGCACCGCGCTGCGCGCGCGCGGATTGGCGGCGACCTCGGCCACCGTGGGCGACACCGGATCGCCCACCGCGCGCAGCACCGGTGGCGGCGCGTCGACCGGCGGCGGCAGCCCGCGGCGCCCGGGGGCGGCCGTGCGGGAGGCGTCGCGGATGAAGCGCTTGACCACACGGTCCTCCAGCGAGTGAAAACTGATCACCACCAGGCGGCCGCCCGTCCTGAGGCACGCCACCGCCGCCTGCAAACCCGCGGCGAGATCGTCAAGCTCGCCGTTGACCACGATGCGCAGGGCCTGGAAAGTACGCGTCGCCGGATGCCTGCCCGGCTCGCGCGAACGCACCACCCGCGCCACCACATCGGCCAGCTCACGGGTGGTCGCCACCGGCGCCTCGGCCCGCCGTGCGACGACCGCGCGCGCGATGCGCCGGCTGTCCCGCTCCTCGCCGTACGCGAACAGCACGTCGGCAATCTCCCGCTCGCTGGCCCTGGCCAGCCACTGCGCCGCGCTTTCGCCGCGGGTCGGATCCATCCGCATGTCGAGCGGACCATCGGACTGGAAGCTGAACCCCCGGCCAGGCTGGTCGATCTGCGGCGAGGACACCCCGAGGTCGAGCAGCACCCCGTCGAGTCCGGCCTGCGCCTCGTCCCAGGCGCCCATCGTTGCGAACGAAGCGTGCCGCACGCGTACCCGCGGGTCCGCGGCGGCCAGCGCGAGCGCCACTGCGATCGCCTCCGGATCCTTGTCCATCACCAGCAGCCGGCCGTCGCCGCCCAGCCGACCCAGCACTTCCCGGGCGTGCCCGCCGCGACCGAAGGTGCCGTCGAGATAGGCGCCATCGCACCGCACGGCCAGCGCCGCCACTGCCTCGTCCCGCAACACCGGGACATGGGAGCCCGCATCGTCCATCCGCCCTCACCCGCCGCGCGCTTTGCACGCGGCGTCGCGCTCACAGCCGCAGGCCCGCCATCTCCGGCGTGACCTGGTCCTCCACGATCGTCTCCCGCACCTTCGCCAGGTGCGCCTGCTCGCTCCACAGCTCGAATCGCGCACCCATGCCCAGCAGCACCGCCCGGCGCTCGATGCCGGCGGCGGCGCGCTGGCTGGCCGGCAAAAGGACCCGTCCCGCGCCATCGACCTCCAGCAGGGCAGCCGCACCGACGAGCTTCATCTGCAGATTGCGATGCACCGCCTTGGCGGTGGGCAGCGCCACCACCTGCGCGCGCACCGACTCCCATTCCTGCGGAGGGAACAGCCACAGGCAGCCGGCCTCGAACGGGTTGTAGGTCGCCACCAGTCGTCCGCCGCAGGCGCCGGCCACGCTCTCCCGGTGGGCGGTCGGTATCGACATTCGCCCCTTTTCGTCGATCGTGATGGCGGTCTCGCCCTGAAACATATTCAGCCAAAAAAATCCACAATTTTCCCTGATTTACCACGCTTGCCCACCTTAGTCGCGGGTCATGAGACTGTCAATGGCACGGTGTGGCGGTTTGGGGGCAGCCGCGGTCGCGCCGGCGGACGGTGTTCGGGGACCACGATTCCGCTGCGAGGGCCCAGGGCAAAAGGCCGAGCGCCCAGAGCCCGGCAAGAGCACGGGTAGGCGCGACTTGATGGGGGGGCGCAAAAGGTCGCAGCACCCGTTGATCGCGACACGCTTGATCGAGTGCGATGCAGCAGTGGTCACCCCAGACGCTGCCGCGCCCCAACCTCCCCAACCGTCGGCCGGGCCCTGGGCTCTGATTCCGGCCAGCGCTATTCGCGCTGAAGTGCGGCGGCAAATCCCGCCTCACCCCTGGGCCCTTTCCCGTCAACGCAAGCCGCAACCCATCACCGTTCAACCGCCAGCGGTAACCCACGCGCTACACTCAGCCCCGGAGTGAGCCAGACAGCCGCGCAGCGCCTCACGGCGTGGCGAGGAAAGTCCGGGCTCCGCAGGGCACGGTGCCAGGTAACGCCTGGGCGGCGCGAGCCGACGGAAAGTGCAACAGAGAGCAGACCGCCGAAGCGGGGCGACCCGCTGGCAAGGGTGAAAGGGTGCGGTAAGAGCGCACCGCGCGGGTGGCAACACGCCGCGGCATGGCAAACCCCACCGGGAGCAAGACCAAATAGGGAGGCATTGGCGCGGCCCGCGCCGCCTCCGGGTAGGTCGCTAGAGCCGTCCGGTGACGGGCGGCCCAGAGGAATGGCTGTCGCGCCGGCGGGTTTCCGCCGGCGAACAGAACCCGGCTTATCGGCCCACTCCGCCTTTTCCAGTCACGCCTCCGCCCGACGGGGGCCGTGGCCCGGCCCGGACAGACCGACCGTCTCGCGCGGCGCGCGATCGGGTCCGCGGCACTCCGTCGATACCAACGACGCCGCGGGTGCCGTGCAGCCGGACCGACGTCGGCACGCCGCGCAGTGCGGCGCCACCGTCGGTCATGGATCGACCCGCCCGGATCGATTCCGCGCGCAGCGCGTGGTCGGACATCAGCGGCGCCGCCGATGCGATCTTCGGCGATGGCTTCGAACCGGCCGCCTGCTGCTCCACCGCGGCGCGGTCGGCAGGTGGCGCTTCAATCGGCGTACTCGAACACCTTCACCACCCGCTCCACGCCCGGCACGGCGCGTGCGATCCCCACCACGCGCTCGGCCTCCTCGCGGCTGACGATGCCCATCAGGTAGACCTTGCCGTTCTGGGTACTGACATTCACCCGCGTGGGATCGAAGCCCGGCAGGTCGACGATGTCGAGCAGCGCGAGCTTGACCCGGCCGGTCAGCCAGCGGTCGCGGGTGGCGGTGCCGAAACCGGTGGGGTCCTCGACCGCGATCTCGTTGACGACCCGCCGCACGCCCTGCAATCCGGACGCGAGGCGCTCGGCACGCTGCCGGAGTTCCTCGGTGCGCACCTCGCCGACCAGCAGCATCACGCCGTTGTGGACCACGATGCCGACGTTGTTCTTCAGCGCGATCTCCTTGTCCTTGTTGATCGCGTCGTAGGCGGTCAGTTCGATGTTGTTGTCGTCGATCACGGTGCCCAGGCTGCGTCGGTCGTGGACGGCGCCGGCGCCGGCCGCCGCGCCCCCGACCACCAGCGCGGCACAGCCGGGCAGCAGCAGCAGGCACAGCACGGGGGTCAGGATGCGGGTCATCGGGTTTCTCGGCGGCTCAGGCTTCGGGTCGGAAGGCGTCTTGGATCCACGCGATGGCGCGGCCTCGGCCGACCGCCAGCACGTCGAAACGGCACGCGCGCAGCGCCTGCCGCGGATGCTGCGCAAGATACCAGCGCGCGCAGGCCGCGATCCGCTCCTGCTTGCGGCGGTCCACCGAGGCCGCCGCGCCGCCGAAGCCGTCATCCTGGCGCAGCCGCACTTCAGCGAACACCAGGACGTCGCCGTGGTCCAGAACGAGATCGATCTCGCCGAAGCGGCAGCGCACATTGCGCGCGACCACCGGCAGCCCGCGCGCGGCGAGCCACTCCGCACAGGCCGCCTCGACGGCCGCGCCGCGCGCCACGCGCGCGCTCAACGTCCGCCCGCCGGCGCCGTCCCGGCGGCGGCGTCCAGCGGGTCCGCGCTGATGAGTCCATCCACCGCACGCGGCACCCCGTCCACGAAACGCATCCAGGTCAGCACGCGCCGCACGCGGCCGAATCCGTCCACCGCCAGCTGCCCGCTGGCGCCGGGCAGATAGGCGTCGGGGTTGGCGCCGAGCCAGTCGAGGTAGGGCAGCAGCCGCCAGGCGTCGATTCCGAACGCGAACAGCCGCGGCGCGGTCGCCGCAGCGGGCAGGCGGCGCGCGAGCGCCTCGCGCTCGGGCAGGCCGGAGGAAAGGCCGAACAGCCAGGGCGCGTCGCTGAACTCGACGCCGTTGAGGTCGCGGTCCAGCGCGCGGCTGGGGCTGCCGTCGAACACCTGTGACGGCGCGAACAGCGGCAGGTCCTGCAGACCGGCGGCTCGCAGTTGCGGCACCAGCAGACGGCCCTGTGGCGGCCGCACCGCCAGGAAGGCCGCGTCCGGGCCACCCGACATTGCCTGCGCGATCGCCGCAGAGAAATCCACCGCGTCGTCGGGCAGGCGCGCCTCGCCGGCGATGACCCCACCGAGCATCTCGAACTGCGCCCGAAAAGCCAGGGCGGCGCGGTCGCTCCAGTCCTCGGCCGCGGCCAGCAGAGCGACCCGCCGCAAGCCGCGCGACCACGCATGGTCGGCGGCCAGCGCCGCCTCGTCGTCGGGCGCGAGCGCGAACTGCTGGCTGCCCGGCGGCGGGACCGCTCCGTTGTCCGGATGGTTGAGGGCAAGAACCGGAGTCCGCCGGTCGACCACGGCCAGGACCGCTGCGACCTGTTCGCGCGCCAGCGGACCGACCGCGCGGGTGGCGCCGTCGGCGACCGCGCGCGCATAGGCCTCCAGCGCGGACTCCGCGCTCGCGCCTGCGTCGTAGATGCGCAGCAGCGGTCGCTCGCCGGTGTCCGCGAAGTAGGCGGCGAGGAAGCCGTCGCGGATCGCGCCGCCCGCCGCGGCCAGCGGTCCCGACAGCGGCAGCAGCAAGGCGACCTGCGGCGGTGCGCTCCAGCCCTCGGGCCGCGGGCGGCCGCCGTCCTGCGAAAGCAGCGTTCCGGCCTGGCGCGTCGGGCGCGGGATCACCCGCGAGGGCGCGGCGCCCTTCAGTCGCAGCGCCCGTTCCAGCCAAGGCCGCCGGGCGTCGGCAGGCTGGAGTCCGGCCAGGGCCGACGACAGCGCCGGCACGGCAAGGCTGGCCAACGACTCGAGAATGTCCTCCTCCAGCGCCGCACGCTCGCTGGCCGCGCTGCGCGGCAGCAGCGCGATACGTTCGCCGGCGGCGTCGAGGGACCGGCCTGCCCGGTCGAGCGCGCGGGCCCTGACCTCGCCTGCGCGAAGCGCCAGCGCGGCGTCGGACCCGCCGGTCGGCAGCACCGCCAGCGCCAGCGCGCGCTCGACGTCTCCGGCGTCGAGCGCCGCCTCGGCGAGCAGCAGGTCCAGGCGCGAACCGTCGACCGGCGCGAGGCGCTGGCGACGCACGCGCGCGGCGACCACCGCCGCGCCCGCGAGGTCGCCGTCCTCGCGCAGCGCCTCGGCGGCAGCCAGCAGCAGCACGTCGCGCGCGCCGCGATTGGCGCGGGCGAGCCGCTCGAACTCGGCGGCCGCACCGCGGAAGTCGCCCTGTGCCGCCAGCGCGCGCGCGATCGCGTCATCGACAGGCGCTTGCGGCGCACCGGTGGTGGCGCAGCCGGCCAGTGCGAGCAGCAGGAGCAGGATCGACAGGCGGCACAGGACGGCGGTCATGTCGGGCATCGGCGACAGGGGCTCGTGCGATCATACCGAAGCCCGGACAGTGCCCACGGGGCGGGAGCACGGCATGACGGCCCGCGGGCTGGTGGTGGTGGCCACGCCGATCGGCAACCTGGAAGATCTGTCGCCGCGTGCGGTCGCCACGCTGCGCGCGGCGTCCGCCGTGGCCTGCGAGGACACCCGCCATTCGCAGACCCTGATGGCGCGTTTCGGCATCGGCACCCCGCTGCTGGCCTACCACGAACACAACGAACGCGATCTCGCCCCGCGCCTGGTCGAGCGGATGCTTTCCGGCGAGCGGATCGCGCTGATCAGCGACGCCGGCACGCCGCTGGTCAGCGATCCCGGCTATCGCCTGGTGGCGGCCGCGCACGCGGCGGGCGTGCCGGTGTCCACCGTGCCCGGGCCCTGCGCGGCGGTCGCCGCGCTCAGCGTGTCCGGCCTGCCCTGCGACCGCTTCGCGTTCGAAGGCTTCCTGCCGCCGAAACAGGCCGCACGCCGCGAGTGCCTGCGCGAGCGTGCGGCCGAGCCACGCACCCTGGTCTTCTACGAATCGCGACACCGCATCGCCGAGTGCTTGGCCGACGCATGTGCAGTCCTCGGCGAAGGCCGCCGCGCGACGCTGTGCCGCGAACTGACCAAGCTCCACGAAACCGTGCTCCCGGCCACGCTGGGCGAACTCGCCGCGCGGGTCGCCGCCGAGCCGCAGCAGCAGCTCGGCGAGATCGTGCTGGTGATCGAAGGCGCCGCCGACGAGGACGCTGACGCCGCGCGCCGGCGCGAGGGCGAGCGCGTGTACGCACTGCTGGCGAAGGAGCTGCCGCCGGGCCGGGCGGCGAAACTGGCCAGCGCGATCACCGGCGCACCGCGCAACGCGCTGTACGGCGGCAAGGACTGATGCCGGGTACGCTGCCTGCGCCGCTGCCGGAGATCCTGCACGGGACTTTCGGTGACGCGCTGCTGCTCGACCGGGCGCAGCGCGCGGTCTACGGCTACGACAATTCGCGACGCGAGGCGCTGCCGGACGCCGTGGTGCTGACACGCGAGCCCGCACAGGTCGAGGCCCTCGTGCGCGTCTGCCGCGCGGCACGGGTGCCGGCGGTCGCGCGCGGCCGCGCCATCAGCGTCATCAGCGTCATCAGCGCCACCGGCGCTGCGGTGCCGGCGGCCGGCGTCGTGGTGGCCAGTTTCGAGCGCATGGCCCGCATCCGCCACATCGCACCCGGCGACCGCCTCGCGGTGGTGGAGGCCGGCGAGCTCGACGGCGACCTGCAGCGCGCACTGGCGCCGCACGGCGCGTTCTGGCCACCCGACCCCACCAGCACCAACGACAGCACGATCGGCGGCAACCTCGCCAGCAACGCCGGCGGCCCGCGCGCGGTCAAGTACGGCACCTGCCGCGACAACGTGCTCGGTCTGGCCGCGGTCACCGGCACCGGGGAAACCGTCCCTTGCGGCGCCTGCACCACCAAGGGTAGGACCGGCTACGACCTCACCCGCCTGCCGGTCGGCTTCGAGGACACCCTGGGGCTGATCGTCGAGGCCACGCTCAAGCCGTCGCCGCTGCCGGTGCGCGTGCTCACCGTGCGCGCGCTCTACAGCGACGTGCACGCGGCTGCCGGCGCGGCGGCGCGCATCATGGCGCAGCCGGCACTGCCCTGCGCGCCGGAATTCATGGATGGCGACGCGCTGGATCTCGCGCGTGCGCACGGCGCACCCGACCTGCCGCAAGCCGCCGCGCTGGCGCTGATCGAGGCGGACGGCAGCACCGAAGGCGTGAGCGCCGCCGCCGACGCGGTGGCCGGCGCCGCTCGCGGGCCGGGCCTCGTCGACCTCGCGCGCGCCGACGACCCGGCCTCGGTGGCGCGCCTGTGCGCGGTCCGCAAAGTGCTGTCGCCCGCGCTGCGCCCGGTTGCGCCGAAGAAAATCAACGAGGACCTGGTGGTGCCGGTTTCGCGCCTGCCGGAACGGGTCGAAGGCCTGCGCGGCATCGCGTACGCGAGCGGCATCCCGATCGTCGCCTTCGGCCACGCCGGCATCGGCAGCCTGCTGTACCGGCCGGAGGACCCCGCGCAGACCGCTGCCGCGCCCAGCGCGCTGTCGGCGGTGTTCGACCGGGTGCTGGCGCTGGAGGGCACGCTGTCGGGCGAACACGGCATCGGCCTCGACAAGCGCGACTTCAGGCCGCGCGCGATCGACCCGCCGCCCCTCGATGCGATGCACGCCATCAAGCGCGGCTTCGACACCAACGGCATCCTCAACCCGGGCAAGCTGCTGCCGCTGCCGTGAGCGGCCGCGCGCCCCGCGCCGCGAGCCCGTGGGCGATGGCGGCCCTTCTGCGCGAGGTGCGCGCCTGCAAGCTGTGCGCCGCGCACCTGCCACTCGGCCCGCGGCCGGTGCTGCGCGCGTCCACCACCGCGCGCCTGCTGATCGTCGGCCAGGCGCCGGGCACGCGCGTGCACGCCACAGGCATCCCGTGGAACGATCCGAGCGGCGACCGCCTGCGCGACTGGATGGGCATCGACCGCGATGCCTTCTACGACGCCGACCGCATCGCCATCGTGCCGATGGGCTTCTGCTACCCGGGCAGGGGACCGTCCGGCGACCGCCCGCCGCGCCCAGAGTGCGCGCCGACCTGGCATCCACGCCTGCTCGCGCTGATGCCGGCCATCGAAGCGGCGCTGCTGGTCGGCCGCTACGCGCAGGCGCACTACCTCGGCGCGGCCTGTCGGCCCACCCTGACCGAAACCGTGCAAGCCCACGCGGACTACGGCCCGCGCTTCCTGCCGCTGCCGCATCCGAGCCCGCGCAACGTCGGCTGGCGCCTGCGCAACCCGTGGTTCGAAGCCGAGGTGGTGCCCGCGCTGCGGCGGCGGGTGGCGGACCTGCTGCGCGGCGACTGACAGGCACGACGATACGGCCGGTCGGGTAGGCCACCGATGGCCGGCAGGACGCCGCTTGCAAGCCTTTCGGGCTCCGCGGCCACGAGTCCGCAGCGGCTGCGGAAGCGGACGCGGAGAACCGGCGCGACGCGGGTCCTGGCGCGCGCTCCGACGCCCCGACGCCGCTCCCTCAGCGCAGCAGCGGCGCCGCTGCGAGCGCGGCCACCAGCAGCGCCCCCGCCCACAGGCCGGCGAACAAGTCGTCCAGCATCGCGCCGAACCCGCCGTCGAGCGCGCGGTCTGCCCACGAGGCGGGCCACGGCTTGGCGATGTCGCAGATGCGGAACAACAGAAAACCGGCCGCCAGGAAGGCAACGGTCGACGGCACCGCCAGCGCGCCGGGATGAAGCCACAGCGCGAGATCCACCAGAGCCAGCGCCAGCCACTGACCGACGAACTCGTCGATCACCACCACGCCGGGGTCCTCGACCCCGAGGCGCGCGATCACGCGGCCGGCCGCCCAGGTCCCCACTGCGAAGCCGGCGCCGATGGCCAGCCATGGCAGCAGCGGATGGCCGAGTTGCAGCAGCAGGTAGAGCGGCAGCGCCACCAGGCTGCCGACCGTGCCGGGCGCGAAGGGGAAGAAACCGGCGCCCCCGCCGGCGGCGATCCACGCGGCGGGATCGCGCAGCAGCATCCGGCGCTGTTCGGGCGTCAGGGCCATCGGTCAGGCGAAATGGTCGAAGCCGGCCTGCGACAGTGCCACGGGACGGCCCGCCCCGTCACGCACCCTCAGCCCGCGGCGCGCGACCACGCTGCCGATGCACGTCAGCGGCAGGCGCAGGCGGCGGGAGAGATCCGCGACCCGCGCAAGACGTGACGGCTCGACGGTGAAGCACAGCTCGTAGTCGTCGCCGCCGGCCAGGGCCAGGCGCAGGCGCTGCGCAACGTCGGGCACCACGCGGCGCAGGGCGGGCGACGCCGGCAGCGCCTGCGTCTCGATCTCGGCGCCGACGCCGCTGTCGCGCAGCATGTGGCCGAGGTCCTGCGCCAGACCATCGGAGACGTCGATGCAGGCGCTGGCCAGGCCGCGCAGCGCGACGCCCAGGGCCACCCGCGGCTGCGGCCGGTCGAGTCGTCCGCGCAAACGCCGGGCGTCCGACCCACGCGCCGCGTGCAGCCGCCCTTGTGCCAGCGCCAGTCCGGCGGCAGCATCGCCCGGGAAGCCCGACACCAGGACCGCATCGCCGGGCCGCGCCCCCGCCCGCCGCAGGGCCGCACGGGGCGGCACCTCGCCCAGCGCCTGCACGCTCAGGCTCAGCGGTCCGCGCGTGGTGTCGCCGCCGACCAGGGCCACGCCGTGGCGCGCGGCCAGCCGGCGCAGGCCGGTTACCACGCCGAGGAAAGCGCGCGGTTCGCCGCGCGGCAGGGTCAGGGCCAGGGTCGTCCACCGCGGCCACGCACCCATCGCGGCGAGATCCGACAGGTTCACCGCCAATGCCTTCCAGCCGAGGTCGGCCCACGGCGTGCCGGGCAGGAAATGGGTGCCTTCGACCAGGGTGTCGACGCAGGCCGCGAGCAGCATCCCGCGCGTGGGGCGCAGCAGCGCCGCGTCGTCGCCGATCCCCAGCACCACCCCGCGCTGCGTGGCCGGCCCGCGGATCCGCCGGATCAACCCGAACTCACCGGCATACGCCATCTTCCCGCCCCCTCCTGCGCCGCGTCCCGGCGCTGGCTTTGCCCGCCGCAGCGGCATAGTCTGACCGGGTTCGCGTCGTCCTGCCGGCCTTGCGCCGGCACACAACGTGCAAGACTCGCCGATCCGGAGCGCAATGCTTGGGCCACCCAGACGCACCAGAACCCGTCACGATGGCCCCGGAACCCCTGAGGGGATGCGCTGCTGCGCACGCGGCCGATGTGCTGGCCGCCGAGTCCGCCGGCGGTGACCTGGCACAGGACCTCGCCGATTACACCGCGCTGGCAGCCGCTCTGTGTGGTGCGCCGGTGGCGGCCGTGTCGATGCTCGGTGCTCGACACCAGCACCTCGTCGCCCGGCTGGGAATCGACCTCGCCCGCACGTCCCGCGATCTGGCCTTCATCGACGACGCGGCGGCGGATCGCGCGGCCCTCGCAGTGGCGGACGCCGCCGCCGACCCGCGTTTCGCGGACCATCCGCTGGTATGCGGTGCTCCGAAGATCGCTGCGTTCGCCGGCGTAGGGCTTGCCGACGCTGCGGGCCGCAGCCTGGGCAGCCTGTTCGTCGCCTGGCACGCCCCCCACCGTCCGCCAGCGGCGGCCATCGACGGCCTGCGGCGCCTCGCGCGCCAGGTCGAGCGGCGCATCCAGCGCGAGGCCGCGCCGGGCGGAACGGATCAGGCACAGGACTCGGCCCACGCCGGCGACCGCCGTTTCCGGCGTGCGCTTGAAGCGCTCGACCACGTGGCGGTGCAGGCCTTCCGGCCCGACGGCCGGATCAACTTCTGGAATCGCGCCAGCGAGGCCCTTTACGGCTGGCGGGCCGACGAAGCGCTCGGCGCGGACATCATCCCGCTGCTGTTCCCGCCGGAGGCCCGGGATGCCGAGCGCGCCCTGCTTGCCCGTGTGGCCGGCTCGGCGGACCTGTCCGCCGCCGGCGAAGTCGAACTGCTGCGCCGTGACGGCTCGCGGACCACGATCTACGCCGCGCGAGTCTTGGTGCCCTCCGCCGACGGCGAGCCCGAGTTCTTCTGCTTCGACGTCGACATCAACGCGCGCCGCGCCGCCGAGGATGCGCTTCGCGCCAGCGAACGGCGCCTGCGCGAGATCACCGACGCCATCCCGGGCGCCATCCTCCGCTTCATGATCCGCCCCGACGGGCGCTATCTGATCGATTACATCAGCCGCGGTTGCAGCGAAATCTGGGAAATCGACGCCGACTCGATCATTGCCGACTCGACGCCGCTGCGGGCCATGGTGTTGCCGGAGGATCAGCCGGGGGTCCTCGAATCGGTGCGGCAGAGCGCGCGCACCCTGCAGCCTTGGCGTCACCAGTGGCGCATCCGCACCCCGTCAGGGCGCCTGAAGTGGCTGGCCGGCAGTGGCATCCCAGCGCCGACCGGCGTCGGCGGCGTGCTCTGGAACAGCTTCATCGTGGACCGCACCGCACAGGCGCGCGCCGAGACCGCGCTGGCGCGTTCCGAGGCGCGCTACCGGGCGATCGCCGAGAACATCCCGGGCGCGATCTTCCGCTACCTGCTGCACCCGGATGGCCGGCATTCGCTGGAGTTCATCTCCGGCGGCGCCGGCGCGATCTGGGAGCGCGACCCGCAGTCGCTGCGCGCGGACGTGGGCCTGCTGACCGCCGCGATGGCGCCCGAGGATCGCGACGGATTCCGGGCGACCATCGATCACAGCGCCGCGACGCTCGTCGAGTGGCACTACCGCTGGCAGATCAACACGCCCTCGGGACGGCGCAAGTGGCTGCAGGGCAACGGCCGCCCGGCGCGCAGCGACGATGGGACCGTCGCCTGGGACGGATATGTGTTCGAGATCAGCGAACTCCACGCAGCGGAGGCCGCTCTCGCCCTGTCGGAGGCCCGGTTGCGGGTGCTGCTCGAATCGGCTCCCGAAGCACTGGTGGTGCTGGACGTCGAGGCCGGCCGCTTCGTCGACTTCAACGGCAAGTCCTGCCGGCTTTTCGGCATCCAGCCGGAGCGGATGCGGGAACTCGACCTGGCCGCGGTGAGCCCCGCGGTGCAGCCGGACGGTCGCGCCTCGGTCGACGCACTGCGCGCGGTGCTGCAGCGGGCGGCGGCCTGGCAGGAGGTGGTCTTCGACTGGACCCACCAGCGCGCCGATGGCACCGAAATGCCCTGCGAGGTGCATCTGGTCCGGATCCCGGACGCCACCCGCACCCTGGTCCGGGGCAGTATCGTCGACGTCACCGAACGCAAGCGCGCCGAACAGGCCCTGCGCGAGAGCGAACGCCGCTTCCGCTCGCTGGTCGAGGACATCCCGACCATCGCGGCCCAGGGCTACGATCGTGAGCGCCGCGTCACCTTCTGGAACAAGGGCAGCGAGCAACTGTACGGCTGGACTGCTGCGGAGGCGACCGGACAGCGGATGGAAGATCTCATCGTTCCACCAGCGATGCACGCGGCGGTGGCCGAAGCCCACGCCCGCTGGATGCGCGAGGGCCGGATCGACGTGCCGTGGGAGGAACGGGTGCTGGTCGACCGCTCCGGCCTGCCGGTGCCCGTGTTTTCCAGCCACAGCCTGCAGCCGCAACCGGACGGCGAGCCCGCGCTGTATTGCCTCGACGTAGACCTGCGCGACCTGCGCCGCACGGAAGCCGCGTTGCAGCAGGCCAACGCGGCCTTGCAGCAACGCAACGATGAACTGCAGCAGTTCGTGATGGTCGCCTCGCATGACCTGCAGGAACCGCTGCGCAAGATGCAGGCCTTCGCCGACCGCCTGCGCGACTCGACGACCGGCCGGCTGTCGATGATCGAGCAGGACTACCTGGAGCGGCTGGAACGCGCAGCCACCCGCATGCGCGAACTGATCCAGGACCTGCTCGATTACTCGGCCGTCTCGCTGGGCACGCCGCAGCGCGTGCCGGTCGACCTCGGCGCCGTGCTCGCCGAGGTGGTGGAGGACCTCGGCGCGGCGATTGCGTCCAGCGACGGCCGGGTCGATTCGACGGCGCTACCGGTGCTGCCCGCCGACCCGGTGCAGATGCGGCAACTGTTGCAGAACCTGGTCGGCAACGCCCTCAAGTACCGCAGCCCGGCGCGCCCACCGCGGGTGCTGGTCGACGCGTCTCGGGTCGACCTTCCGGGCGGGCCGTACTGGCGGCTGCGGGTTTCCGACAACGGCATCGGCTTCGACGACGCCCACCGCGAACGCATCTTCGTGCCGTTCCAGCGCCTGCATGCGCGGGCCGAGATCGACGGCACCGGCATCGGGCTCGCCATCGTGCGCCGCATCGCCGAGCGTCACGGCGGGGCGGTGGAGGCGCGCGGCCGCGCCGGCGAGGGCGCCGAGTTCCTGGTCCTGCTGCCGACCGGCGGCGACCCGGTCTCGGCCGCCTGAAGCCGCGGTGGGCCCTCAGCGCCGATACTCGGCCGCCCGCCAGTCAGCGGCCGCACGGTCGAGCACGCTGTTGATGTAGGTGTGCCCGTTCTCGCTGCCGAAGCGCTTGGCCACCGCGATCGCCTCGTTGATCACCACCCGGTACGGAACATCGATCCGGTGCAGAAGCTCGTAGGTCGCGATGCGCAGCACGGCGCGTTCGATCGGATCGACTTCTTCCACTTCGCGATCGAGGAATACGCGCAGCCTTGCGTCCAGTGCGCCGCGTTCGCGTTCCACGCCGGCCACCAGGTCCCGGAAGTAGTCCAGGTCGGCGACCTCCATCTCCTGCTCGTGCTCGAACTGCGCCACGACGCGCGGCATCGGGTTGCCCGAGACCTGCCAGGCGTAGACCGCCTGCAGGGCGCGGCGCCGCGCCCGCGAGCGCGCGGCGAGATCGATGCCGGAATTCGGGCGCTGGATCGTCATGCGCTCAGACGTCCGCGGCGCGCAGTACCGAGAGCAGCGCCAGCGCGGCTGCGGCTGCCTCGGCGCCCTTGTTGCCGCCCGCGCCGCCGGCACGCGCCCAGGCCTGCTCCTCGTCCTCGCAGGCCAGCACGCCGTTGGCGACCGGCAGGCGATGCTCGATCGCGACCTGCATCAGTCCGCGCGCGGACTCGTTGACGATCACGTCGTAATGCGAGGTGTCGCCGCGGATCACGCAGCCGACGGCGACGATCGCGTCGCAGCGCCCGGCGGCGGCCAGCCGCGCGGCCAGCTGTGGCAATTCCCAGGCGCCCGCGACCTGCACAAACAGCAGGTCGGCGGGCGCCATGCCGGCCTCGCGCAGCGCGTCGAGCGCGCCGTCGGCGAGGCGGTCGACGATCGCGCCGTTGAAGGTCGAAGCGAGTACCGCGATCCGCGCACCGCGCGGTGGCACGCCTGCCAGCAGCGGCACGCCGTGTCGATCGAGCGCGGGACGTGCGGCGCCGGCGCGGGTCTGGTGATGCTGGCGCATGGATGGACTGTCCGGAGCGGGATGCGAAGGAGCGCTGCGGCGTTCGGGGCCGGGTTGTGGCCGCATCCTGCGGGCGGACCCTGGCGTGGGACCGGCGCGGCTGCGTGCATCGCCGCGACGACCGGGCACTGGCGGACCCAACCCGCGCGCGGACCTTGCGTGACCCGCCTGCGAGGCGGCTCTCCTACGGACCCTCACGGCGCAATGTAGTCTACCACCTCGATCCCGAAGCCCGAGAGGCCGCGGAAACGGCGCGGCGTGCCGAGCACGCGGATCCGCGACAGGCCGAGGTCACGCAGGATCTGCGCGCCGAGTCCATGGCTGCGCCACTCGCCGGACGCGGCGCCAGTGCCGGGAGCGGCGCCAGCGAGCCGCGCCAGCGGGTCGCCGCCCGGCGCGTCCACATCGAGCACCACCACCACCCCGCTGCCGGCCGCGGCCACCGCGGCCAGCGCGCGATGCACCGACAGCGCGAAACCGGGGCCGGCGAGGTGCAGCACATCGGTCAGCGCGTCGCGCAGGTGAACCCGCACCAGCGGGGCCGCCTCGCGCGCGGGATCGCCGCGCAGCAGCGCGTAGTGGGTGCCGCGGTCGACGACGCCGCGCCACGCCACGAGCCGGAACGGCCCGTGGTCGGTCTCGACCTCGCGCTCCAGCACGCGGCGCACGGTCTGTTCGGTGCGCAGGCGATGGCGGATCAGGTCGGCGATGGTGCCCAGGCGCAGACCATGCCGCGCCGCGAAGGCTTCCAGCTGCGGGCCGCGCGCCATGGTGCCGTCCTCGGCCAGGATCTCGACCAGCACGCCGGCGGGCTCCAGCCCGGCCAGCAGTGCGAGGTCGCTGGCGGCCTCGGTGTGCCCGGCGCGGGTCAGCACGCCGCCCGGGCTCGCCATCAACGGGAAGATGTGGCCGGGCTGGGAGAGGTCCGAGGGCACGGCATCCGGGCGCACCGCGGTGCGGATGGTGTGCGCGCGGTCGTAGGCGCTGATGCCGGTGGTGACGCCCTCGGCGGCCTCGATCGATACGGTGAAGTTGGTGTGGTGCGGCGAGGTGTTGTCGACCACCATCGGCTGCAGGCCGAGCTGGCGGCAGCGCTCGCGGGTCAGCGACAGGCAGACCAGCCCGCGCGCCTCGCGCACCATGAAGTTGATGTCCTGCGGCCGCACCAGCGAGGCGGCCATGATGAGGTCCCCCTCGTTCTCGCGGTCCTCGTCGTCGAGTACCACCACCATGCGTCCGGCGCGGATCTCGTCGAGCAGTTCGGGGATGGGGCTGAAGGGCATGCGGGTGGTCGTCTCGGAATTCGGTGTGCGCAGAATGGAATGAGCGCAGCGAATCGCACCGCGCTTTTGGTTTGCGGCCCCGCTTCTGCAACGGCGGCGCAATTCGCTACGGTCATTGCACCCTACACCGGCGCCGCGCGATCGAATTGCATCAACCGCTCGACGTAGCGCGCGATCGGATCGACCTCCAGGTTCACCGCATCGCCGACGTGGCGCTCGCGGAACGTGGTCACGGACACCGTGTGCGGGATCAAGGCCACGCCGAAGGCATCTGGTCCGACCTCGTTGACCGTGAGGCTCACGCCGTCGACCGCGATCGAACCCTTGGGCGCGATGTAGCGCATCAGCGCGGCGGGCGCGCGGAAGGTCCAGCGCTGCGCGCGTGCGTCGTCGGTGATCGACACCACCTCGCCGACCCCGTCGACGTGGCCGCTGACCAAATGACCACCGAGCCGATCCGACAGGCGCAGGGACTTCTCGAGGTTCACCGCGTCGCCCGCCGCATGCGCCCCGAGGCTGGTGCGGGCAAGCGTCTCGGTGGAAACGTCGAAGGCCAGCACGCTCGCGTCGACGGCCACCACGGTCAGGCACACGCCCGACACGCAGATGCTGTCGCCGACGCCGACGTCGTCGAGCCCCAGCGCGCCGGGCGCCACCGCCAAGCGCAGGTCGCCGCCGCGCGGCTCGAGGGAGTGAATGCGGCCGGTGGCCTGCACGATACCGGTGAACATGCTCGGCCCTGCGCGACGGAGCGCGCATTGTACGCCGCGCCCCGTGTCCGCGGATTCACGACGCCGGGCGCAGCAGCAGGCGCAGGTCGGCGCCGACCTGGCGCAGGTCGTGGATCGACCAGCGCGCCCGGTCGGCCAACGCGCGCAGCGGCGGCAGGGCCAGCAGCGGTCGCGCGTCGTCGCCCAGGAAAGACGGATTCACGTACAGCAGCACCTCGTCGACCAGTCCCGCATGCGCGAAGGCGCCGGCCAGCGTGGACCCGGCCTCGACGTGGACCTCGTTGACGCCGCGCTGCGCCAGCTCGGCCAGCAGCACGGCAAGCCCAAGGCCAGTCGCGTGATGCGGCACGCTGAGCACGCGCGCGGCGTCCACGCCGTGGCTGCCGGCGACGCATTCCGGCGCGCAGGCGACCAGGGTGGGCGCCGCGCCATCCAGCACGCGGGCCGCTGCGGGGACGCGCAGCCGCGAATCCAGCACCACCCGCAGCGGCGCCGCGAAGGCCTCGTCACCCGGCAGCCGAACGGTCAGGTGCGGGTCATCGGCGAGTACCGTGCCGATGCCGGTCATGATCGCCGAACTGCGCGCGCGCCAGTGCATGTTGTCCGCACGTGCCGCTTCGCCGGTGATCCACTGGCTGCGCCCGTCGGCCAGCGCGGTGCGCCCATCGAGGCTCATCGCCAGTTTCACCCGCACCCAGGGCCGCCCGTGTTCCACGCGCATCAGGAACCCGCGGTTGATCTCGCGCGCCGGACCCTCGAGCAAACCCAGGGTGACCGCGATGCCCGCCGCGCGCAGGCGTTCGAATCCACGCCCGTCGACCGCGTGGAAGGGATCGCCCACCGCCGCCACCACGCGCGCCACGCCGGCCGCGAGCAGCGCATCCGCGCACGGCGGCGTGCGGCCATGGTGGGCACAGGGCTCCAGCGTCACGTAGGCGGTTGCCCCGCGCGCGCGGTCGCCCGCCTCGCGCAGCGCGTGCGCTTCCGCATGCGGCGCGCCGGCGCGCTCGTGGAAGCCGCGACCCACCACCGCGTCGCCATGCGCGAGCACGCAGCCCACGCGCGGATTCGGATCGGTGGTGAACAGCCCGCGCTCGGCGAGGCGCAGCGCCTCGGCCATGTGGGCGTGGTCGGTGGCGGTGAATGAACTCATGCGGCGAGGCCCCGGAGCGGGGCGCCAAGGGTACGGCGCCGACCCCGGCGCTGCCCAGCGGCGCCGCTGGCCGGCTGCAGGCCCGGCCCTCACCGGTGCGCCATCGCAGACTCCTCGGCCGCCCGCGCCGCCCGGGGACCGGCCATCGCCCCGGCACGCCGCCGACGCCGCACACACGCCGACCCGCCCATGATGCAATGGAGCTCCATCCGGAGTCGCCCATGCGCCACCGATCCCGCCTCGCCGGCCTGCCCTGGGTGCTGCTCGCGCCGGACGCATGGGCCGCTGCGTGGCCCGAGGTCGCGCAGCTGCGCTCCGAGGGCAATCGCGTGACCCGCGAGGAGACGCTTCGCCGCGAGATCGCGCTGGTCGAGGGCGACGCCGCCGACCCCGCCGCGATCGAAGCCGGGCGCCAGGCGATCCTCGATCTCGAACTGTTCCGCGAAGCCGAGGCGCGCACTGGAGCGCGCGCCGACGGCCGGGTCGACGTGGTGTACCGGGTGCACGAAAAGCGCTACGTGCTTCCGATTCCGCGCGTCAACACCAGTTCCGATGCGGACCTCAGCTACGGCGCGCAGTTGCGCTGGATCAACGTCTGGGGACTCGGGCATCGCCTCGACGCGGTGTTCGAGCGCGGCGACTTCCCCGAGGATCGGCGGCGCCGCGAGGAGCAGAGCGCCAGCTTCACCTACGAGGCGCCCTTCCTCGTCGCCGACCGCTACGACCTGCGGCTCTCGGCCGGACGCCTCGAGCGCGTCACGCCGCGCGGCCCGACCGGGCGATCGCGGAGATGGACATGATCGTCACCGCCACCACGGGCACCGGCAACAAGGTGCTCGACATGACGCAGGTCAAGCCCGGCTGCTTGATCACCGACGTCGCGCGGTCGCTCGACCTGTCGCCGTAGGACGTGGCGAAGCGGCCGGACGTACTGGTCGTCGAGTCCGGGGAGATCGAACTGCCGGGCGAGGTCGAGATGAAGAACATCGGCCAGCCGCGCAACGAGGTCTATGCCTGCCTCGCCGAGACCATCGTGCTGGCGCTGGAGGGCCGCTTCGAGAACTTAACCGTCGGCCGCCAGATCGAGTGGGAGAAGGTGCGCGAGATCGACCGCATGGGCCTCAAGCACGGCATGAAGCTCGCCGCGATCTCCGGCATGCACGGCCCGTTCAGCGACGTCGACATCGCGCGCGTGCGGCGCCGCGCTTGCGGCCCGCGCGCGGCGGGCCGCCAAGGCGAAGCCCGGCCGGTCGAAGCCGGGGACCGCCCTCGCGCCCAAGCGGCGCAAGGCCGCGAGCCCGGGCAAGGCGACAGCGCCGGCGGCGAAGCGCGGCGCGAAGCGGGTCGGCAACCGGCGCGGCGCGCGCTGCCGCAGCGCCCGCCCCGAAAGAGCGAAGCCCCGCACGAGGCGGGGCT
>DHLY01000124.1 GCA_002405525.1 Proteobacteria bacterium UBA4656
GCTGGGCCGGTCCAGGCCCCGTCGCGGGTCGGGCCGCCGTGCGGACGGACCCGGGAGCCCGGAAAAGAGCGCCGCTAGACTGTCGGCTCCGACGCCGGAGCCGTCCCATGTCGCGCGAAAAGCTGGTCCTGATCGATGGCTCGTCCTATCTGTTCCGCGCATTCCACGCGCTGCCGCCGCTGTCGAACGCGCAGGGCGAGCCGACCGGCGCGTTGTTCGGCGTGGTCAACATGCTGCGCGCGACCTTGAAGCAGGCGCCCGAGCACCTGGCCTTCGTGCTCGACGCCGGCGGCAAGAACTTCCGCCACGCGCTCTTTCCCGACTACAAGGCCAACCGGCCGCCGACGCCGCCGGACCTCAAGGCCCAGGTCGAGCCGATGATCGCGGTGGTCGAGGCGCTCGGCATCCCGCTGCTGCGCGTGCCCGAGGTCGAGGCCGACGACGTGATCGGCACGCTGGCCGCGCGCGCTGCCGAACAGGGCATGGAGGTGCTGATCTCCACCGGCGACAAGGATTTCGCGCAGCTCGTGGGCCCGCACGTCACCCTGGTCAACACCATGACCAGCACGGTCACCGGCCGCGAGGGCGTGATCGAGAAGTTCGGCGTGCCGCCGGAACGGATCACCGATTTCCTGGCGTTGCAGGGCGACAGCATCGACAACATTCCCGGCGTCGAGAAGTGCGGGCCCAAGACTGCGGCCAAGTGGCTGGCCGAGTACGACACGCTGGAGAACGTGATCGCGAACGCGGAGAAGGTCGGCGGCAAGATCGGTGACCACCTGCGCGCCGCATTGCCGCAACTGCCGTTGTCCAAGCAGCTCGCTACCATCCGCACCGACGTCGACCTGCCGCTCGGCCCGCGTGAACTCAACCGCCGCGAGCCGGACACCGAACGCCTGCGTGCGCTCTACCTGCGCTATGGTTTCATCCAGGCGTTGAAGGAAATCGAAACCAGCGTCGCAGGAACCCTTTCGAAGCCGAAGCAGCCCGGCGCGCTTTCCACCGAACCTGCAAACACCAGCGTGTCCGCGGGTCTCTCGCCCAAACCCGAACGCCACTACGCCCTCATCCTCGACCAGCCCACCTTCGACACCTGGCTCGACCGTCTGCGCGCCGCCGACGCGTTCGCCTTCGACACCGAGACGACCTCGCTCGACGCACACCGCGCGGAGGTCGTCGGCGTGTCGTTCTCCTGCGAGCCGGGGCGCGCGGCCTATGTGCCGCTGGCGCACGACTACCCCGGTGCGCCCGCGCAACTCGATCGCGCCGCGGTGCTGGCGGCGCTCAAGCCCCTGCTCGAAGACCCGGCCAAGGCCAAGATCGGCCAGCACGGCAAGTACGACATGCACGTGCTGGCGCGGTATGGGGTCGAGGTGCGCGGCTACGCCTTCGACACCATGCTGGAGTCCTACGTCTGGAACTCCACCGCCACCCGGCACGACATGGATTCGCTGGCCGACACCTACCTCGGCGAGCAGACCATCCACTACGAGGACGTGGCGGGCAAGGGTGCGAAGCAGATCAACTTCTCGCAGGTCGACGTGCAGCGCGCCGGCGAATACGCCGCCGAGGACGCCGACATCACCTTCCGCCTGCACCGGGCGCTGTGGCCCAAGCTCGAATCCGAAGCCTCGCTGCGCCGCGTGTTCGCGGAGATCGAGATGCCGCTGGTGCCGGTGCTGGCGCGCATGGAGCGCCGCGGCGTGCTGGTCGACGTGGTGGAACTCAAGCGCCAGAGCCACGCCCTGCGCGAGCGCATGCACGCGCTGACCCAGCAGGCCTACGAGGCCGTGGGCCATACCTTCAGCCTCGACTCGCCCAAGCAGTTGCAGCAGGTGCTGTTCCAGGAACTCGGCCTTCCGATCCGCAACCGCACGCCGACCGGGCAGCCGTCCACCAACGAGGACGCGCTGGCGGAACTCGCCGACGATCACGCGCTGCCGAAGCTGATCCTCGACTACCGCATGCTGGCGAAGCTGGTCGGCACCTACACCGAGAAGCTGCCGGAGATGGTGAACCCCGACGATGGCCGGGTGCACACGTCTTTCCATCAGGCGGTGGCGGCGACCGGGCGTTTGTCGTCCTCGGATCCGAACCTGCAGAACATCCCGATCCGCACCGAGGAGGGCCGGCGCATCCGAACCGCCTTCGTGGCGCCGGAAGGCTGGACCATCGTCGCTGCCGATTACTCGCAGATCGAGCTGCGCATCATGGCCCATCTGTCGGGCGACCCCGGGCTGACCCGCGCCTTCCGCGAGGGCCTGGACGTACACCGCGCCACCGCGGGCGAGGTGTTCGGCGTGGCACCCGACGCGGTCGACGCCAACCAGCGCCGCGCCGCCAAGGCGATCAACTTCGGCCTGATGTACGGCATGAGCGCGCACGGCCTGTCGCGGCAACTGGGCATTCCCCGCCACGAGGCGCAGGAGTACATGGACCTCTACTTCGCGCGCTTCGCCGGCGTGCGCGCCTTCATGGACGCGGTGCGCGAGAAGGCGCGCCGCGACGGCTACGTGGAGACCGTGTTCGGCCGCCGGCTCTACCTGCCCGACATCCGCGCCCGCAGCCAGTCCGCGCGTGCCGGCGCCGAACGCGCGGCGATCAACGCGCCGATGCAGGGCACGGCCGCCGACATCATCAAGTGCGCGATGATCGCGGTGGATGGCTGGTTACGACAACTTAACGGCCGTGCTGCAATGATTCTGCAGGTGCACGACGAACTCGTGCTCGAAGTGCGCGACGAATCGGTGGACGAGGTGATCGAAGGGCTGGTCGCCCGGATGACCGCCGCCGCTGCACTCGCAGTCCCGCTGGACGTCGAGGTTGGACGCGGCGCGAACTGGGATCGGGCGCACTGAGGGTGCGGGATGTCGTGGCGGTGTGATCGGAAAGTGCAGGTCCCGTCGGTCGGAGGTCGAAACTAAATCGGAGCTAAACGAATCCGCACAGGGCTTGAACTTGCCGTACCACGCCCCATCTAACGCTATGGGTCGCAACTCCCCCAAGCGCGACCTGAGTCAACACTCACCCCCCTGAGTGTGACCAGTGGAAGCCGGCCGCTCCCCAGGCTCGCTTCCAAACCCCGACCCCGGCTCTTCCCCCCAGGAGCCGGGGTCATCTTTTTTTCGAGTCCGTTCACCGCCGCGCGCCGCAGGTTCGCGATGGGCAGCAGGTTGCGCCCGGTCATGCAGCGCCATGGCCCGGCCGGCGAGTCCGGCGTCCACTCGCAGCAAGTGTTCTCGGAGTGCGACGGCTTCCCTACCGACGTCCCCTTTCGGGCTCCACCCGGCGCAGGGCGTGTTGAGCGGGGAAGGAGTCGGTGTGCCACGCATGAGCGCTCGCCTCAAGGGCCGCGGGCGCCGGCAATCCCGAAGGCCGCCTCGAAACCACAAGCAAGGAAGCCTTCGACGATGGCTGGGAACGTGAGCACGCCCCGCGCAAGCCGGGGACCATGGTCACCGTCGAGCGCGCGAAGTCGATCATCGCGCATGCCCATTCGCCAGATTTTCGCGACGTGCGGATTCCACGCCATTCGGCACCCGATGCCACGGCATGCCGGGCTGAGCGGGGCGGGAAAGTGGTGACGAGCTTCGGTTCAGGTGTCGGTGTCAACCGGCGCTGCTGGACGGCGGTGGGTTGCGCGTGGCGTCACGCCGCTGCTTGCGCATGGACTCGCCGGACAGGACGAGTCGCTGGGCGTGATGGACGAGGCGGTCGAGGATGGCGTCGGCGAGTGTGGGATTGCCGAGGTAGGCATGCCACTGGTCGACGGGTAGCTGGCTGGTGATGGGGGTGGCGGCGTGCTGGTCGATCCAGGCGAGACTGGCGATCTGCTTGATCGCGGCGCGATCGAGGCCGCGGGGTGTGCGCAGGTCGAGGTCTACGAGGGTGGCCGATTGCGGCAATCGCGTCCGGCGCAGCCGTTGTGCG
>DHLY01000004.1 GCA_002405525.1 Proteobacteria bacterium UBA4656
CCCACACGATTCCACGAAGACCCATCAAGGGATGTGGGTTTTTCCAAAGGCTCTGAGATCTCGCGGATCGTCTGCGCCTCCACCGCGGACTTCGACGACGTTCCAGGCCGGCCCCTGCCGCGCCGGAGACGACGAATCAGCGCTTGCGCCTCGGCCGCACGTAGAGCACCAGGCTGTGGTCCTCGATCTCGTAACCGTGCTTCTCCGCGATCTCGTGCTGCAACCGCTCGATGCGCTGGTCGACGAACTCGACGACCGTGCCGGTCTCCACGCAAACCATGTGGTCGTGGTGTTCTCCGCGGTCGAGTTCGTAGATCGACTGCCCGCCCTCGAAATGGTGCTTGATGACCAGACCGGCCGCCTCGAACTGCGTGAGCACCCGGTACACGGTGGCCAGTCCGATATCCTCGTCCTGCGCCAGCAGCTCCTTGTAGATGTCCTCGGCCGTGAGGTGCCGGCCTTCCGACTGCTCAAGGATCTCGAGGATCCGCATCCGCGGCTGCGTGACCTTCAGCCCGACCTTGCGCAGGTCCTTGGATTCCACGGCACGCTCCGGGGCGTTCATTCAGGCGCGCAGTGTATCATCCGGGGTCGAATCTCCCGGAGCCCACCGGCATGCCAACGCTGCGTCCCGCCCTGCTGGTCCTCGCTGCCGCGCTCAGCGGCTGCGGCATCGTCTACCAGGTCGACGTCAACCAGGGAAACCTGGTCGAGAAGGAAATGGTGGATTCGCTGAAGCCCGGTATGACCAAGCGCCAGGTGGCGCTGGTGATGGGCACACCCTCGATCCAGTCGCCGTTCGATCAGGACCGCTGGGACTACGCCGCCAGCATCAGCCGCCGCGGCGCCGCGACCGAAGTGAAAAACCTGACCCTGTTCTTCGAGGACAGCCTTCTGGTGCGGATAGAGGGCGACTACTTCGGCAAGCAGGACGAGAACCTGCTCGACGATGCGATCCGCATGCGCGGCCGCGCCATCGATCCGATCGAGGAAGCCGAACAGAAGGAACGCGAGAAGCGAGCCCCGGGCGGCGGCTGACCCCAGTCGCTCAGACACGCGGTTTCGCGGCGCGCGCGCGGCGCGCCTCGCGCGGGTCGGTCTTCAGCGGACGGTAGATTTCAACACGGTCGCCCTCGGCGACCGGCGACGACAGCGACCGGGGTTTCGAAAACACGCCGACATGGCGATCGTCGACGACGAGAGCCGGAACCCGCGCGAGGATTCCCGATGCGTCGATCGCATCACGCAGGGTCGCGCCTGCAGGCAGCTCCACCTGCAACAGGAACTGACCTTCGGGCCCTGCGTAGCAGACTTCCGCGCGCGGCACGATCATGCCGCCTCGGCGCGCGCCACGCGCACGAACTCGTCCACCATGCGGTCGGCCAGGCCCTGGAAACCGCTGGCCAGCGCGCCGCCGACGAAGCGGCCGGCGAACTCGAAGTCGAGGACCAGGCCGATGCGGCAGCCCGCATCGCCGAGCGGATCGAAGGTCCAGGCGCCCTGCAGGCTGCGGAACGGTCCGTCGACCAGGATGAGGTCGATCCGCGTCCCCGCCTGGTGCACATTGCGGGTAGCGAAGGATGCGTTCAAGCCCGCGAAGCGAAGGTCGAGGCGCGCGACCACCGTCGCATCGCCCACCGGCTGAACGGTAGCACCCACGCACCACTTGAAGCGCTGCGGGTAGCGCTCGACGTCTGCGACCAGGTCGTAGAGGCGGGCGGCAGGCTGGGCGACCAGCGCGCTGCGGCGGATCTGTGTCACGGCGGGTCCGGGATCGGCCGACGCGCACCGCGGCGCCGGATCGGTCACAATTCTAGGCTGAGGAGCGCAACAAATGGCGACCAAACCCGAAAAGGACAAGGCCGGCGAGCGCGGCACGATCGCGCTCAACAAGCGCGCGCGCCACGAGTACCACATCGACCAGCGCTTCGAGGCCGGCATCGCGCTCGAGGGCTGGGAGGTCAAGAGCCTGCGCGCCGGCAAGGGCCAGATCACCGACGCCTATGCCATCATCAAGGACGGCGAGATGTTCCTGTTCGGCGCGCAGGTCATGCCGCTGCTTTCGGCGTCCACCCATGTGGTGCCCGAGGCGCGTCGCACGCGCAAGCTGCTCCTGCACCGCGAGGAGATTGATCGCATGATCGGCGCGGTCGAGCGAAAGGGCTACACCGTGGTGCCGCTGGCGATGTACTGGAAGAACAACCGCGCCAAGGTCGAACTGGGCCTCGCCCGCGGCAAGCAGTCGCATGACAAGCGCGAGACCGAGAAGGAACGCGACTGGCAGCGCGACAAGCAGCGCGCGCTGCGCTCGCACAACCGCAGCTGAAGCCGGTCCCTGCCCGCCCTTGCGCCGGCGGGGTCGCGTCCGCATATACTGGGCTGTCGGAATCGAACTGCAAACTTGGGGGCGACTGGCTTCGACGGGGGTAGTGAAGTTTTCTGGCGCATGCCGAGGGGGCAGCTTTCCTCGTTAATCCAGCGGCAAAAACTCAGACGCCAACGACGACGTCTACGCTCTGGCCGCTTAAGGCCTAGCCCCGAAACCGCTTGTGCCCGTGCTCGCGGCGTAGGGTCATGATCACGGGATCGCTGGTCGCTGCCGCCTGTCGGCGCCCGGCTAGATTTAACCGGCTGGTTCCGTGGTGCGCCCTGCGCGTCGTGTTGCCACGGACGAGACCCAACGATGCGATAAGCATGTAGTGCCAGTGGCGGATCACTCTCGGACGGGGGTTCGATTCCCCCCGCCTCCACCATCCATGAAGCCCCAACCACTCTTGGTTGGGGATTTTTTTCGTTTGATCGCACCAGCGGCCGCGTGTCGTGGCGGGTTCGTGCGGAAACCTGCGGGCTTCGCCGGTTGGCCGCCTTGTCTTGCCCCCAGATCCCCTGGACCCGCACCTCCCGGACTTGTTTGCGTCCGCTCCGGGTCCCGCGGCTTGGTTCAACTGTGCATCTTCGGCCATCGCCTCGTCCAGCTTCCT
>DHLY01000021.1:0-4629 GCA_002405525.1 Proteobacteria bacterium UBA4656
AGCACGCGCATCATGCGCTGGTGGCCGACGCGGTTGCCCCAGTCGCGGGTCGAATAGCCCAGCACGTCCGGCAGCGGCCGCGGCCAGGGCTTGCGCTGCGGATTCGGCGGCGGGTCGACCTCGTAGAACTCGATGTTGGGCGCGATCCACAGCGCCACGCGCGCGCCGCCGGGCCATTCGATGCGCGGACGCGCGTCCCAGGGCAGGTAGTCGTAGAGGCCGGGATCGGGCTTCATGCGGCGCGCCCGGATCGCGTCGTGGTGCAAGACCGGCGAATGGCGAATGGCGAATGGCGAATGGCGAGCGGAACGCCGCGGGCTTTTGGGTTTTCGCTCTTCCCATTCGCCATTCGCCATTCGCCATTCGCCGATTTCGTCATCGCAATGCCTCCAGATACCCCCGCACCACACCGAACCCCTCGACATCCGCATACTTCAACATGATGTCGCACAGGTTGGCGAAATGCGGGATCTCGTGCTTGTCGGCCACGCATTCCTCGACCACCACGGTGCGGAAGCCACGCGAGAGCGAATCCACCGCGCAGGCACGCACGCAGCCCGAGGTCGAGCCGCCGGTGATGATCACGGTGTCGATGCGGTGGAAGGTCAGCAGCGACCACAGGTGGGTCTCGAAGAACGGGCTCGCCATGCGCTTGAGCATCACGATGTCCGACGGCGCGACCGCGCAGCGCGGGTCGAGTTCGGCGCGCTCGGAGCCGTGCTTGATGTTCTGCAGCGAGTCCGGCGTATTGGTTCGCGTGCCCCACACGCCCGCGTCCTCGCCGGACTCGAGGTAGGCGACGTAGGTCCACACCACCGGCAGGCCCTTCGCGCGCAGCAGCGCCGACAGCGCGTTGACGTATTCGATCTGCCGCGGGTCGGTCTGGTAGGCCGTCTTGAAGGCGGCGAGGTCGGTGTAGGCGCGCTGCAGGTCGATGTTGATGATCGCCGGCCGCTGGCCGAAGCCGAACTTGGCGCGGTTCGGGTTGGCCTTGACCTGCGCCCAGTACTGGCGCGGCGTCAGGTCCGAGGTTTCCATCACGGGCATGCGCGTGTCTCCGGGTTCAGGGGCCGACCGGCGCCCAGGTGATGCCGCCCATCGCACTGCCGCAGACGGCGCGGAAGCGGCGCGCCTCGATCCGCGCCCACACGCCATTCTGGAAGTAGGGATCCCCTTCGATCAACGCCCGCGCGTCGGCTTCGTCGGCGGCGCGCACCACGAACACGCTGGCATCGATGGCGTTCGCGGCATCCAGCGCGGGGCCCGCGACCAGGATGCGGTCGACGTGGCGCTCGATGAAGGCGAGATGCCCATGCATGTGCGCCTCGCGCGGGGCCGCCGATCCGGGCGCGTCGTGGCAGACCAGCAGGAACACGGTTTCGCGCGGGCGGGTTTCGGCGGGTGCGCGGGCGGCGGCCATGGGGCATCCTCGGGTGGGCGGCCCGCCGCGGCCCGGGGTTTGACCCGGCCGCCCCGGCGGGCCTAGAATTTGTCCGGACAAATTCTGCCATGCAGGGCAGCGGAGGGAAACCATGAAGACCGTCGTCGTGCTGTTCAACCTCAAGCCTGGCGCCAGCCGCGAGGACTACGAGCGCTGGGCGCGCGAGCGCGACCTGCCGACGGTCAATGCGCTGGCCTCGGTGGATCGCTTCGAGGTGCTCAAGGCCGCCGGCCTGCTGATCGGCGAGGGCAAGCCTGCCTACGAGTACATCGAGCTGATCCGCATCAAGGACATGGAGGCCTTCGGCCGCGACGTGTCCTCGCCCGCGATCCAGCAGGGCGCGGCGGAGTTCGGCCAGTTCGCGGACAACCCGATGTTCATCTTGACCGATGCGCTGTGACACGCGGCGGGAGCCGCGAATGGCGCGAAGAGCGGCGAATGGCGAATGGCGAATGGCGAATAGGAAGCGTCCGGCTCGCGGGGAAGCGTGCCCATCGGCGCTCCACCGGAGAGCTCGCTAACCTTCCTCAGTCCTCACACTTGGCCCATTCGCCATTCGCCATTCGCTGCTCTACAGCCATCCGCTCACCAACCCCAAGCACTGAACATCCCCAGGCACCCACCATGCCCACCTACCCCGACCTCCACGGTAAAGTCGCCCTCATCACCGGTGCCGGTCGCGCCAAGGGCCTCGGTGAAGCGATGGCGCGGCGCCTCGCAGCGGAAGGCTGCAGGGTGGTGATCACCGACATCGGCCGCTCGCGCGGGCCGGAGATGCCGGTCACCGCGGTCGGCACCGACGAGGAGATGTCCAAGGTCGCGGGTTCGATCCGCGCCGATGGCGGCGAATGCAGCGCGATGGCGCTCGACGTCCTGGAGGAAGACCAGGTCCGGGCGGTGGTCGCCGCCACGGTCGAGCGCTACGGCAGCCTCGACATCCTGGTCAACAACGCCGGCATCGGTTACCTGATGAAGCCGATCCTCGAGATGACACTCGCCGAGTGGGACGCGGTGCTCGGGGTTAACCTGCGCGGCGCCTTCATCGCCACCAAGTACGCGGCCGAGCAGATGGTGCGCCAGGGTCGCGGCGGGCGCATCGTGAACATCGCCTCACAGGCGGCGAAGTCGGGCTTCCCTTTCGCCAGTGCCTACTGTTCATCCAAACATGGCTTGGTGGGCCTCACCCGCGTGACCGCGATCGAACTCGGCCGCCACGGGATCACCTGCAATGCGATCTGCCCCAACCACGTCACCACCGGACTCGGGGCCTGGCAGAACGAGTATTTCTCCAAGGCGCTCGGAATGACGATGGAGCAGTACCTCGCGGCGATGAAGGGCCGCATTCCACTCGGTCGCGCGGGCCTGCCGGAGGACACGGCCAGCGCCTGCGCCTGGCTGTGTTCGGCGCAGGCACAGTACGTCACCGGGGAGTCGATGAACGTCTCCGGGGGCGAGGAATACCACTGAAGCAAGACAAACCCGGGGCAGAGTACAGTTTCGCTGTCTGCCGACGCCAATGACGCCCTTCGTCGAATCTGTACTCTGAGCCCGGTTTTCAGACCCCGATTTTCGCCGCCATGGCTACCCAGCACACCCGCAAGCCCGCCCCGAAGCCCGCCGCCTGGCACTGGCCCGGCAAGGCGAGGCTCGCGCTGTCGATCGTGGTCAACGTCGAGGAGGGCTCGGAATATTCGATCGCCGAGGGCGACCCCATCACCGAGCAGGTCGACGAGCTCGCCGTCTCGCTGTCGAAGCCGATCCGCAACTTCGGCAACGAATCGAACTACCGCTACGGCATCAACGAAGGCCACGCGCGGGTCGCCGCCGCGCTGGACGAATGCAAGGTCCGGGCGACCTACACCGCCGCCGCCCTGGCCGTCGAACGCGCCCCGCACATCGCCGCCTACATCAAGGCGCGCGGCCACGAACCGTGCTGCCACGGCTGGCGCTGGGTGCACCAGTTCAAGTTCGACGAAGCCGCCGAACGCGAGTTCATCCGCAAGGGCCTGGACTCGCTCGAGCGCACCACCGGCACGCGGCCGGTGGGCTGGCTCAGCCGCTACCTGCACACGGCGAACACCCGCCGGCTGCTGCAGGAGGAAGGCTGCCAGTACCACATGGACGACTACTCGGCCGACACGCCGTTCTGGGGCGCGGTGGAGGGCTCGTCGAAGCCGATGGTGATCGTGCCCTACCAGCTCGACACCAACGACATGAAGATGTGGCTCGCGCCCGGCTACCTGCCCTCCCAATGGCTGGAATACGCCGTCGACACCTTCGAGCGCCTGCACGCCGAGAGCGCGCACCGGCCGGTGATGATGAGCCTCGGCCTGCATCTGCGCATCATCGGCCGCCCGGGCCGGATCGGCGCGCTGGAGGCCTTCCTGCGCCACGCGGCGCAGACCAAGGGCACCTGGTTCGCGCAACGGCGCGAGATCGCCGCGCACTTCGCGCAGTCGGTGCGCGCGCCGTGAACCCGCGCCGCTGCCTGCTGTTCGTGCCCGGCTCGCGGCCCGAACGCTTCGCCAAGGCGCTGGCGGCGGATGCCGACCAGGCCTGCATCGACCTCGAGGATGCGGTGGGCCCCGCCGACAAGGACAGCGCGCGCGAGCACGTGGTGGCCTTCGTGGCCGCGAATCCGGCGCGCCGCGGCGAGCTGGGCTTCCGCATCAACGGCACCACCACGCCGGCCGGCGCGCGCGACCTCGCGCTGCTGCGCGAAAGCCGCATCGAGCCCGACTTCGTGATGCTGCCCAAGGTCGAATCCGCCGACGAACTGGTGGTGGCCGACCAGGCGCTGGGCGACCGCGCGACCCGGCTGATCGCGCTGATCGAAAGCCCGCGCGGCCTGCTCGATGCGCGCGCCATCGCGGGCGCGACGCCCCGCGTGTCGGCGCTGATGTTCGGCGGCTTCGACTTCGCGGTCGCGCTGCGCGGCCGCCCGGGCTGGGACGCCTTCCTCGCCCCACGCACACAGCTTGCGCTGGTCGCCGCCGAACGCGAGATCGGCTTCATCGACGTGCCCTGCCTCGACCTCAAGGACGCCGACGGCCTCGCCGCGGAAACCGACCGCGTGATCGCGCTCGGCGCGACCGCCAAGGCCGCCATCCATCCCGACCAGGTCCCGGTCATCCAGTCGCGCTTCCTGCCCACGGCCGAAGAACTCGCGCGCGCCCGGCGCGTGGTCG
>DHLY01000021.1:4822-12746 GCA_002405525.1 Proteobacteria bacterium UBA4656
CCGCCCGATCGAACTCGCCGCGCGGCGCGCGCTGGCGCTGGGCGCGCTCGGCTGCCGCGCCTGAATCCCTTCCCGCAGGACATCCCGCCATGGTGCAGAACGTCAAAGAAGTGGGTCCGCAGCGCTATCGCGAGACCTTCGGCCGCTACTTCGAGGACTTCCAGATCGGCGACGTGTACGAACACCGTCCCGGGCGCACGATCACGGAAACGGACAACACGTGGTTCACGCTGCTGACCATGAACACCCATCCGATGCACTTCGACGCCGAGTACGCGAAGGCCTCGGAGTTCGGGCGCTGCATCGTCTGCTCGCCGTTCACCGTGGCGCTGATGGTGGGCATGAGCGTGACCGACGTCAGCCAGAAGGCGATCGCCAACCTCGGCTGGTCGGACATCAAGCTCACCCACCCGCTGTTCGCCGGCGACACCCTGACCTGCGAATCGCAGGTGCTGGACAAGCGCGAGTCGAAGTCGCGGCCGGGCGCGGGCATCGTCACCGTCAGGACCGACGGCTACAACCAGGACGGCAAGCTGGTGTGCACCTTCAACCGCACGATGCTGATCGCCAAGCGCGGGCATTCGGTGGAGGACAAGGTCAATTACTAGCGGCGGGCGGAGGGTGCAATGGGCAAAGCGAGTTGCAACGTCGGGGCTTTCGCAGCGAAGGGTATAGAGCCCAGGGTACAGGGCCCAGGGCCCAGAAAGAGCCTGCGAGCCCGCGCGCTCCTGCTTCTGCTGGGCCCTGAGCCCTGGGCCCTGGGCTCCGACACGAACGACTAGGCGCCAACGAGGCAGCACGAATGAACGCCGTAGCGAAACACCAAAACCACTGGTCCGCCGACGACGAACGCACCCTGCTCGACACCATCGACGCCTGGGTCGAGAAGTCGGTGCGGCCGATCGCGCGCGAGTACGACACCGAGGACAAGTACCCGCACGAACTGGTCGAGCAGATGAAGGAACTCGGCCTGTTCGGCGCGACCATCTCGCCCGAGTACGGCGGACTGGGGCTTTCCGCCAGCGTCTACGCGAAGATCGTCATCAAGGTGGCCTCGGTGTGGATGGCGCCCTCGGGCATCTTCAACTCGCACCTGATCATGGCCTCGGCCATCGAGCGCTGCGGCACGCCGGCTCAGAAGGCGAAGTACCTGCCGCGCATGGCGTCGGGCGAACTGCGTGGCGGGCTGGCGCTCACCGAGCCCAATGCCGGCACCGACCTGCAGTCGATCCGCACGGTGGCGCGGCGCGACGGCGACCACTACGTGGTCGACGGCGCGAAGACCTGGATCACCAACTCGATGTACGGCGGCGCGGTGCTGCTGCTGGTCAAGACCGACCCCGAGGCGCAGCCGCGCCACAAGGGCATGAGCATGTTCATCGCCGAGAAGGGCGAGGGCTTCATCGTCGCCAAGAAGATGAAGAAACTCGGCTACCGTTCGATCGACACCTGCGAACTCGTGTTCGACGGCTACCGCGTGCCGGCCGACTGCCTGCTCGGCGGCGAGGAAGGCCGCGGCTTCCAGCATGCGGTCGGAGGCCTCGAACTCGGCCGGATCAACATCGCCGCGCGCGGCACCGGCATCGCCGCCGGCGCACTCGGTCTTGCGGTGCGCTACGCGCAGGAGCGCAAGACCTTCGGCAAGGCGATCGCCGAGCACCAGGCCATCCAGTTGAAGCTCGGGGAGATGGCGGCCAAGGTCGAAGCGTCCAAGCTGCTCGTCGAGAGCGCGGCGCGCGCCTACGACACCGGAGCGCGCTGCGACATGGAGGCCGGCATGGCGAAGTACTTCTGCACCGAGACCGGCGTGTTCTGCGCGCAGGAAGCGATGCGGATCTTCGGCGGCTACAGCTACTCCACCGAGTACGAGATCGAGCGCTACTACCGCGACGCGATGCTGATGTGCATCGGCGAGGGCACCAACGAGATGCAGCGCATCATCATCGCCAAGCAGCTGGTCGAGCGGAACCGCATCTAGCGAATGGCGAATGGCGAATGGCGAATAGCAAGCGCACTCGACTGCGACTGACGCACTACGATCTCGAAGCATGGCAGGAGGCCATGCGTCTGGCGCGCGAGGTCTATGTCCTGACGCGTGAGATGCCGGACGGCGAGCGATGGGGATTGATCTCGCAGATGCGCAGATCGGCGGTGTCGGTGGCGTCGAACATCGCCGAGGGTGCATCGCGGGGCAAGGGCGTTGAGTTCAGGCGCTACCTGACGATTGCGAGGGGTTCGCTGATCGAGCTTGACACCCAGCTGTGGCTTGCCCGCGACCTGACGCTGTGCAAGCCATCCTCGGCAATGCTGGAGCGTATGGCTACCTGCATCAAGCTGATCAATGGATTGATGAAGTCCCGAGGCACGTCATGAACGATGGCCATTCGCCATTCGCCATTCGCCATTTGCCGCTCTCCGGCCTGCGCATCCTCGCCGTCGAGCAGTACGGCGCCGGGCCTTACGGCTCGATGCACCTCGCCGACCTCGGCGCCGAGGTGATCAAGGTCGAATCGCCACCGGGCGGCGATGTGTCGCGCGCCACGGGCCCGCATTTCCTCGGCGACGGCGACAGCCAGTTCTTCCAGACCTTCAACCTCAACAAGCGCTCGATCCGGATCGACCTCAAGCATCCGCGCGGCCGGGAAGCCTTCGAGCGCCTGGTCGCCACCGCGGACGCGGTGATGAACAACCTGCGCGGCGACCAGCCGGCGAAGTTGCGCCTCGACTACGCGGCGCTGGGCGCGATCAAGCCGGCGATCGTCTGCGCGCACCTGTCGGCCTATGGGCGCGACAACGAGCGCGCGGCCTGGCCGGGCTACGACTACCTGATGCAGGCCGAGGCGGGCTTCATGTCGTTGACCGGCGAACCGCAGGGCCCGCCCGCGCGCTTCGGGCTGTCGATGGTGGATTTCATGACCGGCGCGGTCACGGCGATGGGCCTGCTGGCGGCGATCATCGGCGCGCTGCGCACCGGCCGCGGCCGCGATGTCGACGTGTCGCTGTTCGACGTGGCCCTGCACCAGTTGTCCTATCCCGCGACCTGGTTCCTCAACGCCGGCCACGAGACCACGCGCCTGCCGCGCTCGGCGCACCCGGGCACCGTCCCCTGCCAGCTGTATCGCACGGCCGACGGCTGGGTGATGGTGATGTGCATGCTGGACAAGTTCTGGCAGGACTTCGTGGTCGGCATCGAACGGCCCGCGCTGGCGCGTGATCCGCGCTTCGTCGACTTCGCCGCAAGGCGCGCGAACCGCGAGGCGCTGACGCCGCTGGTGGACGAGGCCCTGATGGCGCAGGCGACGGCGCACTGGACGGCGACGTTCGCCGGCCGGATCCCCATCGCGCCGGTGTTCGACCTGCGCCAGGCCTTGCACAACCCGTACGTCGAGCGCATCGGCATGGTGCAGGACGTCGCGCATCCCGCCGGGCCGCAGAAGCTGCTGCGCAACCCGATCAAGCTCGACGGCCGGCGGCTCGACGGACGCGCCTGCCCGCCGGTGGGCCACGACGGCGACGCGCTGCTGCGCGAGGTGGGCTACAGCGCGCCGGAGATATTGGAGTTGCGGGAGGCGGGCGCGATATGAGCGGCGAATGGCAAATGGCGAATGGCGAATGGGAGAGCCGGACCCCACCCAAGCGGCGCGGCGCCCGCTTGCCATTCGCCATTCGCCATTCGCCATTCGCTCGCATGGCGAACGCGCGGGGGCTTGCATGAAGCTCCAAGGCCTCAAAGTCCTCGACCTCTCGCTGTTCCTCCCCGGCCCGCACCTCACCATGATGATGGCCGACCATGGCGCCACGGTGCTCAAGGTCGAATCCCCCGGCGGCGAGCCGGTGCGCGAGGTGGGCCTGAAGCAGGCCGGCTTCAGCACCTGGTTCCGCAACACCCACCGCGGCAAGCGTTGCGTCGCGCTCGATCTCAAGCGGCCCGACCACCACGCGGTGCTGCTCGCGCTGGCCGACGAGGCCGACGTGTTCGTCGAAGCCTTCCGGCCCGGCGTGGCGAAGCGCCTGGGCATCGACTACGACGCGCTGTCCGCCCGCAATCCGCGGCTCGTCTATTGCTCGATCAGCGCCTTCGGGCAGGACGGGCCGAAGGCCGGCCGGCCCGCGCACGACCTCGCGATGCAGGCCGATGCCGGCGTGGTCTCGCTCAACCTCGCGCCCGACGGCACGCCGGCCCAGCCGCACATGCCGGTGGCCGACATGGCGGGCTCGCTGATGGCGCTGGCCGGCATCCTGATGGCGCTCTACCGGCGCGAACGCACCGGCCGCGGCGACTGCATCGACCTGTCGATGCAGGACGCGCTGATGGCGTGGCTGCCGAACGTGGTCGGCCCGCCGTTCGCCGAGCGGCGCGACCCGGTGGTGGCGCACGAGCGCTCCTGGGGCGGCAACGCGATGTACCGGCTGTACCGCTGCGCGGACGGTCGCTGGCTGGCGCTCGGCGGCGCCGAGCACAAGTTCGCCGATGCGCTGTTCGGCGCCCTCGGGCGACCCGACCTCGGCGTGCTCTGCCATCAGCCGCCGGGGCCCGCCCAGGATCCGGCGAAGGCCTTTCTCGCGCAGACCTTCGCGCGCGAGCCGCTCGCGCACTGGTGCGCCTTCCTCGCCCCGCTGGACGTCTGCTGGGCGCCGGTGAAGACGCTCACCGAGGCGTTGTCCGATCCCCACACGCAGGCCCGCGGCATGGTGTTCACCGACGCGTCGGGCGGCACCCACCTCGGCATCCCGATCCGCTTCCGCGAGGAGCCCGGCCGCATCGACCCGCGCCTCGAAGGCATCGGCGAATCCACCGACGCGATTCTCTCCACCCAGCGCTTCCCCCTGTAGGACCGAGCGCAGCTCGCGACCGCCCGCTTCGTGCTTCCGCACCGGAGGCCACCATGCGCAGCCCCATCCTCGCCGCGTTGCTGCTTGCCGCCCTGCCCGCCACGGCGGCGCAGCCCGCGCCCGCCACGCCCGACCTCGACCAGCAGCTCGCCCTGCTGCTCGCCTGGTTCCCCGGCGAGTGGGACAACCACGAGCAGCACTGGCAGCAGGCCACGGTCGAGAAGCGCGAAAAACCCATCGAGCGCATCCACCACGTCTTCGTGCCGGTGTCGGTGCCGACTGTCAGCGAGCACGTGTTCTTCGTGCGCCAGACCCTGGACGACGATCCGTCCAGGGTCTACCGCCAGCGGCTGTATGCGTTCTCGAAGAACGAAGCGCGCGGCGCGATCCAGTTGACGATCCACTCGTTCAAGGACGAGGCGAAGTACGCCGGCGCGTGGCGCGAGCCGGCGCTGCTCGACGGCCTGTCGATGGACGCGCTGGAAAGCCGACCCGGCTGCGAGGTGTACTGGACCCTGCAGGTGGACCACTTCGCAGGGTCGATGGACGCCGACGCCTGCCGCTTCCACTCGCAGCGCCTCGGCAAGACGATCATCGTCAACGACACGCTGCGCCTGTCGCCGGATGAACTGTGGATCAGCGACGTGGCGAAGGACGTCGAGGGAAGCCCCGTGTTCGGCAACCGCGACGGCATCCCGCACAGGAACCGCAAGGTGCGTTACTTCGAAGGCTGGGCGGCGATCAAGCGCGGCGGCAAGGACGCGCCGGCGGACTCGAAGGACTGGATCGGCATGCGCGGCATCTTGATGCACAACGAAGGCGACCGCGTGCAGGTGCTCGACGCCGAGGGCAAGCCGGTCGGCTACACGATCGAACTCGCCCGCCTGACCTACCAGAGCACCCGCACGCCGATCCTCAAGTTCGGCGTGATCGACGACGCCACCGGCAAGACCATCGCCTACACCTGGAACGAGCCCGGCGGCACGCGCCTGGGGATCAACCTCGGCTGGTTCCAGGCCGGCGTGGCGCAGCGCAACGAGCGCGTGCACTTCGGCTGGTGAGCGCCGAGCACCGCGTGGGCCCGCTCAGCGCCAGCGCGACTTGTCCTTGAGGAAGACGGCCGCGTCCTCCAGCGAGTCCGGCACGCGCTCGGCCCACAGGTTGGGCGCGTACCGGCTGCGATACGCGTCGAAGACGTCGCGGTACAGGTCCATGTGGACCACCGGCTGGCGCTTGCGCGCGCGCAGATCGGCGATCGGGATGCGCGCGACGACGAGCTGCTCCTCCTTGCCGTCGGCTTCCGCGATGGCGCGGCCGTCGGGGCCGTAGACCGCGGTGCCGCCGCTGCCGGCGTCGTCGAAGAACAGGCCGTTGTCGGGCGACACCGAGTTGTTGACGATCGCGGTGTAGGTGCCGTTATAGAGGCTGGTCGCGGCGATGTCCATCGGCGTGAAGCCGCCGGAAGCGGTGCGAAGGATCACTTCCGCGCCCTTGAAGGCCATGGCGCGGAAGAGCTCGGGTTCGCGCTGAATGGAACTGGTGCACAGGTTGCCCAACGGCGTGCGCGTGACGGGGATGACGGCGTCGCGCCCGTACATCTCCACGTAGCGGTCGAGCACGTCGTACACGGTGGTGGTGAACAGCTCGAAGCCCGGAAAAACGCCCTTGATGTTGCGCGCCTTCCAGTGCTTGTCGACGATCTCGCCGCGATCACTCATCACGCTGGTGATCGACAGCACGTGCCCCGGCCAGTCCTTGTCGCGGGCGTAGGCGCCGAACACGATCCAGGCGCCGTACTCTCGCGCCTTCTTCGCGATGGCTTCCGTTTCCGGGCCCGGGATCTCGATCGCGAAACGCAGCACTTCCTCGCGCGTCCAGCGGCGCCAGCCCGAGAGTGGGAACTCGTGGAAGAACAGCAGGTCGGGCCGCGCGCCGTAGTAGAACGCCTTGTCGATCAGGGTCAGCATGTGGTCGAGGTTCGACTGCAGGCCTGCCTTCCAGTCATCGGCGTCGAAGGTGCGCACCCGCGACTGCATCACCCCGAGCGTCCACGCCGGCTTGGCCAACTCGACCGTGTCGTAGGTACCGTCGTCACGCAGCCCTAGCGCGTCCGGCCCCTTGCCCATCGCCGCTTCGCCGGCCCTGGAGGCGAGCGTGCCGAACGCGGCCAGCCCGGCCGCCCCCAGAAGGAAATCACGTCGTTCACTCGACATCGTCAGGGCCTCGCAGGAATGTAGGGAACGCGCCAGCCGGACGGAGCGCACCGGGCGGATCGGGCGGGCGCTCGCGGGATGATCGCGGGTCGGGCCCGGCGGCAGCCGGCTCGCGGCGGACAGGCGAGGGCGACCGGCCAGCCGCGGGCCGTGCGAGCCGGATGCTGGTGACTGGCGCCCACCATGGGTCGGTCGCCATCGCCGCTACGCCGGCACCGGATCGCCGGCGAAGCTGGGGCCGGAGATCGCCTGCCAGTTGCGGCTGACGAAGGTCTCGTCGATCAGGGTGCGCTGCACGATGCGGCCCTGCTTGTACCAGTGCCAGACGCGGTGCCGGTGCTGGCCGCAGTCGGAGATCTGGATCATCTCGTAAAGGCACAGGTCCGGCTCCCCCTTGCGCACCCAGTACAACATGACGCTACGGTGGAAGTCGTCGAGGCCGACCTCGGCCGCCCAGCCGGTGATCAGCTCGTTGTCGAAGATCACCCGCCCGTACTGGTAACCGGCGGGAAAGTCGCGCACCTCGGTGCGGCCGTCCGCCCAGGAATAGTGATTGGTCTGGTGGTAGGGCCAGGGGCCGTCGTGCGGAAAACGGCAGACCAGCCGCGACCGGTGTTCGTCGATCCGGTTGCCCTGGGGATCGTAGTAGCGATACCAGCCGTCCCAAACGCCCTCGTGGCGGGCGAGGATGGGCAGATGCTTGCGCAGGTCGGTCATTCGCGTTGGGTCCGTGCGTGGGGCGGGCGTTGCGGTGGCTGTGGTAACGGGAGGAGTGACTGAGCACCGATGGCGGGCGTCCGTCGCCGTATCGCCCGACCATCCGCTGCCGCCGCGCCGAGTGCCGCGCGGTCACTGCGGCGCGGGCCGGGCGCGGGCCC
>DHLY01000021.1:12975-15733 GCA_002405525.1 Proteobacteria bacterium UBA4656
GACGCGCTCGGCGGCCTCGGTCTCCTGCTGCACGATGCGCAGCACGCGGGCGATGTACTCCTTCATCCAGCGCGTGCGTTCGGCCTCGGCATCCGGGCCGGGCGCATAGGCGTCAAGTTCGGCGCGGCTGAGCAGACCCTTGGACTCGACCAGGCGCTCCAGCGCATCGAGGCGCTGGCGCGTCACGGCATGTTCCATCGCGATCGCCATCGCGATCGACAGCACGCGCTCGACGTCGGGGTCGCGGAAGAAGTACGGCCGCTTGCCCTTGGCCTTGGCGTTGGCCAGGGCCAGCGGGTCGATCGGCTTGGCGTTCATGCCTTCCAGGCGCCGAAGGCGGTCCACAGCGCGGCCCGGCCATAGTCCTCCTTGTCGGTGCCGGCCTCCGGGAAGATGGTGCGGTCGACCACCCCGCGCACCTTGGTCTCGAAGTATCGCGCAGGCTCGAAGCCGGCCTCGACCATCATCGCCTTGAGGTCGTAGTCGTGCATCACGCTCCAGAACGGTTCGTTGTTGTTGTAGGCGTCCCAGTCGCGGATGAACTGCTCGTAGACGTCCATGCCGTGGTACTGCGGCTGTTCGAGGTGGATGGTGAGTCCACCCGGGGACAGCATGCGATTGATCTCGCGCAGCATGCGCGGCATCGCCGTGGCGCTGGTCTCGTGCCAGAACATGCTGGTCAGGATCAGGTCGAAGTGGCCGTCGGGATAGTCGAGTCGCTCGCCGTCCGCCTGCCGGAAGGTGATGTTGCCGGCGCCCATCGACTTCGCACGCGCGTGCCCGTAGCGCAGCACCGGCGCGGCGACGTCCACCGCCACTACCTCGGCATCGGGGAACGCCAGCGCCAGCGGGACCGTGTTGTGGCCGATGGTGCAGCCGATGTCGAGGATGCGACGCGGACGGAAGTCGGGATGCTCGCGGCGCAACCAGGCCACCACGGCCTGGCCGCCGCCGTCGTTGAAGCGCCCGAGCATGCCGCCGGTGGTGGCGAAGATCCCGCTGTCGTAGTTCGCACCGGCGGAAACGTCGCCGGGAACGAGCTCAGTGTGATATCCGCCGGGCATGCAGTGGATGTCGACGGCCGATGCGTAGCGCGGCACCTTCACCGAGGGGTCGAGCTGCAAGCCCGGCGACCCGGCGTTGATCTCGGCCGCGCGCTGGTTGATCACGTCCAACTGGCGCAGGACCAGCGAGCGGCCCGCCTGCTGGCGCATCTCCATCGACGAACGGCGCAGGGCGCTCCAGGTCTGGTAGGTCGGCTCGGCACCCATGGCCCGCCGGACCTCGTGACGGGTCTGCGGCGGGCGTCCGTTGGCCTGCTCGAACGCCGGCCTCGCCCGCTGCTCGTAGGCTTCGCGCACCTTGGGCAGCACCTGGCCGCTGAGGAACCCGTTCAGGTTGGCGAGAAAGTCGAAACGGGCCGCATCGTCGTGGCTGGACGCAGGGAACATGCCGTGGCGGCCGACGTGGGACCAGCTGGGGGGAAGTTCGCGCACGCTCATCGAAGATCTCCGGAGAAGCGGGATGGTAATCGGGCAGCCCGTCCCTGCCGCGAATGCCGACTGCGCAGCCGCAGCGGGGTCATCATGCGGCAGCGCGAGCCCGGACGCATGGATCCCGATCGCGGATCACGGCCACCTGCTGCGTCGCAACATGCAAAGCGGGTGAACGGCTGCTACAAAACGCCTAATGTTATAACGATATGTCATTTCGACTGACGGCGGCAAACCGCGTCCGCACGGAGGATTTCCATGGCGTTGCTCCATCCTGGTCTGGCCGGCATCGCGCTCGCCTTGGCGACGGTCCAGCCCGCGACCGCACTCGATCTGGGCAGGGCCGAGGACAATCTGACCGCACTAGCCAAGATGCGCTGCTCGCTGGATCCCGCCGAGCACGTCGTCACCTGGTGGAAGGGCACGATCTTCGCCCAGCTGCCCGGCAAGGCACCTGCCGCCATCATGGGTTTCGAGGGCTACAACATCTGCCGGATGGAGGCGATGGAAGACGGTTCGTGGCGCTTCATCTCCCGCGAATTGAGCTTCTACCGCGACCTCAAGAGCGGAGCGATCATCGACGCCTGGGACAACCCCTTCAACGGCAAGCGGGTGGACGTCGTCCACGTGGCGAACGACCCGGTGAACAGCGTGTTCGGCACCACGCGCCGCGACGGCTCGCCCAACATCCTGCCCTGGGAGAGCGCGGGCGGGGACCTGATGATGACCTTCAACGTTCCGCTGACCTATCCCAATCCGCTGCAGCCAGAGGATTTTCCCGAGGAGTCCAGCGGCGAGCTGTACATGGGATCGGAGCACTTCATGTTCTTCACCCGGCGGGCGGCGATCGACGACCCGGCGGTGAAGAACGCCCCGGCCAGCTACGGCTGGACGCGCATCGGGCCCTGGTTGCCGTGGATGAAGATGGGCGCCGCGTCGGGGAACCTGCTGTACATCGCCCAGGGCCACAAGCTGGCGGGGGTCGGCGAGTTGCCGGCGGACATGCGCGAGCGCATCGAATCCACCTATCCGGCCTACGCGACAGCGCCCGAGACCTGGGTGCAGCCGAACGAGACCAGTTGGACCTACTATCGCAAGCTCAAGCAGAAGGCGTCGGCCGCGGCCGACTCCGAAACCAGGGCGGGCGGTTGAATCCGCTCCCCGCCACCTGCCCCCAGGGACCCCGATCATGACCCAGCCGACCCGCCGCCTTCTCGCACTCGCCATCGCCACTGCCCTGAGCGGCACCGCCTCCGCCGCGCCGC
>DHLY01000021.1:15841-46335 GCA_002405525.1 Proteobacteria bacterium UBA4656
CCGCCGCGCCGCGGCCGGCCGCCGATCCGGGGCCGCAGTCCGAGGAGACCAAAGCGCTGGAGACGGTCACCGTCACAGCGCGCCGGGTGGACGAGGAACTGCAGAAGGTCCCGCTGCCGATCACCGCCATCACTGCCGACACGATCGAGGAAAAGGGCTTTGCCGACGTGCGCGATATCGCGGCGTTCGCTCCGAGTTTCTCGTTCCGCTCGGCCTTCGGTCGCGACGGGGACCGGCCGGTGATCCGCGGCATGTCCAACATCCAGGGCGAACCGAATGCGTCGTTCTTCATCGATGGCGTTTACGTGCAGGGCGACATCTCGGGCTACGGGCTGGAGAACCTGGAACGCGTCGAGGTCATCCGCGGCCCGCAGTCGGCGGCGTTCGGTCGGCGCACCTTCTCCGGTGCGGTCAATTTCGTCACCCGCCGTCCCGGCAACGACGCCACCGGCAAGTTCACGCTCGGCGGCGGCAGTGACGGCCAGCGCAAGCTGACCGGCTTCTACTCCGGCCCGATCGTCGAGGACCTGCTGTCCTTCGACATCGGCGCGGTTTATGACGAGACCGACGGCTTGTTCTTCAATCCGGTGGCGAACGCCGAGAACATCGGCGGGACCAAGACCACCGGCATGCTGTCCTCGCTGCTCTTCAAGCCACTGGACAACTTCGAAGTCCTCGCGCGGCTCGGCTACCAGCAGAACCGCGACCAGCACTTCCCGATCCGCCGCCAAGGCAGCGCGCTCAACAACTGCTTCCTTCCCGAGATCATCGGCGCCGCACCCGGCTCCGGCTTCCCGCTCGGCCGTACCCGTACCCGCGGCTATTTCTGCGGCATTCCGGCGACGCCCAGCGAGTTCCCGATCAACACGCCGGACTATGACCTCGCCGGCTATGGCGCCGGACTCAAGCGCGACAACCTGCGCACCAGCGTGGTGGCCGACTGGACCTTCGGCAACGGCTGGACCCTGACCTCCACCTCGGCCTACAACGAAACCGACGAGTACACTGCGGTCGACCAGGACTACTCGGAAATCCGCGGCTTCGGCGGCGGTTTCGAGACCTTCGGGCGCGGCAAGACCTACGACTGGTCGCAGGACCTGCGCATCACCACCGACACCACCGCCCCGGTTTACGCCATCGTCGGCGCCTACCATTACGCCGAGACCCGCGGTCCGGGCTTCAACGGCGCGCTGACCAATTTCAACGTGCCGCCGGCCAGCGTGCGCGCCCCGGTGGTGCCGAACCGGACCGATCCGATTGGCGACATCGAGAACCGGGCTGTCTACGGCTTCGTGGAATGGAAGATCGACGACCAGTGGTCGACTTCGTTCGAGATCCGCTACGCGAAGGACGAGATCACCGCGGGCGGCACCGACTCTCGGCTGGTCACCACCCCGCCGCCGCCGCGCACCTTCACCCGCACCTTCCTGCTGCAGGAGGAGTTCACCTCCACCACGCCGCGCGTCACCCTGTCGTACCAGATGACCGACGACGTGCAACTCTACGGCCTGGCCTCCAAGGGCACCAAGCCGGGCGGCTTCAACACCGACGTGCAGCGCGCCGACCTGCGCGACGACAGCCGCGCGCTGCTGGTCAGCGAGGGCCTGACCTCGTTCGCCGAAGAAGAGGCCTGGAACTACGAGCTGGGCCTGAAGAGCGACCTGCTGGACGACACCCTGCGGCTGAACGCGAACCTGTTCTGGATTGATTGGGAGAACCAGCAACTCACCGAGTCGCGCTCGGTTTTCCTGGTCAACAACAATCCGTTCCTGACCTCGTTCACCACCAACATCGGCGAGTCGCGGATCCGCGGCCTGGAGATCGAGGGCCAGTGGGTGATCTCGCCGGCGCTGCTGGCGAACTTCTCCTATTCCTACAACGACGCCGAGATCCGCGACTTCATCAGCCAGGACCAGGCGGACTTGTTCTGCAACGTGCCGGTTCCGAACCTGGCCGATCCCTGCGCCAACGCCGCCGGCAACGTGCTACCCCGGGTGCCGAAGAACCAGGCCGCGTTCGGACTGACCTGGAACGGCGAGTTCGGCAACGGCTGGGGCTGGTTCGCCAACGGCGACATCAGCTACGAGTCGACCCGCTTCACCCAGGTCGACAATCTTGCCGAGACCGGCGCGAGCACCGTCCTGAACCTGCGTTTCGGTATCGATGTGAGCCGGAACTGGCGCTGGACCCTGTGGGTCAACAACGCCACCGACGAGGACACGGCAGAGGACATCCTCCGCTACGTCAACCCGGCGGCCTTCATCTCGATTCCGAACATCCTGCCGCCGCCGGCACCGGCGCGGGTATCCACCAACGTACGCGACTTCGCGATCACCGCGCCGCGGCCACGGATGTACGGGTTCAACGTCACCTACCGCTTCTGATCACGCGCTCCCTGGTCGGGGCACGCGGGGCCGGCGGGGGTGATCCTGCCGGCCCTTTCTTCTCGCGGCGCGCCGCTGTGCGGCGCCGGGACGACGGGCATGAAGAGACGGACTTTCCTGTTCGGCGCGGCGCTGTCCGTGGTCGCTCCCCGCTCCCGCGCCGCCGCCGAGCCGCCGTTCGACGCGCTGGTGGTCGGCGCCGGGCTCGCCGGCCTGGCCTGCGCGCATGTGCTCGAAGGCGCCGGCCTGCGGGTACGCGTGCTGGAGGCCGCTTCGCGCGTCGGCGGGCGGCTCTTGACGGTCACGCGCGGCGGCCGGCGTTTCGAACTGGGCGGAGTCGAGGTCGGGTCGAGCTACGCACGCGTGTTCGCCCACGCCAAGCGGCTCGGGATCGCCGTCGAGCCCTCGGGTCCAGCCCCGATTCGTCCCACCCCGGGCGCAACACCTCCGGCGGCACCGCCAACGCTGCTCGCACTGCGGGACGGTCTGGTGCGTTCGGACCAGTGGGCGAGCGATCCACGCAATCCGCTCGCGGGACGCGAGCGTGCCATTCCGCCGCCCGGGCTCCTGGCGGCCGCGCTGGGTCCGGAGGCGGCAAGGCTGCCCGATGCACTGGCCTGGCTCGACGTCGCGCATGCCGCGCTCGATGTCGCGCTGTGGGACCATCTCGCCACCGCGGGCTGGAGCGACCAGGCGCTGCGATGGATGGACGTGGCGGCCAACTACAGCGGGCTGCGCAGCGTGTCCGCGCTCGACGTGTTGCGCCGCGAGGCGCTGCGCCGCAAGAGCACGGGCGGCACGCTGCGCATCGCGGCGGGCAGCCAGGCCCTGCCGGACGCGATGGCCGCGGCGCTGGCGCAGCCGCCCGTGCTGGGGGCCGAGATCGTGGCGGCGTCGAGCGGCCGCGACGGCGTCAACCTGCGCTGCGCCGACGGGCGTTCGTTCAGCGCGCGCTTTGCGGTCATCACCCTTCCCTGTGGCCCCTTGTCACGCATCGCCTTCGATCCGGCGCCGCCTGCCGCGCAAGCGCAGGCCTGGCGCGCGCGGCGCTACACGCCCATCACGACCGCGCACTTCCGACCACTGCGACCGTTCTGGGAGGCCGATGGCTTGCCGGTCACCACCTGGTACGACGGCAGCATCGAACGGCTTTTTGGCGTGGCCGGGGCCGACGGGCGCATCGAGCGACTGATTGCCTGGCTCAACGGAGCGCCGGCGGCCGCACTGGACGCCACCTCGGCCAGCGACACCGGGATGGCACACTGGATCCGCACCGAGATCGAACGCCAGCGGCCGGCAGCCGCCGGGGCGTTGGAGCTGCTGGCAGTGAAATCCTGGGGCCGCGATCCGCTGGCCGGTGGTGCCTACGCCGAGATCGCGCCCGGGCGCGTGCCCTCCACCGTCGAGTGGACCGATCGGCCGCTGGGTTGGATTCGCTTTGCCGGCGAACACACGGTATACGACGAGCCGGGCATGGAGGCGGCTCTTTCGTCCGGAGAGAAGGCGGCGGCAGAGGTGCTGGCGGCGGCCTGAGGCAGTGCTTCAACCATGGCCTCGCCCATCGTGGGCCCCGCCCGGCGCGGGCTGGTATCATCCCCACCACGCGCTCGTAGCTCAGTTGGATAGAGTACAGCCCTCCGAAGGCTGGGGTCGTGGGTTCGAGTCCCGCCGAGCGCGCCATCCTCCGTGGCGATCCGGGCTTCGCTGCGATGCTACGCCAGCGTGCCTGCGACCACCCGCTCGGCATCCCTGCCTCGCCGTCGCGCCGCGCGGCCTGGATCTCCGGTTGCCGGCTCGCCCAGCCCACCGGAGGCACCTACGATCCAGCGTCTCGCGGTCGAGACCGATGCGTCCGGACCCGCCGCGTAGATGGCCGTCCGGTCCATCGCATTTTTCACTCAGTTCCGGCCGACCCGTCTTGAATCTGCTCGCGCATGTCGCACGCTGGTTCCGCAGCCGGGAGTTCTCGCTGGAGAACTACCGGGACCGGATCGTGGTCGCGCTGAGCCTGGTCGCGGCCGCGATGCGGCTTCCTTTCACGGTCATCCACTTCATCCAGCAACGCTGGCTGCTCGGCTCGATTCTGACGATTGCGCAAATCGTGCTGACGCTCGACGGACTTTCCAATCGGCGCGGGCACGCGCTGCCGGAGCCCTATTGGATGCTGGCTGCCCTGCTGGGGACCACGGTCTGCCTGTCCTTGTGGCTGCAGGGCCTGAACGGGGCCATGTGGGCGTATCCCACGATGTTCATTTCGTTCTTCATCCTGCCCCGCCGCGTCGCGATGGCACTGAGCGTGTCGCTGATGGGCGTAGTCTGCCTGCTGGCCGCCTGGACCCTCGAGGTCTCGATCGCCCTGCGGCTGGCTGCCACCCTCACGCTGACGCTGGTGATGATCAATGTCGTGCTCGATCTGGTGGACGCTCTCCAGCGCTCGCTGAGCCGCGAGGCGATCACCGACCCGCTCACCGGCGCGTTCAACCGCCGCCATTTCGACGCCGAGCTGGGGCGCCTTCCGACGGATGGAGGGGATGGCGCGACGGCCACCCTGCTTGCCATCGACATCGACCACTTCAAGCGCATCAACGACACCCACGGCCACGCGGTGGGCGACGAGGTGCTGCAGCGCGTGGTCGCGGAGATCACGACCCGCAAACGCAAAGATGACGCCCTGTTCCGTGTCGGCGGCGAGGAATTCATGCTCCTGCTGTCCGGGGCCAGGGCGGAAGATGCCCGCAAGATCGCCGAAGGCCTGCGCCAGCAGATCGATACCGCCTGCATCCTCAACGACGAACGCCTGACCGTCAGCATCAGGGGCGCCGAGCAGAAGCCCCGCGAGACCCTCGCCGAGTGGTCGCGGCGGGCGGACGCCGCGCTGTACCGGGCCAAGCGGGAGAGGCGCAACCGCGTGGTCTTCATTGAATGAGGCGCCGCGCCGGAACGGGGGCTCCGCCTGTTGCCGCACCCGGAGCGGATGGGCGCTGTTGCCCGACCGCCAAGCGCGCGGTCGCGCCGCCGCGCGATCGGTGCGTTGCCGGGGCAGCCGAGTAGACCTCACCGCCCAGCGGCTGCGCCCGCCCGCTCGGCACCGGCGGCGGGGCGGCGCCGATGTGGAACGACACGGCTCCCTGTTCCTTGCCGACCCAGAGGCGCTGCTGGTCGCGCACGGCGGGTGCTGCCGGAAGCCCCGCCAGTGCCGCCTGGGCCGCCAGGCCACGGGCGCGATCGGCACGTTTTTCGGCAGCGGGTCGCCGGCTCCGACCGAACTCCGCTACCGGCGTCGACCGGGCCGGGATACGCCCGCTGCACGGGTCGATTCGGCGTGCTGCATGCCGAGGGCCGGACAGCCGGGCCATGCCGCCATGCGCGCTTCAATGCGCGCCCTGTTCGAGCAGCACCGCGCCGGCGTGGGAACCGTCGCGATGCCGCGCGCCGCCCGGGTGCGTGCCACCCGGGGTCCGGCGAATCGCGTCCGGTCTCAGTTGCGCAGCCACATTCGCGCGCTGCGCGCCGGAAGGCTGAACGTGTGGCTGGCGCTGGTGATGCGCACCACGTTCGTCGACAGCACGTCGCGGTAGTCGGTGTTCCACCACAGCACGCTGTTGTTCATGCTCACCGTCGTGTTGACCGCGGTGCCGCACTTGTTGATGCCGACGATGCCTCGGTTGCCGCGGCGAAACAGCAGGTGGCAGTCGCTGAAGCTCAGCACCTGCTGATCGGTGCCCTGTGCGGCATTGTGGAAACGGATCATCGCCGCGAGATCGGTGCGTCGATAGGCGTTCACCCAGCGGTTGTCGCCGCTCTCGTTGTTGTCGGAGTACAGCAGGGGCACCCCGCCGTTGCGACCGAGAACGTAGGCATAGGCGAGGGTTTCGTCGGTCGGGTCCATGATCTGATATCGGAACCCGGCGTTGTTCGGGATGTCGTGGGTCACGGTGAAGGTGATCGCTCGGTTGCCGGGCAGGGCCTGCCCGAAAGCCCCCGGGTCGACCAGCCGGTTCATGCTGCCGCCGAACGCGAAGGCGGCGCGGATCTGCGCGAACAGCGGGAAGTCGTAGGCGCCGTGGTCGGTCCCGTCGAGGTAGGGTCGCAGGAACCGATCATGCTCGAGTTCGCCCGCGCCGCCGCCGGTGATGATCTCGCCGAACACGTGGACATTGGACTTGATCGTGGCGTTCAGCACGGCGTTCATGTGGCTGTTCGGCATGTGTTTTGCGGCGTCGATCCGCATGCCGGTCACGCCGAGGCCCTTCAGCGCGGTCAGATAGGCCTGCTGCTGCTGCACGACCCAGCTGTTGGCGACCAGATCCGGCAACCCGACGTCGCCAGCGCCTCCGCACAGCCGCCAGTTCTGCACCTGCCAGACGTTGCTGTAGTCGCCAATGCAGGTGGCCGGGCCGAAGTCCCATTGCGAGAGGAAGTTCTGCGTGAGCGTGCCGAACAGGCGCTGCCGGCTCCAGTAGGCGGTGTTGGCCGCGTAAAGGTTCAGGACCCTCTGGCCCGGATAGTTCAGATCAGGCCGCAGCCAGGCCTCGTTGGCCATGTGGTTGAGCACGATATCGGCGTACACCTTGACGCCCTGCGCACGCAGCGCGTTGGACATCGCGACGAAGTTCTCGCGATTGCCGAGGGGACTGTCGATGGTCCGGTAATCCTGCGGTTGGTAGCGCGCCCACCAGGCCGTCCCCTCCGATTTCAGCGGCGGCGAAACCAGCACGCTGGCGTAACCCAGGGAACGGATTTCCGCCGCCCGCGCCTGGACCGTGGCATAGGGCCAGTTGAAGGCGTGCAGGATGACCTCCGCGTTCGCCGCCGACGCTGCCCCCAGCGCCAGCATCGCGAGCATCGCCCGCGCCTTTCCAAGCGGCGCGCGAGCGGCCGCTGCAATCTGCTCTTGCATGACTCCTCCCCGTTGTGTAGGCCGGCGGCGGGTTCGGGCAGCGGTGATCCGCGTCCGGGTGCCGGCGGCCTGCGGAGCATACGTGGCTCTATTCACGCGAAAGCGTGATGCAATCGTATTCACCACTGCCACGGCGCCGGAACGGTTGACGCAGTGCAGCAAATCAGGGCGAGGCGTTCCGCATCGACGCGTGGCGGGGCGTCCAACGTCGACCGCACGCTCGGGCCATGATCCCGTCACGCCGGCGCGCGCACAGGAACACCGGCGTGCGGGACGCGCTCCGCCACCGCCACCGCGGCTCGTGGCTCGCGGGCGCGACGGTAGTGGCGCTGGCCGTCGATTCGCAGACTCAAGCCGCGGGGCGCGCACCCCTCGGGGCATGCAGTCGCAGCAGCAGCCTGCGCCACGCCGGAAGCCGATCGATGAAGAGTCGCCCGTCAAGGTGGTCGATCTCGTGCAGCAGGCAGACCGCGCGCAAGCCTTCGACGTCAATCTCGAGTTGCCGGCCGCTGCGGTCGCGGGCTCGAATGCGCGCGCGGATGTTGCGGCGGACCTTGGCGACCACGCCCGGTACGGAGACGCAGCTCTCCTCCACGATCGCCAGCATGCGCTGGTCGATGATCTCCGGATTCACGAAAACCTCCGGCGCGATCCCGCCCGGAACGTCGACCACGACGACACGCAGCGGCACGCCCAGCTGCGGCGCCGAAAGGCCGATCGCGCGTGCGTGACGCATGGTGTCGAGCAGGTCCTGGACCAGCCCGTCGAGGTCGGCGTCGAAGGTCTCCACGGCAAGGCTGCGCTGGCGCAACCGCGGGTCTGGATCGACGAGGACCTCGCGAAGCGGCATCGGCTTCAGGCCTGGGGTGTGGGTTCGGCGGCGGCTTGCGGTGTCGACCGGCGCCGGACCAGCGGCGCCACGGCCACCACGGTCGCCAGCAGGAGCACGATCTCCAACACATAGACACCCAGATACCCGGTGGCCGCCGGCGCAAGGCCCCACAGACCGCCCTCCGGGCCGAGCGCGTTGAGAACGTCGCGCAGCACGCCGCTGAGGGCAATGCCCAGACCGGCGCCGGTGGCCTGCACAGCGCCCCACGCGCCGAGCGCCAGCCCGGCCTGCTCGCGCGGGGCGAGGTTCATGGTGGCGGTGAGCGTGCCGTGCCCGAACAGCGCGGCACCGAAGCCGACCAGGAAGTTGCCGGTCAGGAACAGCGCGGGCCAGCCTGCCGGGGCGGCAAGGATGACTGCGGCGAACGCCGGCAGGCCGAGCAGCGCGCCGGCGCGGGTGACGCGGAACGGGTCGGCACCGCGGGCGAGTACGCGCGAGGCGAGCGCGAAGCCGAGCAGGCCGCCAAACGCCAGCAGGGCGGTCAGTTGCGTCGTGGCTGCCACCGGCAACCCGAGGATCTGCCCGCCGTAGGGTTCGAGCAGGATATCGGCCATCGCGAAGGCCATGGTCCCAACGCCGACCGCAAGCAGCCTGCGTACGCCCTGGTCGGCAGCGCAGAAGCGGGAAAAGGATTCGGTGAAGGACGGATCGGGCGGCGGCAGCGGCGCGCCGCGCCGCGGCTTGCGCAGCTCCTGTTTCCACAGCGCGAGCAGATTGAGCGCCATCGTCGCCACCGCTGCGCCCTGGATGACCTGCACCAGCCGGCCCGGCGTGAAGTCGGCAAGTGCGATGCCGAACAGCAGCGCGCTGCCGATCATGCCGGCGAGCAGCATCACGTACATCAGGCCGACGACCTTCGGATGCGATTCCTGCGGCACCAGATCGGTGGCCAGCGCGAGCCCCACGGTCTGCACCATGTGGACGCCGGCGCCAACCATCAGGAAAGCGAGCGCCGCCGAGCCGGGGCCCAGCCAGGCCGGCGCCTCGTGCGCCGCGCCCTTGCCGGCCAGGACCAGCAGGGCGAAAGGCATGATCGCAAAACCGCCGAACTGCAGCAGCGTGCCCCTCCAGATGAAGGGGACACGGCGCCACCCCAGTTCGCAACGGTGGGTGTCGGACCGATAGCCGACCAGAGCGCGGAAGGGCGCGAAGACCAGCGGCATGGCGACCATCAGCGCGACCAGGGTGGCCGGCACGCCAAGCTCGACGATCATTACCCGGTTCAGCGTGCCCACCAGCAGCACCGTCGCCATGCCGCAAGAGACCTGGAACAGCGACAGGCGCAACAGGCGCGACAGTGGCAGATCGGCCGTCGCCACATCGGCAAACGGCAGGAAGCGCGGGCCGAGATCGACCCACGCGCGAACGAGGCGCCGCCCGGAAGCGCTCATGGACGGTCGTGGGTGGACGCGCAGCCTTCGGGGATCCCTCCCGGTGCACGCAGCGCCGCGTCAGACGCGCGCGGTGTGCGGCACCGGGAGGATCGACGGGTTGCCGTCCATTCCGCGGGCGTCAGCCGCCCTGGATGAACGCCGGAAACCACGCCGAGTTGCTGAGGACCGAGTAGTGGACCAGCAACGAGATCACCAGCACCGTGCCGAGAAACAGCGGCAGGCCCACCGTCGGCTTAACCACACACCAGATTCGACCTTGGTTCATGACATGCTCCTGTTCAGCCGAGCCACGGGGTGTAGGCGTAGGCGAGGACGTGCGCGATCAGGGCAATGAGGAAGAACACCCTCGAGCCGTCGATCACGTGTTTGTGCAGCTCCTCGGACTCCGTGATCGTGAGGCCGGTGGGCCACACGCGGTTCGGATCGTCCAGATTGGACATGGCCTTGCTCTCCAGTCACGGCAGGCCAGACCGGCCCTGCCCCTTGCAGCGTGCGCAACCCGCACGCGGGTCTTGCCCCGCCGCCGCGGAGGCGGTCGGCGGTTGCTCCGAAAGTCCCTCCCGCAAAGGCCGGGCCTCGTCCCGACGTCCATCGCGACGTCGAGCCAGGGTCCGGATTGCCGCTCCCGACAGCCGCAGCGACCCGACCGGCCCGCCGCGTCTGCCGGAGCCCCCGCCCTTGTCGCAAGCGGGCGCTCGGGAGGGTCCTTCACAACAGGAATCCTAGAAGTGTCAATCTTGCACGTCAATGCACAATGTCAGGCTGCGTTGACGTTCTCGGTTCCGGTTCGACGTCCTGCTTCAGTTGCGGCGCAAGGTGCCGAGGCCGAACAGCGACGACAGCGGCGCCGGATTGCGGCTGAGGTCCGGTTTGCCGAACAGGTAGAAGCCGTGACGGGCAAGTCCGCCGAAAAAGGGCTTGCCGGTGCGGGTGAGGGTCGGCAGGCCGAACAGCGACGACAGCGGTGCGGCCCGACGGCTGAGCCCCGGCTCGCCGAACAGCGAAAAGCGATGGCTGACCAGGCCGCCGATGATCGGCTTGCTGATGGCAAGACTGTCCGGCCGCCCGCGGCGCGGCAGTTCGTCGGGCCGCACCAGGGTGCGCAATCCGAGCGCCGACGACAGCGGAGCGGCGTCCTCCCACACGCGCGCACGGCGGCGGCTGAGCAGCGGCCAGCCGAGCATCGACGACAGCGGAGCGGCGTTGCGCCGCAAGCGTGGCGTGCCGAAAAGGTGGAACGCGTTGCTGGCAAGCCCGCCGAAGAACGCCTTGCCGCCCCGGGTCAGGGTCGGCAGGCCGAACAGAGCGGACAGCGGCGACGCCTTGCGGCTCAGGGCCGGTTCGCCGAACAGTGCGAAGCGATGGCTGACCAGCCCGCCGATCAACGGCCGGCTCGGCGCGAGGTCCTCGATCGCGAACAGATTCGACAGCGGCATCGCGGTGCCACGCATCAGGGTCGGCATGCGCAGCGCCGACGACAGCGGGGCGGCGCCGTCCCACGCCACGGCGGGCGCGCTCGACTGGGGCAGCGGGTCGGCCACCGGGTCGCTCGCGTCGAGCACGCGGGCCGCGGTACCGGCGAGGCCCCAGGCGGCGCGCACGACCACCATCGACTGTCCGCCGCGGACCGCATCGGCGATCGCCTTCGCCGCGGTGCGGCCGGCACCGGCGCCGAGGACCGCCGAGACCAGCGAATCCAGGGAATCTGACGCGTCCGCGGCGGCCGCCTGCGACGGTACCAGCAGATTGATGTCGTCCTGCGCGAATCGTTCGTCACGCAGGGCCTTCAGCGCCAGGCGGGCCTTGGCCTCGTCGGCGTACATCCGCACGATGGTGCTGCTCATGGTTGTTTGCCTCCGTTTCGTTCCGGACTGCGGGGTGCGGGATCGCGCGGCGTGTGGCGGCGCGGTCTCACGGGATTCAGGCGACGGGCGTCCATGGATCAGGTCCCGGTGGCTGGCGGTTCGATCCGCCGCGACCAAAGGCCCCACTCCCACAACGCGTTGACGTTGATCGGCACGACGAGGAACAGGTGCTCCAGCACCGCCAGCGTGGCCAACGTCGCCAGCAGCGCGAGCCCGGCGGCGTCGCCGCCAGCCGGCGTCTGCTGCGCGGCCTGCCACAGCAGCACCGCCGCTGCCACGCCGCCCGCGAGGCTGAGCGGGAACAGCGCGTTCATCGGACGACGCGCGAAGTAGGTGTGCAGGTAGCGCAGATGATCCGGCAGCAGATCCTCGCCGAGGTTGCGCACGCCGAAGAAGAGGTTGAGCTTCGTGCTCAGCCGCGCCAGCCAAAGCAGCAGGTAGCTCCACAGGCCGAGATGGCTGTCGGCGTTCCAGGTGGCCAGCGCGATCACCAAAGCACCGCCCAGCAGCGCGAACTCGTGCCACAGGATCGCCTCGAACGCGTAGCCCGCCCGGCGCCAGCCGCTTGCGCCCGGCGGACAGGCGCCGGTGCGCGGCCCGGTCACCCAGCCAAGCAGGAAGGCCATCTCGACCCAGCCCCAGACCACGATCGCGGCAGTGAACGCCGCATAGGCCGCCGGCAAGCCGTCATCGTGCGCGGTCGACTGCAGGACGTAGAGCGCGGCCACCGCCAGCGCGGTGGCGCCGGCCATGGTCCAGCGGTGCGTGCGCTGCGGCAGGCCGTCCAGGTACAGGATCGCGCCCGTGCTGAACCACCACACGAACAGCGTGTACCCGAACGGCAAAAGGACCGCGGCACCGGTCACGGGCGCAGGCTCACCAGGACGGCGCCAACCGCACATTCCGCGGCAGCGTATTGGGCTTCACCGGCAACAGGTACAGGCGAGCGAAGGTCGCCGCGCCGCGCGCTGCCAACCAGCCGCGCTCGAACCATGACGAGACACCGCCGCGCCTGGCTGCCGCCTCGTAGGCGGTGTTGATCCGGACCAGAGCTTCGAGGCCCACGCGGAAGCGCGGCGACTCGATGTCGAGCGTGAGCGGGAAGATCTGCTTGCTGATCTCGGTGGTGATGCGCAGCACCTGCATGTCGTACTCGGTGGGATCAAAACCGAGCGCTTCGTGCAGGGCCGGGCGGCAGTGGTCGCGCACGTACATGGTGGCGAACACCGCCAGCAGGAAGAAGCGGATCCACAGCCGGTTGCGGCCTTCGAGCAGGTGCGGCTCGGCCTTCATCAGCAGGGCGAAGGCCTCGCCGTGCCGATACTCGTCGTTGCACCACTTCTCGAACCACTGGAATATCGGATGGAAGCGCAGTTCCGGGTGCTTCTCGACCTGGCGGTAGATCGAGATGTAGCGCGCATAACCGATTTTTTCCGAGAGGTATGTCGCGTAGTAGATGAACTTCGGCGCGAAATAGCGGTACTTCTTGGCGCGGGTCAGGAAGCCGAGGTCGACGGCGATCCCGAAGTCCTTAAGCCACTGGTTGATGAAGCCGGCGTGGCGCGCCTCATCGCGGGCCATGTAGGCGAACAGCTTGACCACATCGGGGTTGCTGGCCCTCTTCTTGATGTCGTTGTAGAGCACGCAGCCGCTGAACTCCGCGGTGACGGAACTGATCATGAAATCGACGAACTCCTCGTACAGCCCGGGCGGCAGGTGGGAGTAGTCCTTGTCGAGGCTGGACGGACGCTGGAAGTGTCCTTCGTTGTTGTCTGCCTCGAACTCGTCCATCAGGGCGTCGAACTGGCTGCGGATCGAGGACACGTCGATGCGGTCCATGGCGTCGAAGTCGGTGCGGTAGAAGCGCGGCGACAGCAGGGTGTCAGCCTGCGCGCGGCGGGTCGACTCGTTCGGCAGGCGGCCGGCGACGGTCGCGGTAGCGGTGGCGGTGGCGGCGTTCATGCAGGGCGCTCCGGCTCTAGGCTCTAGGGGGGGATGGCGGCGGCGACGAGGAAGCGGCCGCGGCGCGGGTCGGCGGCACGTCCTCGAGCATGCGGGTGAAGACGGCAACGTTGCCGGGACCGAAGGCGCCGAGATCGATCAGCCGCGCGGTCGCGGGGTCTTCCAGCAGCAGGCGGCCGTCGGCCCGGCTGCTGAGGCGGAACGGGGTCTCGGGCCCGATGCGCTCGCGCTTGCGCTCGCGGGCCAGCCCGCGCAGCGCGCCGCGCAGGAATCCCTCCTCGCCGGGCGCCACGCGTGCCACCAGCTGTCCGTCGCGGGCATCGTGCACCTGCACCCCGCCGTCGGGCTGGTCGGCGAAGTGCAACAGGCGCTCGGCGACGACCGGCGCGCGCGGGGTGCGCAGTTCACCGACTCCGGTGAGGCGCACCCCGAACACCAGCAGCACGGTGATCAGGACCAGCGCGCCCGCAGCGTACAGCGGCACCTTCGGCACGTCGTGCCGATGGTCGTCGGGCAGGTGGATGAAGGTCGCCATGGCCAGCCTCGCCTCAACCGGCTACGGCGCTGGGCGCGCGCACGCGGATCGGGGCCTCGCGCGGCTCGGCGGTCGCGCGGGTCGCGCCGCCCGTCGACTCGGCGAGCGCGCGGGCCAGGATCGCGGCCACCACGGCGGCGGCCGGCACGCAGCGCAGGGTCGGCTCGACCTGCCGCAGGCGCCACGGTCGGGCGTGCGGCCACAAGTGGGCGTACCCGATCTGGTTGCCGGGCAGAAAGGCGATCGAGAGGTCGCCACTGCCGTCCGGCCAGGACTTCAGTGCCGCCGATTCGATCACCGTGAACGGAAAGTTGAAGGTCACGTCGAGCACCACGCCGACCTTCATCACCACCCGCCGGTCGGTGATCGTGTAGCGCGAGGTGCTCCCGATCAGCCAGGCCATGAGCGCGAGCATCCCGAGCGCGAACAGCGGCAGGGGCAGCAGCACGGCGACCGCCGACGCGGCATCGGCAGCGGCGGCGCCGTCGGCGATCAGGAACACCGCGCGCACGGCCAGCAGCAGCACGAAGTACGCGACCAGGGTGCGCGCGTGGAACACCCGGAGGAACACCGCGCGCCACGCAGGCGCGCCCTGCCAGAGCACGCGCTCACCGCGCGGCAGAGGCAGACTGGACGGGCGGGCGGACGGCTCGCTCACATGAAGGGTTCCTGTCGGTCGGGCGTGGCGTACAGCGTGCCGGCACCGAAATAGGCCGCGACCTTGTCTTCCTCCAGCAGGGTGATCGTGTCGGGATGGCGCAGGCCCGGAACGTCCGCAAAGTGCCTGCCCAGCACCGCGCGCACGCGCACCGTGCCGTCGCCGGCGATCCTGCAGAAGGTCATCGGCACCAGCACCCGGCGACCGTTGCCGGCCTCCACTTCGAGGTAGCGGAAGATGTACTCGGAACGGTCGACCCACAGGTCCACCACCGTGCCGCCCGCTTCCCCGTCGGCGCCGAGCACCGGCTTGCCGCGCGGATCAGGGTCCTCGCCAACCACGCCGAACTCCGGATCGACCCGCAGCGGCACGATCTTGGGCCGTCCGTCGAGTGTCAGGTCCGGGGTGTCCGAGCGATCGGCCCAGGCGCCCGGACCGACCCCGGCCAGGAGCGGATTGCCGACCGGGATGATGGGGTCGCCATCCTGCGGACCGCTCTCGCGCGCACTCAGCGCTGGCCGCCCCGGGGTCCACTCCCGGGGCACCGAAAGGGTGCCGCCGTGCGCGAGCAGGTAGGTCTTCGGTGCGGGCATGGCCGGAAAGCCTTCGACGAGGCTGAGCGGCGAGGCGTTCTTGTCCTCCAGCGGATAGCCCTCGCGCTTGTCCTCGCGGTGCAGGTAGTAGATCAGCGCAGCAAAGAAGAACCAGAACAACCAGATCGCGACTTGCGCGATGTCGATCGATGAGGTGATGGCGCCGGCGCTCATGCGACGACCTCCCTGCTGAGCGGGTTAAAGGACCGGCCCGGCGGGACCGGGCCGACGGAAAGGTCGGGCTCGAGCGGTGCGGAACGGCGCACCAGGGGCCCAAGCGCGGCCAGGGTGGCAAACAGAAGCACGATCTCGAGGTTGTAGACCACGCCGTAGCCGGTGGCCGGCGTGGCGAGGGTTTCGCCCAGCAGCCCTGCCGCGGCGAGCCCGTCGAAGCCGTCGCGCAGCAGGCCGCTGAGCGCGGTCGCGCCCCCGGCCGCGGTGGCCTGCACCGCGCCCCAGATGCCGAGCGCGAGCCCCACCTGCCCGGCTGGCGCGAAGCGCATCGCCGCGGTCAGCGTGGCGTGGGCGAACAGCCCGCCGCCGAAGCCGACCAGCGCGGCACCGCCGACGAACAGGCCGGCGCTGTGCAGGGGCGCGGCGAACACGACCGCGGTCATTCCGGCCAGACCGAACAGGGTCCCGGCCGAGGCGATGCGCCAGGCGTCGCGACGGCGATCCATCGCCCTCGCGGCGGCCACGAAGCCGGCGATCCCGCAGATGGCGAACACCGCGGTGAGCAGGGTGGTGCCGGACACCGACAGACCGAGGACCTCGCCGCCGTAGGGTTCGAGCAGGATGTCCTGCATGCCGAAGGCGACCGTGCCGAGCGCCAGCGCAACCAGCCTGCGGATCGCGCCCGGTTCGCCCCGCAGGCCGCGCCAGGCGTCCGCAAAGCGCGGCGGCGGCACGGCGTGGCGAGCCGGGCCGCGGGGCTCCTGCCTCCATAAAGCGGCAATGTTGAGCGCCATGCAGAGCACTGCCGTGCCCTGGATCACCTGGATCAGGCGCATCTGCGAGAAGTCGGCCAGCAGCGCCCCGTAGGCCAGCGAACTGGCGGCCGCACCGGCCAGCAGCAGGGTGCACATCAGCGCCACCACCTTCGGCCGCGCGGCGTCCGGCGCGAGGTCGGTGGCCAGTGCCAACCCGACGGTCTGCGTGGTGTGCATCCCCGCGCCCACCAGCAGGAAGCCCAGTGCCGCGAACACGTGGCCGTACCATGCAGGTCCATGGGTGTCCCCGGACAGCACGATCAGGGCGAACGGCATGATCGCCAGCCCGCCGAACTGCATCAGGGTGCCGAACCAGATGAACGGGACCCGGCGCCAGCCCAGCGCGGAACGGTAGTGATCCGAGCGGAAGCCGATCAGCGCGCGCAGCGGCGCGGTGACCAGCGGCAGGGCGATCATCGCGCCCACCAGCAGCGCCGGCACGTCGAGCTCGACGATCATCACCCGGTTGAGCGTCCCCACCAGTAGGGTCAGCACCATCCCGACCGAGACCTGGAACAGCGCGAGGCGGAACAGCCGCGCCAACGGCAATTCGGCGCTGGCGGCGTCCGCGAAGGGCAGCAGGTGCGGCCCCAGGCGCATCCACCGCATCGCGATGTTGGACCGACGGCTCATCGGCGGCGCAACTCCAGGGCGTGCGAGGTGTAGAAGCCGCTGTGCACCCGCTGGCTGCGGGCGGGCATCATTCCGGCGAGGTCAGCGCGACCATCGACGCCGCGCAGCAGGTGCGACTCCGCCACCGGTTCGATCGCCGGCGCGCGGTCGGCGCGCGGAAACCACTTGCCCACCGCGTGCATGACCGACAGCAAGGGCGTGCGCGGGGCGAAGGTGAACACGATGCTGCCGCTGGTGCGCGAGGCCAGGGCGGCCAGCGCATCGAGCATGTCGTCGGCGGCATAGTGGATCAGCGAATCCATGGCCACCACGTGGTCGAAGCGGCCCAGCGCCGGATCGAGCATGTCGCCGGCGTGGAAGCGTACGCGCCCGGCGACGGTGGGCGGCAGGCGCTCGCCGGCGTGCTGCAGCAGGGTCGGCGAGAGGTCGACCGCAAGCACCTCTGCGCCCCGCCGCGCGGCCTCCACGGCCAGCGCGCCGGTGCCGCAGCCGGCGTCGAGCACGCGGCGTCCGGAGAGGTCTTCGGGCAGCCAGGACAACAGGGTCGCGCGCATCCGGTCACGGCCGGCGCGCACGGTCTCGCGGATCCGGCTGACCTTCGCCGTCGAGGTCAGCCGCGCCCAGGCCTCGGCCGCGGTGCGGTCGAAGTACTGCTGCAGTTCGCCGCGACGGGTGGTGTAGGTCTCGACGCCCATCACTCGAAGCCCAGCAGGTCGAAGATGTCCCGGTCCTTCATCGGCTTGGCTTCCAGCGCCTCGGTGCCGTTCCAGAGGTTCTGCGCCAGCCGCAGGTACTCGTCCTGCACCGCCTTGAGTTCGTCCGAGGGCTCCATCTCGAACAGGGTCGCCTTCTTGAGCCGGCTGCGCCGGATCACGTCGAGGTCGGGGAAGCGCGCCAGCGTGCGCATGCCGATCCGATCGTTGTATTTGTCGATCTGGTCGGTGGCGCGGCTGCGGTTGGCGATCACCCCGCCGAGCCGCACGCCGTAGTTCTTGGCTTTGGCCTGGATGGCGGCCACGATCCGGTTCATGGCGAAGATCGAGTCGAAGTCGTTGGCGGCCACGACCAGGGCGCGGCTTGCGTGCTGCAGGGGCGAGGCGAAGCCACCGCAGACCACGTCGCCGAGCACGTCGAACACCACCACGTCGGTGTCCTCCAGCAGGTGGTGCTCCTTGAGCAGCTTCACGGTCTGCCCGACCACGTAGCCGCCACAGCCGGTGCCGGCCGGTGGACCGCCGGCCTCGACGCACATGACGCCGTTGTAGCCCTCGTAGACGAAGTCCTCGGGACGCAGTTCCTCGCCGTGGAAGTCCACCGACTCGAGGATGTCGATCACGGTCGGCACCAGCCGCTTGGTGAGGGTGAAGGTCGAGTCGTGCTTGGGATCGCAGCCGATCTGCAGCACGCGCTTGCCGAGCTTGGAGAACGCCACCGAGAGGTTGGACGACGTCGTGCTCTTGCCGATGCCTCCCTTGCCGTAGACCGCGAACACCTTCGCGCCATCGATGTGCAGGGAGGGGTCCAGTGGAACCTGGACGCTGCCATCGCCGTCCGGCCGCGTCGAGCGGCGCACGATGGGGACGGGCTGGCTGTTCGGGATCGCGTTCATGCGGCCACCATGTCGTGGATGCCTTCAAGTCGGTCTTCGACGTCCTGCGTGGCGCTGCGAAGCGCCTCCAGCGTCGCGTCATCGGGCTGCCAGTAACGGCGCTCCTGCGCCTCCAGCAGGCGGTTGGCGACCTTCGCGGAGGCCGCCGGGTTGAGCGCCACGAGCCGCTCGCGCATCTGCGGGTCGAGCAGGAAGGTCTGCGCGAGCTGCTGGTAGACCCAGGGCTGGACCTGGCCGGTGGTGGCCGACCAGCCCATGGTGTTGGTGACGTGCTCCTCGATCTGGCGCACACCTTCGAAGCCGTGCTTGAGCATTCCCTCGTACCACTTCGGGTTGAGCACCCGGGTACGGGCCTCCAGCGCCACCTGCTCGGCCAGCGAGCGGATGGCGCCGGTGCCGCGGGTCTGGTCGCTGATGTACACCGGCGGGGCCTCGCCGCCGCGCGCGCGGCGCGCCGCGCGACTGATCCCGCCGAGGGTGTCGAAGTAGTTGCTGATCGTGGTCACGCCCACCTCCACCGATTCGAGGTTCTGGTAGGCGAGGTCGACGTCGGCGAGGGTGCTCGCCAGCAGCCCGGACTGTCGGCTGGGACGCCCGCTGCGGTCGAACGCGAAGCACTTGCGCCGGGTGTAGGTCTCGGCCAGTTCGTCCTCGTCGTTCCAGCGGCCGTCCTCGACCAAGTGGTTCACGTTCGCGCCATAGGCGCCGTCGGCGTTGCCGTAGACCCGCAGCGCGGCGGTTTCCAGCGGCACCGAATGCTCGGCGGCATAGCGCAGGGCGTGCTTGCGCACGTAGTTCATCGACTCCGGCTCCTCGGCGCTGGCCGCGAGCCAGGAGGCTTCGGCCAGCAGCCGGATCTGCAGCGGCAGCAGGTCGCGGAAGATCCCGGACAGGCTGACCATCACGTCGATCCGCGGCCGGCCCAGTTCCGCCAGCGGCAGCAGTTCGGCCCCGCACAGGCGGCCGTAGGAATCGAAGCGCGGCCGCGCGCCCATCAGGGCCAGCGCCTGGCCGATCGGCGCACCTTCGCTCTTGAGGTTATCGGTCCCCCAGAGCACCAGCGCGACCGATTCCGGCAGCGCAGCGGCGTCGGCGAGGTAGCGGTCGAGCAGGCGCTGCGCCTGGCGCGCGCCGTCGGCGAGAGCCCACGCGCTGGGGATGCGGAACGGATCGAAGCCGTGGATGTTGCGGCCGGTCGGCAGCACCGCAGGCGTTCGAATCAGGTCGCCGCCCGGCGAGGGCCGGATGTAGCGACCATCGAGGGCGCGCAGGATGGCCGGCAGTTCGTGGTCCTCGCGCAGCAGCGCGTCGACCCGGGCGAGTTCCTCCAGCAGCGGGACCGCGCCCGACTCGCCGCCGATCCCGCCGGCGAAGGCCGCAGCCTGCGCCGGCTGGCCGGCGACCAGCGCGGCGATCGCCTCGCGGGGCAGGCGGCGTCCGTGCGCTGCATCGGCGTGGGCGGCGAGCAGGTCGACGCGCTCAGCCTCGCCGGGCGGTGCGCCGACCACGTGCAGGCCGTGTGGGATCAGGGCGTGCTCGACCTCGGCCACGGCGGCCTTCAGGCGCGTGATCTCGCGGCCGGCGGCATCGGCCCAGGGCGGCTCGGCCGCTGCCAGGTCCACCACCGCGGCCTGCGCCTGGATCAACTGCGCCAGCGTGGGGTCGTCGCCGGCGTCGGATGGATCGCGGGCCATCCAGCGGTCGATCGAGACCTTGAGGTCGTTCAGCCCGCGGTACAGGCCCGCCTCGGCCACCGGGGGCGTCAGGTAGCTCACCAGGGTGGCCTGTGCGCGCCGCTTGGCGATCGCGCCCTCCGAGGGATTGTTCGCCGCGTACAGGTAGATGTTCGGCAGGTCGCCCAGCAGTCGCTCCGGCCAGCAGGAACCGGACATTCCGACCTGCTTGCCGGGCATGAACTCGAGCGCGCCGTGGGTGCCGAAGTGCAGTACCGCATGGGCGCCGAAGTCCTCGCGGATCCAGCGGTAGAACGCGCTGAACGCATGGGTTGGCGCGAAGCCCTTCTCGAACAGCAGGCGCATCGGGTCGCCTTCGTAGCCGAACCCCGGCTGCACGCCGACGAACACGTTGCCGAAGCGCGCGCCGAGAACGTGGATCGCACGGCCGTCGGTTTGCTGGCGGCCGGGCGCCGGGCCCCAGGCGGCCTCGATTTCGGCCAGCCACGGCTCGCGGCGCACGTGGTCGTCGACCGCGATGCTGGCGTGCACGTTGGCCGCCGCGCCGAGGCGCTGCGCGTTGCCACCGGTGATCGCCTGCCGCAGGGCGTCGGGCGACGACGGCACCTCGACCGCGTAGCCTTCGCGATCCAGCGCCACCAGCGTGCGATGCAGCGACTCGAACACCCCGAGGTGGGCGGCGGTGCCCGTGTTGCCAGCGTTGGGCGGGAAGTTGAACAGCACCACGGCAACCTTGCGCTGCCGGCGCTCGGCACGACGCAGCGCGACCAGCCGGTCGACCCGCGCCGCCAGCATGTCGGCGCGTTCGCCGCAGCTCTGCATATCGCGACCGGCGACCGCCGGAGGGAATACGCAGGCCCGCGTGCAGCCGCGGCAGGGCTTGCCGGCGCCATCCGAGCGGCCGCCGTAGACCAGCGGGCCGGTAGAACCGTCGAGTTCCGGGATCGCGACCATGATCGTCGATTCGACCGGCATCAGGCCGCGCTCGGAGGCAGCCCACTGCTCGAGGGTCTGGAACTCGACCGGATGGGCGGCGATGTAGGGCACGTCCAGTTCGGCCAGCATCTGCTCGGCCGAGCGGGCGTCGTTATAGGCCGGACCACCGACCAGCGAGAAGCCGGTCAGCGAGACTACGGCGTCGACCAGCGGGCGGCCGTCGCGGACGAAGAACTTCTCCACTGCCGGTCGCGCGTCGAGCCCGCTGGAAAAAGCCGGGACGACGTCGAGTCCGCGCGCCTCGAGTGCGCGCAGCACGCCGTCGTAGTGGCCGGTGTTGTTGGCCAGCGGATAACTGCGCATGAGCAGCACGCCGATGGTGCCGCGCGTACCGCCGCGCGGCAGCCGCGCCACGTCCTCGCCGATGCGGCCCGGCAGCCGCGGATGGTACAGGCCGACCTCGGGATACTCGCGTGGCGGCTCGCAGGCCAGGGTTCCGCGCAGCGCACGGCGCGGACCGTCGGCATAGCGGTCGATGAGCATCCGCACCATGTTGACCACGTTGTCCTCCGACCCGCAGAGCCAGTACTGCAGGGTCAGGAAGTACGCCCGCACGTCCTGCGCGGTTCCGGGGATGAAGCGCAGGATCTTCGGCAGGCGGCGCAGCATGCGCATCTGCCGCGCCCCGCTGGAGGCCGACTGTGCCTCGCCTTCCTTCGGCTTGGGGCGCAGTTTCTTCAGGAATGCGACGGCGGCGCTTTCCTTGGCCGACATGTCGAAACGGCCAAGCCGGGTCAGCCGCGCCACCTCGCCCGCGGACATGCAGCCGACCATCGCGTCGCAATGCGGGCGGCGCGCGGTGAGCGCCGGCAGCACCGCCTGGATGTGGTCGTGCATGAACAGCATCGTGTTGACCACGATGTCGGCGCGCTCGATGTCCTCGATGCAGCGCGCGAGGGCGGCGGCATCGCAGCCCCACTCGGCGGCGGTGTGCATGACCAGGTGCAGCCCGGGAAGCTCGCGCCGCAGACGCGCGGCGGCGCGTGCGGTCGCGCTCGCCAGGTGGTTGTCCATGGTCACGATCACCACCCGCACGGCGGGCGCCTGCTCAGTGGCCGAAGTGGGCTTTCGCATCGTAGAGCGCCTCCAGGGTGATCGTGGTCACGCCGCGCTCGAGCGCGTAGCGCTCGGTGTTGCGCCTGGCTTTGCCGCGCACGAAAAACGGGATCTTCTTCAGTTCTTGCTCTGCGTCCGCGGACCACACCAGCACCGGCCCGCCGGCATTTACGTTCGCCGCCGGCGCCGCCGGGGCCGGCACCACCGCCGGTTCCGGCGCCGCGCGAACCGCGGCCGCATGCCCGAGGTGCGACGGCGCGGCGTCGCCGTGGAACTCGAAGTCTTCGCGGAACATCCCGATGAGGTGCTCCTCGAGCCCCATCATCAGCGGATGGACGAAGGTGTCGAACAGCACGTTGGCGCCCTCGAACCCCATTTGCGGGGCGTAGCGCGCCGGGTAATCCTGCACGTGCACCGGCGCCGAGATCACCGCGCAGGGAATCCCCAGCCGCTTGGCCACGTGGCGTTCCATCTGCGTGCCGAGGACCAGCTCAGGCTGCAGCTCGGCGACCTTCGCCTCCACGGCGAGGTAGTCGTCGGTGATCAGCGCCTCGACGCCGTGCCGCGCAGCCGCCTCGCGCACGTCGCGGGCGAGTTCGCGGCTGTAGGTGCCGATGCCCACCACCTTGAAGCCGAGTTCCTCGGCGGCGAAGCGGGCGGCGGCGATCGCGTGGGTGGCGTCTCCGAATACGAAAACCCGCTTGTCGGTCAGGTAGGTCGAATCGACCGAGCGCGCATACCAGACCGAGCGCGCGTCCTCGGCATCGAGCACCGGATCGGGATCGATCCCGGCCAGCGCGGCGACCTCACGCACGAATTCGCGGGTCGCGGACACCCCGATCGGCACCGTGCGCGTGGCCGGCTGCGCGAAGGTGCGAGACAGCCAGGACGCGGCGGAGTGGGCGATTTCGGGGTACAGGACGACGTTGAAATCGGCCTCGCCGAGGGTGGCCAGAGCGGATGGCGTCGCGCCCATCGGCGCGGCGACGTGAACGTCGATGCCAAGCCGGGCCAGCAGGCCCGTGATCTCGCGCACGTCGTCGCGGTGCCGGAAACCCAGCGCGGTCGGACCGAGCAGATTGCAACGCGGGCGGCGGGCGGCGGGCCGTTCCGGTCGCGGCGTGCCCGGCGGCGGCGCGTGAGGTCCAGCGCAGGCGCGCACAAGCTGGAAGAACGTCTCGGCTGCGCCCCAGTTCTCCTTGCGCTGGTAAGACGGCAACTCGAGGGCCACCACGGGCACCGGCAGGCCGAGCGCGCGCGCGAGCCCACCCGGATCGTCCTGGATGAGTTCGGCGGTACAAGACGCGCCGACCAGCAGCAGTTCGGGGCGATGGCGCTCGAAGGCCTCCCGCGCGGCGTCCTTGAACAGCTCGGCCGTGTCGCCGCCGAGGTCGCGGGCCTGAAAGGTGGTGTACGTCACCGGCGGCCGGTGGTCGCGGCGCTCGATCATGGTGAACAGCAGGTCCGCGTAGGTATCGCCCTGCGGCGCGTGCAGCACGTAGTGCACGGCACGCATGCCGGTCGCCACGCGCATCGCACCGACGTGGGGCGGGCCTTCGTAGGTCCAGAGCGTGAGCTGCATGTCAGGCCACCAACCGGGTGCGCCGCGCCAGCGGACGCACGAACAGTTCCGCGAGATCCGGCGCCTGCTCGAAGCCCTGGATGGGCGTGAACACCAGTTCGATCGACCACTTGGTGGCCAGGCCTTCGGCCTCGAGCGGATTGGCAAGCCCCAGCCCACACACCACCAGATCGGGCCGCTCGGCACGGCAGCGGTCGAGTTGCCGGTCGACGTGCTGGCCCTCGGCGAGGCGCACTCCGGCTGGCAGCAGGGCAAGTTCCTCGGCGAGATGCGCACGGTGCAGGAACGGCGTGCCGATCTCGGTCGGCCGCATGCCCAGCTCGCGAGCCAGGAAACGCGCCAGCGGCACCTCGAGCTGCGAGTCAGGGAAGAAGAAGATCGACCTGCCGACGAGCCGCTCGCGATGGCGGGCCAGCGCCTGGGTGGCGCGGTCGCGCGCGGCGGCGGTGGCGGCCTCCAGCCGCGCTTCCGGTATGCCGAAAGCGTCACTGGCCGCGCGCAGCCATGCCATGGTGCCCTCGACGCCCAGCGGCATCGGCGCCGGCAGCCGGCGCGCGCCGCGGTCCTCGAGCAGTCGCGCGGTTTCCGCCAGCCACGGCTGGGCGAGCAGCACGTGGGTGTCCGGCCCGACCGGGGGCAAGGCGCCCGCGCGACGCGGCGGGAAGAAATGTACCGGTCCCAGGCCCAGCGATTCGAACAGGCGACGGAACTGGTCCTCGACCACGTCGGCCAGCGCGCCGACCACCAGCAACGACGGGGCGGCGCGCGGCACGGACGGCGGCAGCGCCGGCACCAGCGCGGCGAGGCAGGCGTCCTCGCCTTGGGTGAACGTGGTCTCGATACCGCTGCCGGAGTAGTTGAGCACCCGCACTGCGGGGAAGTGCCGCTGCGAAAGACGGTGCGCGGCGCGCGACAGATCGAGCTTGATCACTTCGGACGGGCACGACCCGACCAGGAACAGCAGCTTGATGTCGGGCCGGCGGGCGAGCAGGGCATCGACCACACGGTCGAGTTCCTCGTTGGCGTCGGCGAGGCCCGCCAGGTCGCGTTCCTCGATGATCGCGGTGCCGAACCGGGGCTCGGCGAAGATCATCACGCCGGCCGCCGACTGCATCAGGTGCGCGCAGGTGCGCGATCCCACGATCAGGAAGAATGCGTCCTGGATCTTGCGATGCATCCAGATGATGCTGGTCAGCCCGCAGAACACCTCGCGCTGACCCCGCTCGCGCAGCACCGGGGCGGCGTCGCAGTCGCCGGCCACGGTCGCCACCGGGATCGCGGGCCACGCGCTCATTCGGCCACCGCCAGGGTGGAGTACCCGCGCCGCTCATCGAGCCGGGCGGCGCGCAGCTTGAGCACGAACTGCGCGGCGTTCACGATGTAGGCCGCATAGGCGGCCAGCGCCAGCAGCATCTGTTCGCGCACCGCCAGCCAGCCGGTCGCCAGCGCCACCAGGTAGGCGGTGTGCAGCGCCAGCACCAGCATGCTGAACACGTCTTCCCAGTAGAAGGCGGGCGCGAAGAGCCAGCGGTCGAAGACGACCTTCTCCCAGATCGCGCCGGTGACCATGATCACGTACAGCACCAGGGTCTTGACCACGATGGACAGCGAGGCCGCCGCCTCGCCCTCGCCGCTGGCCAGGAAACGCAGCACCAGTCCCAGGCTGACCAAGAAGATCAGGAACTGCAGCGGAGCGAGGAGGCCCTGCACCACGGTCCACACGCTCGCGTCCCGCCGCCGCCGCTGCTCCGGGCTGTAGAGCGGAGGGCGCGATCGATCCGGGGTTGCCTGCTGGCGCATGCCAAGGTGCTCCGGGCCCCGAATAAGGGCCGGCTTCGAATCTAGACCCGACCTGACGGACTGTCAACTAAGTTGGACGTTTTGCAAAAGTGACACTTGGCGCGTATTGTCAAGCCTCAGTCAAGCGATTTGACGGCGCTTCGACACGGTGGGAGGATCAAGACCATCCCGGCGCTGTGTCCCGGGAGCGCCAGCAGTCGCCGCAGGACGGGCGGTTCCGGCCCCTTGGGGGAACGGGACCTCCCGGCTTCATCGGGTGACGCCTGACCGGCAGCCATGGTCTGCCCTTCCGGCGCCGTCGAGGCACAACTTCGGACGGAAAGGGGAGGTCCCAATGGATGGCTTGACGCCCGGACGGGCCAGCGGCTGGCGCAACAATCGCGCCCGCAAATCCGCTGCGGCCCCGGCGCGCACGCGGGGCGAAGGCCGACTCGAGGCCGCGGCACTGGGGCGGACGGTGCAACAGGACGTGATTCCGCGCCTGCTCCACGCCCATCGCCCCGCCCGCCGCGGAAGCGCGCCGATCGACGGTGTCGAAGTCGCCCAGTTCGCGCAGCGAGCCTGCGGCAGCGGACCCAATGCCGCCTTGGACGCGGTGGCGCGGCGGCGCGACGATGGCGCCAGCATCGAATCGATCCTGCTCGACCTGCTGGTGCCGGCGGCACGCCACCTCGCCGCCCGCTGGATGGACGATGGCTGTCGCTACGAGGAGCTGGCGATCGGCATCCTGCACCTGCAACAGGTCCTGCATGGCCTGAGCGCGGACTTCGTGCGCGAGGGGCGCGGCGCCCCGTCGGGCCGGCGCGCCTTGCTGCTGTCCGCCCCGGCGGAACAGGGCATGCTGGGGCTGTACATGATCTCCGAGTTCCAGCGTTGCGTGGCCGCGGAGTTCTTCCAGCGCGCGGGCTGGGACGTGTGGCGCGCGCCGCCGGCATCGCGCAGCCAGCTCGAAAGCCTGCTGCGCACGCAGTGGTTCGACGTGATCGACGTCACCGTGACCTGCGCCGAGCGACTGTGCCTGCTCGCTACCGACCTCGCGGAGATGCGCCGCATCTCGCGCAATCCGCGGGTCGGCCTGGTGGTCGGCGTGTTCGCGCCCGGCGGGGCGCCGGCGGAGCGGCGGGTCGACGGTGCGGATGCCGCCGCCAGCGATCCCCGCGATATGCTGTCCCAGGCCGAAGCCCTGGTCGCTCAGCGCGAGCGCATGCGGACGAGGCCCATCCGCTGATCGAGCGCCGCGCGCTGGAGTTGCCGTGCCGAAACCGCTGCCCGAGGTCGCCAAGACCGATGTCCATACGAGAACCCAGCGCGTGAAACTCGTCGAGAGCCCCGGCGGTCTGCTCGGCGGGCTCGACGCGGCTGCTACGGCCGCGCTGCTGTCGGCGGCGGCCGACCTGACTCTGGTCCTGGACGCCGACGGGGTGGTGACCGACGTCTATAGCGGCTCGGAGGAGATTGCCCGCGAGGGTTTCCGGCGCCTGGTTGGCCAGCCATGGGTGGAAACCGTCGCACCCGACAGCCGGCCGAAAGTCGAGGCCCTGCTGCACGAGGCTGCCGACCCGGCCCCGCACAAATGGCGGCACGTCAACCAGACGTCCGCGCGCGGCGGCGACATCCCGGTCCTGTTCTCGGCGGCGAAGGCCGGCCCCGAGGGGCGGATCGTGGCCTTCGGGCGAGACCTGCGCGATACCGTGTCGCTCCAGCAGCGCCTGGTCGACGCGCAGCAGTCGCTGGAACGCGACTACTGGCGGCTGCGCAACGTCGAGACCCGGTACCGCATGCTGTTCCAGATGTCCTCGGAGGCGATCCTGATCGTGGACGCCGCCACCGAGCGCGTGGTCGAGGCCAACCCCGCGGCCGGCGAGCTGCTGGGCGAGCAGAACAAGCGGCTGGTCGGCCGCTCGCTGGGCGAGGCGCTCGGGTCCTCCGGCGCCCAGGCCGTGCAGACGCTGATCGCCGGCGTGCGCGCTTCGGGCCGCGCCGAGGACGTGGCGGTTCGCCTCGGACCTGAGCGCCGCGAACTGCTGGTGTCTTCCTTCTATTTCCGTCAGGGCAACGACGCGCTGTACCTGCTGCGAATCTCCACGCCGCGCGCCGAGGGCGGCGTGTCGCCGGGTTCAAAGGCGGTGCTGCGGGCGCTCGAGCATGCGATCGACGCGTTCGTGGTCACCGACCTCGAGGGGCGCGTCATCGGCGCCAACCGTGCCTTCCTCGACCTGGTGCAGGTGCCGGCCGAGGCGCAGGTTCGGGGCGAGCCGCTCGACCGCTGGGTCGGACGCTCGCGGGTGGACTTCAGCGTGCTGATGGCCAACCTGCGCCAGCACGGCAACATCCGGCTGTTCGCCACCACCCTCGCCAGCGAGCTCGGGGCCGCGGCGGAGGTCGAGATCTCGGGCGTGTCGATCCCGGTCGCCGACCCGCCCTGCATGGGGTTCAACATCCGCAATGTCGGCCGCCGGGTCGCGGCCGAACCGGAGCCGGCAGGCGACCTGCCGATATCGGTCGGGCAGTTGACCGAACTCGTGGGCCGGGTGCCGCTGAAGGACCTGGTGCGCGACGCGACGGACCTGGTCGAGAAGCTGTGTATCGAGGCGGCGCTGCAGCTGACGCAGAACAACCGCGCCTCGGCCGCCGAAGTCCTCGGACTGAGCCGGCAGAGCCTCTATGTCAAACTGCGCCGCTACGGGCTGATCGACGCCGCCGTCGAGACCGAGGAATCCAACCCGGCACCGGGTTGAGTTTCCCCGGCGTCCGGACCTGGACAGGTTCATCAGCGCGGCGACGTGACGGACCGGTGCGGACGTGTGGCTGCGGTGCCATCCGGCGCAATGCCGATCGCCGGCCGGACGAGCTGACGCCCGCCGGGCGCTTCTTCACGCAAGCGCCACCTCGATGCTTGACGTTCGGAGTGTCAGTCCGACTGGACATCCGGCCTCGATTGTGGAACGCTCTTGGTCGGCCCTCGTAAGGCGGTCCAATGGCCCGTCCAGCGCTGTCCGCCATGGCGGAACTGCTGAAGCCCATCACCTGGTTTCCGCCCATGTGGGCGTTCGGGTGTGGCGTGGTCGCCTCGGGCGTACCGGTGGCCGACCGCTGGGGAATGGTGCTGGTGGGCATCCTGCTGGCCGGTCCTCTGGTTTGCGCCACCAGCCAGGTGGTCAACGACTGGTTCGACCGCGAAGTCGACGCGATCAACGAGCCTAACCGGCCCATACCGTCCGGCCGCGTGCCCGGCCGCTGGGGGCTGTACCTCGCCGTGACCTGGACCCTGTTGTCGCTGGCGGTGGCGACCACCCTCGGGCCGTGGGGTCTCGGCGCTGCTGCACTCGGCCTGCTGCTGGCCTGGGCGTACAGCGCGCCGCCGGTGCGTCTCAAGCGCAATGGCTGGTTCGGCAACACGGCGTGCGCCTTCAGCTACGAGGGGCTTGCCTGGGTCACCGGGGCGGCGGTGATGGTCGGCGGCGCGATGCCCGACCCGCGCTCGCTGGCGCTGGCCGCGATCTACAGCCTCGGCGCGCACGGCATCATGACCCTCAACGACTTCAAGTCGATCGCCGGCGACCGCACGATGGGCATCGCATCGCTGCCGGTACAGCTCGGCGCGGCGCGCGCGGCGTGGGTCGCCTGCCTGGTGATGGCGCTCGCCCAGGCCGCAGTGGTGGCGCTGTTGCTGGCCTGGGACGCGCCACGGCACGCCAGCGCGGTCGCCCTGCTGCTGCTGGCGCAGGTGCTGCTGATGCGACGCTTCCTCGCCGATCCGGTCGCGCGCGCGGTCTGGTACAGCGGCCTTGGGGTGACGCTTTACGTGGCAGGCATGCTGGTGAGCGCCTTCGCGCTGCGCGGCCTGGCGGGGACAGCCGGGTGAGCGCGCGAGTACTCGGCTGGCCCGACATCCTGCGCCTCGGCCTGGTGCAGGCCGCGCTGGGCGCGATCGTGGTGCTGACCACCTCGACCATGAACCGCGTGATGGTGGTCGAACTGGCCCTGCCGGCGATGCTGCCGGGCGCGCTGGTGGCGCTGCACTATGCGGTGCAGCTGCTGCGGCCGCGCTTCGGCCACGGATCGGACGTGGGCGGGCGGCGCACGCCGTGGATCGTCGGCGGCATGGCCACGCTGGGCGCGGGAGCCCTGCTGGCGGCGCTGGCGATCGCTGTCCATCCACGATCGGCGGTCGCAGGTGCGGTGCTCAGCGTGTTCGGGTTCCTGGTCATCGGTTTCGGCGTCGGCGCGGCGGGCACCAACCTGCTGGTGCTGCTCGCAACGGGGGTGGAGGAGCGCCGGCGCGCGGCGGCGGCGACCGTGGTGTGGCTGATGATGATCGTCGGCTTCGTGCTCTCCACGATGGCGGTGGGCCTTCTTCTCGACCCCTATTCACCTGCCCGGCTGGTGGCGCTGACCGGCGCTGTGGCAGGTGTGGCGCTGCTGATCACCCTGGTCGCCATTCACCGGCTCGAGGGCGCGCCCGCGACGGGGCGTCCGGAAGGTGGGGCACCGGCGTTCCGCCGCGCACTGGCCCAGGTGTGGAGCGAGGCCGACGCGCGCCGGTTCACCGTGTTCATCTTCGTATCGATGCTCGCCTACAGCGCCCAGGACCTGATTCTCGAGCCCTTCGCTGGCATGGTATTCGGCATGACGCCCGGCGAATCGACGCAACTGTCGAGCGTCCAGAACGGCGGTGTCCTGGTCGGCATGCTGGCCGTGGCCTTCGCCTGCAGCCTGGTCGGTGGCCGCCGCGCCGGATCGCTGCGCGCCTGGACGGTGGGCGGTTGCCTCGCCTCTGCGGTGGCGCTGTGCGGGCTGGCGATGGCAGGCCACGGCGGACCGGGCTGGCCGCTGGCGGCCAACGTGTTCGCGCTCGGCGCGGCCAACGGCGTGTTCGCAGTGGCGGCGATCGGCTCGATGATGGCCCATGCCGGCCGCGGGCACGCGCGCCGGGAAGGCGTGCGCATGGG
>DHLY01000021.1:46485-55141 GCA_002405525.1 Proteobacteria bacterium UBA4656
GCGCAGGCGATCGCCTTCGCGGTCGGCGGATTCTGCGGCGCGGCGGCCAGCGACGTGGCGCGGCACCTGCTGGAATCGCCCGGCGCGGCCTACGGCATCGTGTTCGCCGCCGAGGCCGCGCTGTTCATCGCCGCCGCCCTGCTCGCCGCGCGCCTGTCCGACCCGCCGGTCATTCAAGCGGTCGTGGATCCATCCCCGTCTTCTCGCCCGACGCCTTCCCCGGAGCACCCAGCATGAACGCGACGTCGACAGCAACCGAAACATGGGACGTGGTCGTGGTCGGGGGCGGCCCTGCGGGCGCCACGGCCGCGCACGAACTCGCGCGCAAGGGGCGCCGTGTGCTGATGCTTGATCGCGCGGGCCGCATCAAGCCCTGCGGCGGAGCGATACCGCCGCGCCTGATCCGCGACTTCGCGATCCCCGATGAACTGCTCGTTGCGCGCATCACGTCCGCGCGCATGGTTTCGCCATCCGACGCCAGGGTCGACATCCCGATCGAGAACGGCTTCGTCGGCATGGTCGACCGGGAGCACTTCGACCCGTGGCTGCGCGCCCGGGCGGTCGCCTGCGGCGCCACGCTGCGGACCGGTCGCTTCAACGCGCTCGACCGCGACGCGGACGGCACCGCGGTGGTGCGCTTCGACGCCACCGGCGACGACGACGGCGACGGCGTGCCGCAAGCCGTGCGCGCGCGCGCGGTGATCGGTGCCGACGGCGCCAGCTCGCTGGTCGCTCGGCAGGCCATCCCCGGCGCCGACCGCGGCCGCTTCGTGTTCGCCTACCACGAGATCGTGCGTTCGCCGGAACCCGGCAGCGGCGCGGATTTCGATCCGGGACGCTGCGACGTGGTGTACCGGGGCGCGCTGTCGCCCGATTTCTATTCGTGGGTGTTCCCGCACGGACCCTACACCAGCGTCGGCACCGGCACCGCCAACAAAGGCTTCAAGATGCGCCACTCGGTGGCGGCGCTTCGCGAGAAGTGCGGCCTCACCGGCGAAACCGTGCGCCGGGAGGGTGCGCCGATCCCGCTCAAGCCACTGCCACGCTGGGACAACGGACGCGATGTCGTGCTCGCCGGCGACGCCGCCGGGGTGGTGGCGCCGGCATCCGGCGAGGGCATCTACTACGCGATGGTCGGCGGTCAGCTCGCCGCCGAGGCGGTTGAGGGCCTTCTCGCCAGCGGCGACGCGCACGCGCTCGGACTGGCGCGGCGGCGCTTCATGCGGCTGCATGGCCGCGTGTTCTGGGTGCTCGGCATCCTGCAGCGTTTCTGGTACGGCAGCGAAAAGCGGCGCGAGAGCTTCGTCAGCATCTGCCGTGACGAGGACGTGCAGAGGTTGACTTTCGAGGCTTACATGAACAAAGAACTGGTACGGCGTCAGCCGATGGCGCACGTACGGATCTTCTTCAAGGACCTCGCCCATCTGCTGGGCCTGGCGCGCGCATGAATGCCGTTTCGCGCGACACGCTGCGGCCTGCGCTGGTGGCGCTCGCGGCTGCCGTCGGTGCGAGCGTTGCGGGACGCCTCGCCACCGACATCGGCCCTTGGTACGAAGCGCTTTCCAAGCCCGCCTGGCAGCCGCCCGATTGGCTCTTCGGACCGGTGTGGACCCTGATCTACGCCCTCGGGGTCATCGCCGCCACCCTCGCATGGCGGCACGCACCGGCCGCGGCCGCGCGCCGTCATCTGCTGTCTGCGTTCGCGATCAACCTGGTGCTGAACGTGTCGTGGAGCGTGCTGTTCTTCAGCATGGAGCGGCCCGATTGGGCGCTGGTGGGAGTTTGCCTGCTGTGGCTTTCGATCGCGTCGCTGATCTTCCTGGTCTGGCCATGGTCGCGGCTGGCGAGCCTGTTGCTGACGCCCTATCTCGTTTGGGTCGGGTTCGCCGCCTTCCTCAACCTGACGATCGTGCAGCTCAACGCTCCCTTCGCGGGCGGCTGAGTCAGCGTCGACGCGGTCGTGCAGGCCTGGTTCGACTCCGGCGGGGTGCTGGATCTCGCCCTGGGCCTGCTGCTGCTCGAAGCGGTCGCGCTGCTGGCGCTGCGCGGGCGCTCGGCGCTGCCGACGGTCGCAACCGTCGCCGCGGGCGGCTGTGTGCTGCTGGCCTGGCGGCTGTCGATGCTGGGCCTGGCCTGGCCGTGGATCGGCGCCGCGCTGCTGGCCGGGCTCGGCTGCCACATCGGCGATCTCGCCGTCCGCCTGGCGCGGCCGAGCTGAGAGGCTGCGAAAGAACAGCCTCTCGGGCTGGCCATGGATGGCCGGCGCTCGGGGCATGCGCGCAAGTGCATGATTCACGGAAGCGAGTCCGGACCGGCGCCGGACTCGCGACTGGAAGAACCCGCAGGATGCAGGTTTTCTAACAGGCTTTGGGGCGCGATCGGGTTTGCGCGCGCCGGCGCGCCGGGCGCGCGATCGATCCTGCCGCGCCTCAGCCCGCCGGCGCTCCGACCGACGACTGGCTCTGCGCGGAGGCCGGCGCGTCCGCGGGCGCCTCGACCGGCGGCTCGAAGGGCGCCGATTCCGGCGGCGGCGGCGCCGGAACCGGCGCTGCGAGTTCCGTGTAGTCGGCCAGCATCGGGGCGCCGTACAGCGGCTTGAAAACGCCCTGGTGGCAGGTGGCGCAATTGAGTTTCGGCGCGTCGCCGGACGGTCCGAGCCGGTTGGCCGGGTAGACCGGCTGCAGCGGCTGCAGAAAATCGTTGTTGATCGCACGTGCCATGCGGATCCCGTGCCAAGCCGTCACCCGCGCCGGGTTGCTGGTCGCCCAGGAATTGAATGCGCGGCTGTTGTGACAGTAGGTGCAGTTGACGCCGAGCCCTTCCGACATGTGGATCATCAGGGCGAACGTCCACTCGGCCTGCTTGATCGAGCTGCGATTGCCATAGGGCAGCGCTTCGGTTCCGGTAACGCGGATGTTGGCATCGCCGAGCAGGAAGGTCTCGTAGATGTCCTGCGGCAGCGAGGTCATCCCGATCGAGTTCTCGTCGGCCTTGTTCTGCCGCGCGTTGTTGCCGGCCAGCCTCGCCCGCGGCGGGTCGACGTGGTTGAACCAGATCTCCGACGGCACCGGCTTGCCACGATGGCAGGTCCAGCAGGTGACGCCGGTCTGACCGACGTGCGCCTGCCATTGCGAATTGATGTGCTGTGTCATGCGCAGCATGCTGCGCGTCACGACCTTGGTGTAGACCGCATCGGACGCGAGGTTGTTGCCTTCGTGGCAATAGTTGCAGCCCTGCTCGGGAGACACCCAGGCGGTGATCGCGAGCATCAGGCGGGTGAACTGCGGGACGCTGAGCCCGCCCAGCACCTGCACGTTCTGGTACACCTGCGAAGCCGGCGGCCCGACGGCAGGCGCGGGGGGCTGCGCCGGTGGCACCACGTTCGCCGCCTTCTTCGCGGCCACCAGATGCGGATTCTGATAATCGATCATGCCCGTGCCGCGGTATCCCGTCTGCGCCTTCTGCTCGGCGGGCCGCTCGCAGCCGCTGGCGGCCAGCGCGACGGCGGCGAGCGCCAGCAGGCGTAGCGGACCCTTGATCGCATGCGGTTTCATGGCGCACCTCCGGCGAGCGCCGGGTCGATCGGCGTGGGAACCACCAGCGGGTACTGGGGCACCAGTCCGTGCTCGATGCCCCACAGGTACCAGTTGTCGACCACCGTGCCGGTGAGCAGGATGCCGATGCCGCCGGTCAGCGGGGTCAGCACCGCGAACCACCAGGCCCAGCGGTGGATCGACTCCGCGGTGGCGTTGAAGCCCATGGTCCAGCGCCAGAACAGCCCGCCGCGTTCGAAGGCGGTGCCGCGGTCGGCGATCTGCTCCAGTTCGCGCTCGGCACCGTAGCGGGTGGTGGCCAGCACCGTGGCGCCGTGCATGGCGAACAGCAGCGCCGATCCGTAGAGGAACGCGATCGACAGGCAGTGGAATGGATTGTAGAAGAGGTTGCCGTAGCGGATCGAGAATGCGGCGGTCCAGTCGAGATGCGGGAAGATGCCGAACGGCACCGCCTCGCCCCAGCTGCCCATGGCGATCGGACGGATGAAGCCCAACACCAGGTACAGCCAGATGGCGCTGGCGAAGGCCCAGGGGATGTGCGTGCCCATGCCGAGCGCGCGGGCGCGTTTGTACATGCGCAGCCACCACAGGAGCAACGACAGGGTGAGGAAGAAACCCGTAATCAGCCACCAGCCGCCGTCATTGAGCGGCGGGAAACTGAGGCCGTAGGACGGCGGTGGCGGCTCGAGTGCCAGCCAGAAGAGCTGGCGCACGAACTGCACCGGGTCCCAGTTCACCGAGGCCAGCATGTTGAGGCCGATGATGTTGAAGGCGATCAGGAAGCAGACGATCGAGGTGACTCCGAGCCAGCCGAGATAGATCGGCCCGATCTGCGCGTCGCCGATCTTGCCCAGCCAGTAGAAATGCAGCGGCGCGGCCTTGGTGCGTTCGCCGCTGGTGCCGGGCGGCAGCGCCACGCCCGGATAGCCGTGACTGGCGACCTGCACGCGGGTGAAGATGTTCTGGTAGTCGGCCATCGGATCGGCCCTCTGTGCGAATGGTTTCTCGAAGATCGCGGGCGCGATCACCAGATCGGAAGGTTGAGCCACCAGCCCCACCATTCCGGCCAGCCACGGGTCCAGAACGGGCCGCTGATGATGATGCAGACCGCGCTCCAGAAGCCGGAACTCAGCGCCAGGAACAGTCCGACCCGGTGGATGCCGAGCGAGCCGACCGAGTAGCCGATGGCGTCGCGGAACATGGTGTTCTCGTGCTCCGCGGTCTTCATCGGTTCGCCCTTCTTCGGGTTCGACGCCGACAGGATCAGACCGCCGTGCAGCGACAGTGCGAAGCAGGTCGCGAAGAAGAAGCTCACCGCGATCATGTGCGCCGGGTTGTAGTGGAAGTGCAGGTAGGCGTAGCCGGTGTTGGACACCCAGTCGAGGTGGCTGAAGATGCCGTAGGGAAATCCATGCCCCCATGCGCCCATCAGCAGCGGGCGGAAGACGACCAGCGTGACGTAGGCGAACACCGCGACGCTGAACGCCACCGGCACGTGGTAGCCCATGCCGAGCTTGCGCGCGATCTCGGCCTGACGCAGCGCCCAGGAGACGAACGCGCCGATCGCGCAGATTGTGATGATCTGCCACAGGCCGCCTTCCTTCAGTGGCGCCAGCCCGAGGCCGTACTTGAGGTCCGGCGGAGCGATGTTGATCTGCCAGAGGTTCCATGTGGGCCCGATCGCCGCGCCGTAGATGATGAGCGCCGTACCCAGCAGCGTGAAGAAGATCGTCGTCACGCCGAAGAAGCCGACGTAGAAGGGCCCGACCCAGAAATCGAAGAGGTCGCCGCCGATCAGGGTGCCGCCGCGCACCCGGTACTTCCGTTCGAAGCTGAGCATGCCCATGGATCACCCCAAGCGATTGGCCTTGTCTCCCGCGCGGGAAGACGGTCGTAGCCCACTGGCTGGCGGTCCCGCGCGCCCTTGCGGTGGCGCCCGCTACCGCCAGCCAGCGCCTTGCAGGACCCTCGTCAGCCGGCGGGCAACGAGGAGTTCTGCGACGCGGCCGGGGCCGCGCCGGAACTGCCCTCGATCCAGTTGTACTTGGCGGTGCTGAGCAGGATGAAGTGGATCAGCAGTGCCAGGACGAACAGGAAGGTGAACAGCGCGACCAGCGACTTGCGCGGGTCGAACAACAGCCAAACTCTCCACATGTCTGGAGCCTCCAGGTTGGATGGAATCGCGATGTGGCGTGGTCCGGGTGCGCGGCCGTCAGGCCGTCGCGCTCAGAGCCACGGCCGCCACTGCCACACCAGGAAGTGGGCGAAGATCGCGATGACGGTGAAGCCGATGAAACTGGACACGAAGATGGCATGGAACTCCTTCGCTTCCGTTTCCGTCAGCCCCGTCAGCGACCGTCTTTCCTCAGCCATGGTCTACCTCCGGTTGCGCCTTGCGGCGTGCGCCACGCGACCCGCGTGGCCAGGAACGTCCCGGCGCTGGTGCGCCGGGTTCGATGCGTCTCCAGGCGGGCGCCGGGAGCGTGCGGGCGCGCGGCTCATGCCGGCTCGCCGTCGGTGAGCGCGCGCCGTGCGCGATCGACGCGTTCGGCGGTGACCGCAGCCTCGCCGGCGCTGCGCGCCTCGCGTTCGGCGCGGTCGCGCAGCCGCTTGGCGGCCGAGATGCGCACCAGGACCGGCTGGTCCTCCAGGATGCGCTCGAGCAGCGCGCGCGCATCGTCCTGCCACGGCAGTTGCCGGTGCAGGCGTGCGGGGGTGGGATCGGCCTTGTCGAGGTCGGTGCCGAGCGGCAGGATGTGGAACAACGCGTCGAACAGCGCGTTGCAGAACTCCTGCACGATGTAAGTCGCACCGGCGTATCCCATGAACGGCGTGCCGGTGTGGCGGCGGATGATCGCGCCGGGGAACGACGCCGGGATGTAGGTGGCGCGGGAGCCGGTTTCGGCGAGGTACATGCGCTCGTTGTAGGAACCGAACATCACCAGCGGCGGCTTCTCGCGCACCAGTTGGCGAACCGCCGCGTTGTCGGTCTTGGCTCCGGGGATGCGCGGCACGGCGAACTGGCACGGCATGCCGAGTTCGTCCTCGAGGAATCGCCGCACGCCGCGCGCATAGGTATCGCTGGCCACGATCGCGAACGATGCGGTGGCGAAGAAGTCCTGGGTGACGGAGCGCCACAGGTCCCACACCGGCTTCACCGTGGTGTGCTTCTCGCGCTCGATGAACGGTTCCGGATCGACGCCGAGCACCTCGCCGAGCTTGCGCAGGAAACGGGTCGTGCTGTGCAGGCCGATCGGCGCCATCAGGTAGGGGCGCTCCAGCGCCTCGCACAGCGCGCGGCCGAACTCCCGGTACAGGCAGATGTTGGCGTCCGCGTCGACCAGCTTCGGAATGTCGGCGAGGTGGCTGCCGAGGGGAAACACCATGTTGACCTCGGCGCCGATGCCCTCCACGAGCCGGCGGATTTCAGCGAGGTCGCTCGGCATGTTGAAGGTGCCGTAGCAGGGCCCGATCAGGTTGACCCGCGGCTTTGCGCCCTCCTTGCGCTTGCGTGCAGGCACTTTTTTCGGGCCGTACTGCGTCCACAGCCAGGTCATCGCACGGTTCGCGCACTGCCACTGGTCTTCGTCGATGGTGCGCGGCAGGAAGCGCTGCAGGCTGGTGCCTTCCGGCGTCACGCCACCGCCGATCATCTCGGCGATCGATCCGGTGACCACCACCGCCGGCAGGTTCGGGTCGAGCACCGCGTGGGCGCGCTTCATCGCGCCCTCGGTGCCCTCGCGACCGAGCTGTTCCTCGGCCAGCCCGGTGACCACGATCGGCAGTTCGTGCGGCGGCAGGGCGTCGGTGTAGTGCAGCACCGAAGTCACCGGCAGGTTCTCGCAGCCGACCGGGCCGTCGATCACCACCTGCAGGCCCTTGACCGCCGTGAACACGTATACGGCGCCCCAGTAGCCTCCCGCGCGGTCGTGGTCGAGCACCAGCATCAGATCGGCTCCTCGACACTCGCAGCCTTGGCCGCCTTGGCGACCTTGCGCGCGTACTGTTCGCGGAACTCCGGACGGTCCTTTGGCACGCCTTCCCACACCCCGGCGGCGGCGCCGCTGCCCACACCTTCGAAGAACGACTCCATCGCCGCGAAACGCGGCCGGTTGCCGATCGCGGCATTGACCACCGTGGCGAGCGATCCGGCGCCGGCCGGGCCCATCAGCGGCCGGGCCGAGATCAGGTTGGTGAAGTAGAGGGCGGGAATGCGGCGCTGCTTGGCGGCCTGGACGACCGGCGTGGTGCCGATCGCAAGGTCGGGCTCGAACTCCGCCATTGCGGCGAGGTCCTGTTCCAGCGAAGCGCGGTACTGGACCTGCACGCCGCGCGACTCCAGCCAAGCCAGATCGGGCGCGCTGCACGGCGTCTTCGGACACGCCGTGCCCACGTAGCGCACGTCGGCACCGCTCTCGACCAGGAGGCGCGCGACCAGCAGTTCGGAGCCTTCGTAGCCGCTGAGGGTGATGCGGCCGGCGACCGGCATCCGCGCCAGCGCGGCGCGCACCATCGGCAGGAAGCGGTTCTGCGCGGCGTCGATGCGTTCGGCCGGCACGCCAGCCGCCTGGCCGATCGCGCGCAGCCAGTCCGCGGTGCCGTCGTGGCCGACCGGCGCGCTGCCGACGATCGGCCGGCCGGCGGCTTCGAACTCGCGGATCGAGGCGGTGTAGAACGGATGAATGGCCGCCACCACCGCGCCGTCGAGGGCGGCGTACAGGTCGCGCCACTCGCGGGTCGGCACGACCGGCCCGGCGGCGAGCCCGAGCGGCTCGAGCAGCATGCCGATGCCGACCGGATCGGCGGGGAAGACCTCGCCGACCAGGGTCACGGTGGGCTTCTCGCTGCGGCCGCCGCGCGGCGCTTGCACCGGACCGGCCTCGGCCTCGCCGCGCGCGTAGCGCAGCATGGCGCCGGCCAGCACGTCCTTGGCCTCCGCATGGGTGGGCACGCCGAAGCCCGGCACGTCGATGCCGATGATGCGCACGCCGTTGATTTCGCGCGGCAGCAGCTGCAGCGGCACGCCGCTGGCGGTCGGCACGCACAGGTTGGTGACCACGATGGCGTCGTACTGCGCGGGATCGGCCAGCACGTGAACCGCG
>DHLY01000021.1:55298-56152 GCA_002405525.1 Proteobacteria bacterium UBA4656
TCGAACAGCTTGCCGGTGACCAGGGTTTCGGAGTTGAACGGGACGTAGCCGACGGTGCGGCGCGCGCCGTAGAAGTGCGAGGTGAAAGTCAGGCCGTAGACGCAGCAGGCCGAACCGCTGAGCACGGTCGCGGTGCGCCGCATGCGCAGGCCGACGCGCAGCGAACCGAAGGCCGGGCACATCGACTGCGGCTGGTCGTGGGGACCCTTCGGGTAGTCCTTCGCATATCGGTCCAGCGTTTCGGACTTGCCGGCCGCCTTGGCCGCGGCGAGCAGCGCGTCCTTGCCCGAATGGCAGCCCAGCCCGTCCGCCTTGACGGCCTCGGGATTGGGCAGCGCGGTGGCGAGGGTTTCGCTCATGGCGCGGCTCAGGCGGTCTCGTAGACGATTTCGAGCGACGGCTTGGTGAGTTCGACGCGACCGCACATGTCGAACTCGGTCGCCGGGTCGAGCACCACGTCGCGGCCGGTTGAGGCGCTGGAAAACAGGCCGAGCAGCGCGTCCTGGCCGAGCGGCGTCGGGCGCATGGGCGGGGCGACGGCGACGTTGGTCGCCAGTTCCTCGAACAGCGTGCCCCATTGGCCGCCGGGCTTGCCGATGATCTCGTAGGAGGCGCTCTTGCGCCGGATGTCCTCGTGCGCCGGGATCGCGGCCAGCACCGGGATGCCGACCTTCTCGGCGAAGGCTGCCGCTTCGCCGGTGCCGTCGTCCTTGTTGATCACGATGCCCGCCACGCCGACGTTGCCGCCGAGCTTGCGGAAGTACTCGACCGCGCTGCACACGTTGTTGGCCACGTACAGCGACTGCAGGTCGTTGCTGCCGACAACGATCACCTTCTGGCACATGTCGCGCGCG
>DHLY01000021.1:56341-58812 GCA_002405525.1 Proteobacteria bacterium UBA4656
CACGTCGCCGAGGAAGTCGAGCAGGACGTAGTCGAAGCCCCAGTCGTGGAAGCCGAGCTTCTCGAGGGTCTCGAAGCCATGGATGATGCCGCGCCCGCCGCAGCCGCGACCGACCTCGGGCCCGCCAAGCTCCATCGCGAACACCCCGTCGCGCTTGAAGCACACGTCGCCGATGCGCACCTGCTCGCCGGCGAGCTTCTTCTTCGACGAGGTCTCGATGATGGTCGGGCACGCACGACCGCCGAACAGCAGCGAGGTGGTGTCGCTCTTGGGATCGCAGCCGATCAGCAGGACCTTCTTGCCTTGCTGGGCCATCATGTAGCTGAGATTGGCCAGCGTGAAGCTCTTGCCGATGCCGCCCTTGCCGTAGATCGCGATGATCTGCGTTTCCTTCTTCACCGGGCCGGTGGCCACCGGGTCGGGCGGCATGGCGGCTTCCGCGCGCAGGTTGTCGTCGATCATGCGGATCGGGATCGAGGTGCCGACCAGGCCTTCTCCACCAGCGCTCATGTGTACGCCCTCCAGTCGAGGATCATCTTCAGGCAGCCGGGGTCACCGAACGCCGTGCGGTAGGCCGCGTCGGCCGCGTCGGGGCCGCTGCGGTGGGTGATCAGGCCGGCCAGCGACAGCGCGCCGGATTCGGCGTACTGCTTGACCGCGGCCAGATCGGCGGGCTGCCACTGCGCGGCGACGCGAAGGCGCGCCTCGCGCATGAAGGCCGGCGGAAAGGCGAACGACAACGGCTCGCTGTAGAAGCCCGCGAGCACGATTTCGCCGCCCGGCGCCAGCCGCGCGATCAACGCATCGAGCAGCCCGGCGTCGCCGCTGCAGTCGCAGATCAAGCGGTAGTCGCGGCGCGGATCCGCATCCGGGTCGAGCACCGTGTAGCCCTCGGCGCCGGTACTGCGCGCGGGATTGCGCTCCCACACCGTCGGCGCCGGCGCGCCGGCGGCGAGGCACAGCCGGGCCAGCAAACGCCCCAGCACGCCGTGGCCGACCACGAGTTCGGGGGCGTCGAGAACGCCTCCGGGGGCGATCGCATGCCAAGCGGTCGCCGCCAGCGCGAGCAGCACGCCCTGGTCGCCGAGGCGCTGGTCGATCGGGACCACTCGCGCGCCGGGCACGACCAGCCGCGCCGCGGCACCGCCGAACAGGCCGCGCACCGGGCCATAGCACTTGGCGCCGGGGACGAACACGGTGTCGCCAACGTGGCGGCCGCTGCGCGACCCGGCCGTGCAGACACGCCCCACGGACTCATAACCCGGCACCAGGGGATAACCCATGCCCGGGAATGGCGGCATGGCACCGGTCCACAGCAGGCGTTCGGTGCCGGTGCTGATCCCGCTGTAGTGAACGTCCACGACCACGTCCTCATCCCCTGGCGGGGAGAGGTCGAGACGAGCCAGCGCCAGTTGCCCGGGCCGCTCGAACACGATTGCCGTGGTGTCGATGGAAACCTCCCCAACTGCCCGCTCGTGGCGACTGCGGACTCGGCTCATCCGAGGCGCGAGGCGGGAAGATACGTCAATGTCAGTTTAGGCTGACTTTTAAAAGTGTCAAGCAGAAGTGACGCCCGGTCCGGGGTCTGCGGCCACGACAACGGGACGGGCGACCAGCAGGGCGGTCTGGATCGGCAGCCGGGTCGGCACCAGCCGCCCGCCATCGAAACCGGCCTCGCGCAACAACTCGCCCAGCCGCTGCGGAGTGCGCGCACGGCCGCGGCCCATGGCCATCAGGTAGAAGCCGAAGTAGGCGTCGGCCATCGGTGCCACGCCCGGCAGGCCGGCCATCGGCTCGGCGATCAGCAGTTCGCCGTCCGGCGGCAGCACCCGGCGCACCGCGCGCAGAATGTTGCGAACGGTGTCGTCGTCGTGGTCGTGCAGGACGCGCACCAGGGACACGGTGTCGGCGCCAGCGGGCAGCGGGTCGGTGCGGAAACTGCCGCCGACCGACCGCGCCCGCCCGGTCAGGCCCTCGGCGGCGAACCGCGCTCGCGCCCGGTCGGCGACGGCCGGCAGGTCGAACAGCACCACGCCGAGCTCTGGCGCACGGCGCGCGGCCGCGCACAGGAAGGTGCCCTCGCCGCCGCCCACGTCGAGCAGGCACCGACGTTGGTCCATGCGATAGGCGTCGAGCACCTCGTCCGCGATCAGCGGCTGCGAGGCGGACATCAGGGCGCTGTAGCGCGCCACGCGTTCGGCGGACAGGCGCTCCGGCGGTTCGCTGCCGGCATAGCCCCAGTAGGCGGCGAGCGCCCCGCTGCCGGTGCCGCGACGCAGCAGCGCCACAGGATCCTGCAGGTCCTGGTAGAACGGAGCGTGGTGTTCGACCATCGCGCGCACCGCCTCGTTGCCAACCAGGGCCGCGCCCAGCGGACCCAGTGCATAGCGGCCGCCGCGGCGGACCAGCAGGCGCAGCGCGACCGCCGCGTCGAGCAGCCGCGAAGCGGCGTCCGGCGGCAGGGCGAGGCG
>DHLY01000021.1:59035-64159 GCA_002405525.1 Proteobacteria bacterium UBA4656
AATCCGGACACCAGGTCGAACAGCGCCGCGGCGCGGCGCCGAGCAATGGGCCGGGTCAGCGGGAAGGCGGCGGCCCAGCGGCGGAAGCGCGCGCTGGCGAGCAAGGCGTCGAGCCGCGCGTGCAGACGCTCCCGCCAGCCGCCGGCTTGCGGCCAGGGCGGTGCGGCCGGCGCGTCCATCTCAGGCTGCCTGGCGCAGGCTGCGCGGCAGCAGCGCGTCGGCCTGCGCGCGCAGCACCTCACGCAGCGCGTCGGCGCCAGGGCAATCGGGCACCGCCGCCGCGGCGTCGGCGACCAGGCGGCGCACCAGCGCGACCGCGCCCTGCAGGCCGAGTTGCGCCACCGCGCTGGGGCGGCCCAGCGCCTCGTCGCGCCCGACCGGCTTGCCGATCTCCGCCGCGTTCGCGGTCGCATCGAGGATGTCGTCGGCGATCTGGTAGGCCTCGCCGATGCGCTCGCCGACCAGCGCCCAGGGCGCGGCTTCCGCGACGCCGGCCGCGGTGGCGCCGGCCAGGGTGGCGGCGGCGAACAGCGAGCCGGTCTTGGCCTGCTGGTACTGCGCGAGCACCGCGCGCGGCTCGCACTCCCAGGCCTGGCCGGCGACGATGCCGCCGCCGGTGCCGACCGCGCGGCCGATCACGCGCAGCAGCGGCGCCAGGCGCTGCGGCGCGGCGCTGCAGCCGTCGGCCAGCGATTCGAAGGCGAGCACGATCAGGGCATCGCCGGTGAGCACCGCGAGGCGCTCGCCGTAGGCGCGGTGCACCGACGGCTTGCCGCGCCGGGTCGATGCATCGTCGAAGCACGGCAGGTCGTCGTGGACCAGCGAGGCGCAATGCAGCAGTTCGATCGCGGCGGCTGCCGCGTCGACCACCGCGGGATGGTCCTCGCCGCAGGCCGCGGCCACCGCGAGGCACAGCCGCGGGCGGATCCGCGCGCCACCCGGTAACACCGCGTAACGCACGGCGGCGGCGAGCTGCGGCGGACAGCCCGCCTGCTCCCCCGGTTCGATCGCCGCCAGCAGGGCCTGTTCGATGCGCGGGACGGAAGCCATGGCCAACCCCTCCCCGCCCGGCGGCGGGTGTCACATCCGATGGTCGGATGCTTGTGTCAGTTACTCTAGACACTAGATACTGCCAGCGTCAACGGACCGTGAGGGCGCACCATGGCGGACGCCAGGGTGGTGGTAGTGGGGGCCGGGGTCGGCGGACTGGCGGCCGCCATCGACCTGGCGGCGCGTGGTCTCGACGTCACGGTGCTGGAGAAGGCCGCCGCGCCGGGCGGCAAGATGCGGGCGGTCGAGGTCGCCCCGGGCATGGCGGTGGACGCCGGACCCACGGTGCTGACCATGCGCTGGGTGTTCGAGTCGCTGTTCGACGCCGCCGGGCTGTCGTTCGCCGACCGCGTGCCCACGCGCCGCGCCAGCGTGCTGGCACGCCACGCCTGGGACGGCGATGCGGCGCGCCTCGACCTGCATGCGCGGGTCGAGGATTCCGCTGCCGCGATCGGCGCTTTTGCCGGCGCCACCGAGGCGCGCCGCTTCCTTGACTTCATGCATCGCGCGGCGGGCATCTACCGCACGCTGGAGGGCCCCTTCATGCGCGCCTCCTGCGACAGCCCGCTGGCCCTGGTGCGCGCCGTGGGGCTGACGCGCCTGCGCGAGCTGTGGGGCATCACGCCGTTCTCGACCCTGTGGCAATCGCTGGGCCGCCACTTCCACGATCCGCGGCTGCACCAACTGTTCGGCCGCTACGCGACCTACTGCGGCTCGTCGCCCTTCCTCGCGCCCGCGACCCTGATGCTGGTCGCGCACGTGGAGCAGGAGGGGGTGTGGTTCGTCGACGGCGGCATGCACCGCCTGGCCACCGCGCTGGCTGACGCGGCGCGCGCGCGCGGCGCGGCCCTGCGTTTCGGCGCCGAGGTGGCCGAGGTGTGCTGCGCCAACGGCCGCGTGGCCGGCGTCACCCTGCGCAGCGGCGAGCGGATCGAGGCCGAGGCGGTGGTGCTCAACGCCGACCCCGCCGCGGTCGCCGCGGGCCTGTTCGGCACGGCGGCACAGCGCGCCGCCCCCATGCCGCGCGGCGCCCGACGATCGCTGTCGGCCCTGACCTGGCTCATGGCCGCGCCGACCGCGGGCTTCCCGCTGGCGCGCCACAACGTGTTCTTCTCGCGCGACTACGCGCGCGAGTTCACCCGCATCCTGGATGCCGGAGAAGCGCCGGATGCACCGACGGTGTACGTCTGCGCGCAGGATCGCGAGTCGGTCGCGCCACCGGCCGACGGCGCGCCCGAACGCTTGCTGGTGCTGGTCAACGCGCCGGCCGACGGCGACCGACGGCGCTGGGACGACACGGAGACCCTGCCATGCGAGACCCGCACCTTCGACCTGCTGGCCCGCTGCGGCCTCACCCTGGATCGCCGTCCGGCCTGGACACGGCTGGCGACGCCGGCGGACTTCCACCACCTGTTCCCGGGCACGGGCGGGGCACTGTACGGCGCGGCCTCGCACGGCTGGCAGGCCTCGTTCAAGCGCCCGGGGGCGCGCACGCGGATGCCGGGCCTGTACCTGGCCGGGGGCAGCACGCATCCGGGCCCGGGGGTGCCGATGGCGGCGCTGTCGGGGCGGATCGCGGCGGCGCGGCTGGCGGCGGACCTCGCTTCGACCGCGCGGTCGCGCGCGGTGGCTATGCCTGGTGGTACGTCGATGCGCTGAGTGACGACGGCCGCCACGGGATCACCCTGATCGCCTTCGTCGGCAGCGTCTTCTCGCCCTACTACGCGCGCGCGCGGCGGCGCGGTGACTGCGATCCGGCCGACCATGTGGCGCTCAATGTCGCGCTGTATGGCCAGGGCGTGCGACGCTGGTCGATGACCGAGCGCGGCGCCAGCGCCGCGACCCGCGGCCCCGCGACCTACGTCATTGGCCCCAGCCGGCTCGAGTGGCGCGACGATGCGCTGGTGTTCGACCTCGACGAGGTGGCGGTGCCGCTGCCGCGCCGCATCCGCGGCCGCGTGCGCGTCATCCCGCGCGCGATGGCGTCCCACGTGGCGCTGCTGGACGCGGCCGGACGGCACCGCTGGCGGCCGATCGCGCCGTCGGCGCGGGTCGAGGTGGCGCTCGAGGCGCCCGGCCTGTCCTGGTCCGGCGAGGGTTACCTCGACAGCAACGAAGGCGACGAGCCGCTGGAGGCCAACCTGCGCCGCTGGCACTGGTCGCGCGCGGCGCGGCGCGACGGCAGCTCGGTGCTGTACGACGTCGAGGCGCGCGACGGCGCGCGTACCGCGCTTGCGCTGCACTTCGATCGCGACGGCACGGCCAGCGCCTTCGAGCCGCCGCCGATGGCCGACCTGCCGTCGTCGCCGATCTGGCGCATCGCGCGCGCCTCGCGCTCGCAGCAGTGCGCGCCGAGGTTGGTCCGCACGTTGGAGGACACGCCGTTCTACGCCCGCTCCATGGTCTCGCAGGTGCTGCACGGCGAACCCGTTCACGCGGTGCACGAAAGCCTCGACCTCGACCGCTTTGCCCACCCGCTGGTGCAGGCGATGCTGCCGTTCCGGATGCCGCGCCGGGCGCGTTGAGTCACTCCGCCGGCGGGCGTTGGTGCGCGGTGGCGTCGCGCGCGGCCTGCTTCTCGCGGTCGCGGCGCAGCTCGCGTCGCACCGACACCAGCTGCCAGACGGCGAAGCCCAGCACGCCGCCGAACACCAGCACCATCTCGACCAGTTTCAGCACGCGCGGCTCCATCGCCGCGGCTCAGATCGCGGAGTGCGGTCGCCCGGCCATGCGAGCGGCGGCCATGCGTTCCTGCGCCTCGAGGCGCTGGAACAGCTCGATCACGAAAATCGCGCGCGCGGCGAGCCGCGACGGGGTCTCCGCGGCGGGTGGATCCGGCCGCGCGATGGCGTCGACCAGGAAGCCGATCGCGGCCAGCGGCGGATGGTCCGGCGCCCGCGCGGCCATCGCCAGCAGCACGTAGGACTTGGCCACCAGCCAGGCCTTGCGGTGGCCGGGCACCACGGCACGGCGGCTGATCGAATCGTGGCCGTTGTCGCGCACCACGCGGCCGATGTCGGCGTAGATCAGGCGCGCGGCATGGATGCCCGGCCGGCACGCCGGCGCCAGTCGCGCCACGCCGCGGTCGATGCGCGCGTACAGGCCATCGGCGGCGTCCAGCAGGCGCTGGATGATCCCGCGCACCCGCGGGCAGGCGCTGGGCGCGGCGAGGAACCGTTCCGGCTCGAGGCCGGCTTCGGCGAACCATTCGAGCGGCAGGTACAGGCGCCCCTTGCGCGCATCCTCACCGACGTCGCGCGCGATGTTGGTCATCTGCATCGCCACGCCGAGTTCGCAGGCGCGCGCCAGCGCCTCGGGCGAGCGGGTCCCCATCAGCACCGCCATCATCGCGCCGACCGTGCCGGCCACGCGCGCGCAGTAGTTCTCGAGCTCGGCCAGGGTGGCGTAGCGGCGGCCGCGGGCGTCCCACTCGAAGCCTTCGATCAGCGCATCGAGCGGCGCGCGCGGCAGTTGGTGGCGTTCGACCACCGCCGCCAGCGCACGGTCGCACGGCAGGGCGCCGGGGCGACCGGCGTAGATCGCGTCGAGGCGCGCGCGCAGCGCGGCGACCGAGGCGGCCGGGTCGGCGCCGTGGTCGACCAGGTCGTCGGCATCGCGGCAGAAGGCGTACAGCGCGGTGGCCGACGCGCGGACCCGCGCCGGCAGCAGACGCGCGGCGGCGTTGAACGACTTCGAGCCCGCGCGCAGTTCGCGCGCGCAGGCGGTGAGATCGTCGGCGCCGATCCGCTCAAGCGAAAGCGCGTGCATCGGGCACCACCGCGTCGAGTACGCGTGCCGAGGACAGCACGCCGGGCATTCCGGCACCGGGATGGGTCCCGGCGCCGACCAGGAACAGGTTCCGCACGTCCTCGCTGCGGTTGTGCGGGCGGAACCACGCGCTCTGCAGCAGCGTGGGCTGCAGGCCGAAGGCCGCGCCGCGCACCGCGTTGAGCCGTTCGCGAAAGCCCTGCGGGTCGATCGTGCGCGAGGTCGCGATCGACCCCGACAAGCCCGGCAGCAGGGTCGCCTCGAGGCGCTGCTGGATCGCCTGCCGGTAGCGCTCGCCCTCGACCG
>DHLY01000021.1:64351-66188 GCA_002405525.1 Proteobacteria bacterium UBA4656
CAGCACATAGAAGGCATCGCAGCCCGCCGGCGCCAGCGAGGGATCGGTCGCCGTCGGACGGTGCAGGTAGAGGCTGAAGTCCGGCGCCAGCACCTTGCGGTCGAAGATGTCGTCCAGCAGTTCGCGGAAGCGCGGGCCGAGCAGGATCGAGTGGTGCGGCACCTCCGGCCACTGCCGGGTGGTGCCGAAGTACCACACGAACAGGCTCATCGAGTACTTCGCGCGCGCAAGCTTGCGGTCGGTCCAGCGCTTGCGCGCGGATGCCGGCAGCAGGCGAGAATAGGTCCAGGCCGAATCGGCGTTGGAGACCACGACCTCGGCCTCGTGCACGCTGCCGTCGGTGCAACGCACGCCGACCGCGGTGCCGTCGCGGACCAGGATCTGCTCGACTTCGGCGCCGTACTCGATGCGCCCGCCCTGCCCGTCGATCAGGCCGACCAGGCCCTTGACCAGCGAGCCCGTGCCGCCCATCGCCCAGTACACGCCGTGGCGACGCTCCAGGAAATCGATCAGGCAGTACACGGACGTGGTGGTGAACGGGTTGCCGCCGACCAGCAGCGGGTGGAAGGACAGCGCGATGCGCAGGCGCTCGTCCTTGATGTACTTGGCCACGAAGCCGTAGACCGTGCGCCAGCTCTGCAGGCGCAGCATGTCCGGGGCGACCCTGAGCATGTCGCCGACCGTGTCGAATGGCATGTGGCCGAGCTGCTCGAAGCCGACCTTGTAGATCGCCTCGCTCTCGCGCATGTAGGTGCGGAAGCCCGCCACGTCGCCGGGCGCGAGGCGCGCGATCTCGGCGTCCATCGCCGCGGGGTCGGCGTGATAGTCGAAGGTCGACCCGTCGTCGTAACGCAGGTGGTAGAACGGCGTGACCGGCCGCAGCTCGACGTCGTCGGCCATCCGCTTGCCGCACAGCGACCACAGTTCCTCGAACAGGAACGGCGCGGTGATGACGGTGGGCCCGGCATCGAAGGTGTAGCCGTCCTGGCGGTGGACGTAGGCGCGACCACCCGGGGCGTCGAGCTTCTCCAGCACGGTCACGCGGTAGCCGCGGGCGCCGAGCCGGATCGCCGCCGCCAGCCCGCCGAACCCGCTGCCGATCACGACGGCGCGCGGCGGACCGGCGCGGTCGACGGCTGGACGGGTGAGGCCGGTAAGTGTCAACATGTTGTGACAATATCGAAGTCAATCCAGACTGACAACAGGTCCGTGGCGCCCTGCCGGGTGCGGCGGGCCGGGGACCCGCGAACCGGAGCAGGCCATGGCCCTGGAGCACGCACGCGACACCGTGGTGTCCTTCGACGACGAGCCGCTGGTGCTGGTGGACGTCGACGATGCCGAGGTCGGCACGCTGTCCAAGGCCGACGCCCACCGCGGCCGCGGCGTGCTGCACCGCGCCTTCTCCCTGTTCGTGTTCGACGAGCGCGGGCGCCTGCTGATCCAGCAGCGCGCCGCCGGCAAGCGGCTGTGGCCGTCGTTCTGGTCCAACACCTGCTGCAGCCACCCGCGCGCGGGCGAGTCGATGGACCAGGCGACCCACCGCCGCCTGCACGAGGAACTCGGCCTGCGCTGCCGGCTCGAGTTCCAGTTCAAGTTCCGCTACCAGGCGCAGTACGACGCCGACGGCGCCGAGCACGAGTTGTGCTGGGTCTATCGCGGGGTGTCGAACGACGAACCCGCCTACAACCGCTCCGAGATCGCCGACATCCGCTACGTCGAGCCGCAGGCGCTGGACCGCGAGATGAACCGCGCGCCGGAGACCTTCACGCCGTGGTTCCAGCTCGAATGGGCACGACTGCGGCGCGGGATGGTGCGCAGCGCCTGAGCGCCGGCGGGG
>DHLY01000046.1:0-2258 GCA_002405525.1 Proteobacteria bacterium UBA4656
GCAGGAAACAGGGGAAACGTCAGGATCAGAGGGGCTAAGGGGCACGGATGGGAGTCGTCAAGAAGCGCCGCGCGACCGATCGGGCTTTTTCAGGGCCGTTGAACGATCGGGTGCGCCATGCCCGCCGTGTTGCCGGACTAAGTCAATCCCGCCTTGCGGAGCAGCTCGGGGTCGGACCCAGCGCCGTTGCGCAGTGGGAGGTGCCGAACGGAACGTCGCCCACAGTTGCGCATCTGGCGCACATCGCGCAGCTCACCCAGGTCGCGTTTGAGTGGCTGGCGACAGGGCGCGGCGCGATACGTCTCAATGGAGATGGCACGCCGGCGGTGGAGACCTCGGTGTTCGCGCACGACATGTTGGAGGAGCGGTTGCTTGTGGGGTTTCGGATGCTGTCGCCGAAGAAGAAGGAGGCGGTGGTGCGGTTGGTTGAGGAGTTGTCTTGAGGGGTGTTGGGTGGCGTGTTGCGGGGTCACGACGGTGGGATGGCCGTCGGGGCTGAGTCGGCCAGTCGGGCTTCCTGGTTCCGGTGAAGCGGTCGCGGCGCACGCGCCGCTCCTACAGACAGCGGCGTCCCGCAGTGGCAGTGGCGCTGCCGCGTTGGGTCATTCGTCCCGCAGCGCGTACTCGAAGTCGTAGTAGTGCGCCCCACCGGACTCGATCCGGATCTCCATCCGCCCCCGCAATCCCACCAACTCCCCATCCGCTGAATCCGGCACCACCCGGATCTCGAGCTGCTTCGCCCCGCGGTCCATCAGCCCCGAGTGCTGCAGCACGAAACTGCCCTTGCGGCCGTCGAGCGTGCCGGTGACGCGTTCGATGGCGACGTAGCCGGCGGAGCCCTTGGTGGCAGTGACGTGGCCCAGCATGGTGCCGGCGGCGGCGGCGTCCAGCGGGCCGTGGTAGCGCTTGTCGAGGCGGTAGGTGGCGGCGCCCGTGTCGGGGCTGGCCTCGCCTTGCGGGGTCATCTGGACGTCGAAGCGGCCGGTGATGGTCTTCATGGGATGGGCTTCCTCGGTAGCGGGGGCGGCGTGGATCGCGGTGAGCGCGAGGACGATCGCCAGGGTGTGGATGATGCGCGCTGCGGCGCGGCGGTGGGGCGGGGTGCGGGAGGCCATGGTTGGGCGCGAGGGTTGGCGGGGGTGGGCGCAGGGTGGAAGATGCGCGGCACCTTCGCTTGAAGAAACGCGACCCATGGGAGCCCGTCGGTTCGCCACCCCGGCGTCGCCAGCCGGCGAACCGGCGCCCATCGATACCGGCGGCCCGCTGCGGCCGGTCCGCGGGGTGGTCAGCGCGCGGCCGGACGATGGGCTGTTCGAGCATCGGCGCATCGCGCCGGATGCGGCGCTGGCCGACCTGATCGAACACGACTGGTTCGTGCGCTGGGCGCGCGGTGGGCTGCCGGCGCACACCGCGCGCACGCTGCCGCATCCCTGCGTGCACTGGACCTTCGAGGCGCACACCGGCGCGGGCACGATCACCGGCGTGCAGACGCGGCTGTGGCAGCGCGATCTTGGGCCGGCGGGGGAAGTGCTGGGGATCAAGTTCCGGCCGGCGGGATTCCGGCCGTGGTTCGGGCGCTCGCTGCATGGCCTGCGCGATCGGGTGCTGCCGGCGGTGGAGGTGCTGCGGGTGCGGGTCGCTCGGTGCTGGCGGTCGGTGAGGGTCCCGCTTGCCGATCCGCCAGCGCCGGGGTATCTGTTGCCGCCGTAAGGCAGCCGGGCTTGCCCTCATGCGCTGTGTCGCCACCCTCCGCCGCTCGGGCGGTTCCGTGATTCTGTCGATCCCCAAGGCCATCGTCGATTCGCTGGCCGTGGATGCGGGCTCCGTTGTCGAGTTGACCCTCAACGGGCGCAGTCTGTCCGTGACGCCGGCGCGGTGTACCCTCGCGGATCGCCTGGCGGCGAGCCCGTCGTCGCCGGCCCGGTGGCCGCGCGATGGCGAGTGGCTTGACGAGGCACCGCAGGGCCGCGAGGCTCTGTGAGCCGCGGCGTTCCGCAACGCGGCGAGATCCTCGAACTGAGCCAGGACCTGACCCAGGGCCGCGAGATTCGCAGCGCACGGTCGGTGCTGGTGTTGTCGGCGGATGCCTTCAACAAGGCATCCGGGCTGCTGCTCGTGGCGCCCATCACGCAGGGCGGACAGAGTTCGCGCGAAACCGGGTTCAGCGTGACGCTGATGGGCTCGGGCACGCGCACCCAGGGCTTGGTCCTCTGCGATCAGACCCGCACGATCGATGCCCGGGCGAGGACGTTTCGACG
>DHLY01000046.1:2499-2706 GCA_002405525.1 Proteobacteria bacterium UBA4656
CATTCTCCGGCCAGGGTGTATTCGAAGGCGTAGTAGTGGGCCCCGCCGGCCTCGATCCGGATTTCCATCCGCCCGCGCAATCCCACCAGCGCCCCATCCCCCGAATCCGGCACCACGCGGATCTCGAGTTGCTTCGTGCCACGATCAATCAGCCCCGAGTGAAGCAGCACGCACCTGCCCTTGCGGCCGTTGAGCATGCCGGTGACG
>DHLY01000084.1:0-1912 GCA_002405525.1 Proteobacteria bacterium UBA4656
AGGTCTCGTGGGCCTGAAGATCGGCGACCAGTCCAGTGGTGATCAGCTCTTGGGTGGGCTGCGCGCCCTGGCGGGCTTGGCCGGGTGGCGGCGCTTGCGGGTGTACGAATACGAGCACCATGCCTGGACGCTCAAGCCGGCCCTCTCTATTGCATCGCCCTGCGGCCTGGGCGATCGCATCGAGACCCGCCAGCGCCCGAAAGACCACCGGAAAATCCAGATCAACGCCGGCTTCGACCAGGCTGGTGCTGACGACACGGAGCGGGCGGTCGTCGGTCCCGCCTCGCCGTGCCGCCAGCCGCGCGCGGATGCCCGAGATGCACGCGCTGCGGTGGGATGCGCACATCAATGCCGAAAGGTGGACGGCGAAGGGGTCGTTCAGTTGGCGATGAAGGTCGCGGGCCTGGCGCCGCATGTTGACGATCGCGAGCGCGCAGGGCGTATCGCGGATCTGCGTCGCGACAACCTCCCAGGGCGTCGGAGCCCGGAGGTCGGCTGGAACGCGAATCTCCACCCGGCGCAGCGTGTCGAAGAGGTGCTCAGGGTCGTCGATCAGGTCGGTGGCGCGGTCGATTCCCCTCAAGGTGACCTTGCCGGTCACAGGGGCAACACGGGAGCCCAGCGCGGGCTGCGTCGCCGTGCACAGCACGACGGTGGCGCCGTAGCAGTCGACGAGGAGTCGCAGCGACTGCAAGACCGGTCCGAGGAAGTCGCGCGGCAGCATCTGCGCTTCGTCGAGCACGATCACCGCATTCACCAGGTTGTGCAGCTTGCGGCAGCGGCTCGTGCGCGCCGCGTGCAACGACTCGAAGAGCTGCACGTTGGTGGTGACGATCAGCGGCGCGTCCCAGTTCTCGGCCGCGAGCCGCGTGCGGTGGTTTTCGCGGGAAGGATCGACGTCGAGGTTGCTGTGATGCTCGACGACGGTGTCCTCGCCGAGCGACGCGAACACATCGCGAAAGACCTGCGCCGTCTGCTCGATGATGCTGGTGTAGGGGATCGCATAGACGATCCTGCGCCGTGCGTGGGCCACCGCATGCTCAAGCGCGAAGCCCAGGGACGCCAGCGTCTTCCCTCCCCCAGTCGGGACGGTCAATCGAAAGAAGCCCGGTCCGAGGTCTGTTCGGCGGCCTTTCTCGCGGCACTGACGCAGCACGTTTGCGCGGGCGTCATTGACGGGGCTGTGCGAGCCTGAAATGGTCACACGTGCCGCCAGTGCCGCCATGTGCACGTCGTACGCGGCCAGCATGGTGTGGAGCGGCGGCGTGCGCCCCCGGTCGGCGGCTCGTTCGGGGTCGCAATACCGCTCTGTGTCCAGGAAGTCGGCATCGACCAGGCATGAGAACAGCATGCGCTGCCACAGCGCGAACCCCTCGCTCCCTCCAGGGCACGCCGACAATGGGGTGACGTCCGGGTTCAGGATATCCGATGGCGGGCCTTGCTCCAGCGCTTCTGCGTACTCGCTTCGCGCCGTGTCGCTGGCGAGGCGCACGCTCAGGCTTGCTGCCCCACCATCATCGGAATGCAGGTCCGGGAGTCCGGCGTGATGCCCCGCAATCAGGGCGGCGAGAACCCTTCCGCTGCCTTTCGGATAGCGTTCCTGTGCGTGGAGTGCGCCGGCATTGGAGTGCGTGACGCGCTGCGGCCCGCCTTCGATGTGCGCTTCGCCCGCGTCCGCGGCTTCCAGCATTCGTTGAAACGCGGGACGGTACTTGCCGAGGTCATGCCAGAGTCCCGCAAGTTGTGCCCAGGCCTGACTGCCGAAGGGCGTTGCAAACTGCGAGGCAAGCTCAGAAACCGCTCGCAGATGTGTTGCGAGGTCATGTCCCGCGTCCGCAGGACCGTTGCCGATCGCGATGCTTCGACTGTGCGCGAGCGGCGAACTCCGGCGGGCATCCATGGCGATCCTTGC
>DHLY01000084.1:2247-3288 GCA_002405525.1 Proteobacteria bacterium UBA4656
GCCGCGCCGGGGCGCTCGGTCGACAGGGCGGCCACGCGGCTGGCGTGGCGGACGGCGTCGCGGAAGGGCTTGGCCGTGCCGTGCAGGATCAGCCCGGCGGCGAGCCCGCCGGTGAAGGCATCGCCCGCGCCGACGGTGTCGACCGGGGACACGGCTTCGGCCGGCATGCGGTAGTGCGCGTTGCCGTCCGCGCGCGCGACGGCGTTCGCATGGCTGACGAAGCAGCCGCGCTCGCCGAGCGTGATCACCACGGTGGCCGCGGCGAGCTTGCGGCATAGCGCGTGCAGCATCGGGCCCGGGAAGTCGATCCAGTTGGGCGCCAGCGGCTGGCCGTGCAGGTGTTCGAGCAGGAACGCGAACTCGGACTCGTTCGGCGTGATCACGTGCGGCAGCGCGGCCAGCAGCGGATCGAGCCCGGCACCGATCGGCGCCGGATTGAGGATCGCGGTGACGCCGGCGTCGCGCGCGATGGCGAGCGCTTCGCGCGTCGCGTCGAGGTTGGCTTCCAACTGGCAGACCAGCACCTTGGCGCCGCGGATGGCCGGCGCGTGCGCGCGCACGAAGTCGACCGACAGTGCGAGGTTGGCGCCCAGCGCGACCACGATCTGGTTGCGGCCCTGCGCGTCGACCACGATGCCGGCGCTGCCGGTGGCGGCGTCGGCGTGCACCTCGAACGCGGCGGGCAGGCCGAAGGCCAGCGCGGTGGCGCGCGCCTGCGCGGCGAGCGCGGCGTCGCCCAGGCCCGCGAACTCCGCGCCGACGAGCACCGCGATGCGGCGCGGCGAGCGCGCCTCGAGCGAGCGCGCCGCCTCGGCGCGCGTGCTTGCCCCGCGGCCGGTGGCGCCGACCACCGCGAACCCGGCGCCGTCGCGCAGCCACGCCAGGTCGGCGGCCCAGTCGCCGCTGCGCGCGAACGGCACGCGCAGGGCGTGGCCGCAGCTCACGCGAAGGCTCTTGCGGTAGAGCGGGTCGTGGCATGCCGGCGAGAGCAGCACGCACGCGCACCCGAACGCGGCGGCGTTGCGGAACAGCTGCCCGATG
>DHLY01000145.1:0-3331 GCA_002405525.1 Proteobacteria bacterium UBA4656
TCGCCGACGTAGCCCGCCTCGGTGAGGGTGGTTGCGTCGGCAATCGTGAACGGGACGTTGAGCAGCCGGGCCAGCGTCTCGGCGAGCAGTGTCTTGCCGGAGCCCGTGGGGCCAATCAGCAGGATGTTGCTCTTCGCGAGCTCCACATCCTCACCGCGCTGCCGCGACTCGAGCCGCTTGTAGTGGTTGTAGACGGCCACCGCCAGCACTTTCTTGGCGCGGTTCTGTCCGATGACGTACTGGTCCAGCACGTCCATGATCTCCCGCGGCTTCGGCAGGTGGCTGCGCGCGGTGGCGGCCTTCTCCTCGAGCTCCTCGCGGATGATGTCGTTGCACAGCTCGACGCACTCGTCGCAGATGAACACGGACGGACCCGCGATCAGCTTGCGGACCTCGTGCTGGCTCTTGCCGCAGAACGAGCAGTACAGGATCTTCCCGCCGTCGTTGCCCCTGCCCTGTCGGTCTTCGCTCATCTTCCGCCCGCCTCGCCACCTTTAGCGACCCGCCGAGACGGGACTCCGGCCCGAGGATAACACGCCATTGCCCCGGACCGCCGCCGCCGCGGCCCGAGCGGGTATACGAATGTGAAGCGGCGCGGAAGCGCGACTTCAGCCGGCACGCACGCTGTCGTCCGGTCGCCGGTCGAGCACACCATCGACCAAACCATAATCGCGCGCCTCGGCAGCGGACAGGAAGTAATCGCGGTCGACGTCCTTCTCGATCTGGTCGAGCGGCCGCCCGGTGAACCCGGCCATCAACTCGTTCATCCGCGCCTTGATGGACAGGATCTCGCGTGCGTGGATCGCGATGTCGGACGCCTGGCCGGAAAAGCCCGCCGAGGGCTGGTGGATCATCACTCGCGAGTTCGGCAGGCACCAGCGCTTGCCCTTGGCGCCGGCCGCGAGCAGGAACGCGCCCATGCTGGCCGCCTGGCCGATGCAGATCGTACTCACCTGGGGCCGGATGAAGCGCATGGTGTCGAAGATCGCCATGCCGGCGGTAACCGAGCCGCCCGGGCTGTTGATGTACAGATTGATGTCCTTGTCGGGGTTCTCGGCCTCGAGGAAGAGCAGCTGGGCCACGATGACGTTGGCCATGTAGTCCTCCACCGGCCCGACGCAGAACACGACCCGCTCCTTCAGCAGCCGGGAGTAGATGTCGTAGGCACGCTCGCCGCGTGAGGTCTGCTCGACCACCATCGGGACCAGGTTCAGGTTCGTGATCATCGGAGTCTTCCTAAGGTTTGCGGCAGGGATTGCGGCCGCGGCGCGGCCGTTCAAGGCCCGGTCAGGACCCGAAGCGCGCGACCGGCGCCCAAGAGCGAACCTTCCCCGCCCCCAATGCCGGCGCACGCCTGCTCGCGCGCGCCCGGCTCGATCCCGCGCCCGCCCCGGGCACGAGCGACAGGTTCCGGCCGGACCGCAGGCACGCGGACTGCACCGGCGTCAGCCCTGCGGTTGCATCAGCTCGGCAAACGAGAGGCGCTGCTCCGCGACCCTCGCATGATCCAACACCCAGTCCACCACCTGATCCTCGACCACGCGGTTGCGCAGGGTTGCCATCAACTCCGGATCGCGGGCGTACAGTTCGACCACTTTCTCCGGCTCTTCGTAGGTGGAGGCGATGGTCGCCAGCATCTCGTTGACGCGCTGAGGGTCCGGGGAAATCCGGTTCTGGCGGGCGATCTCGCCGAGCAAGACGAAGGCTCGAACGCGGTTCTCCGCATCCTTCCGGAAAAGGGATGCGTCGGCGGGCGGCTGCACCCCGGCGCGCTGCGCGTTCTGCTGCGCCTGCTTGAGCAGTCCGTCGGCTTCGGTGTCGACCAGCGAACGAGGAACCTCCAGATCGGCCCAGGCCGCCATCAGCTTGGAAACCGCTTCGGCCTTGGTGCGCCCTCGTACCGCGGCGTTCAACTCGCGCTCGAGGTTGGCCCGCACGTCGGCGCGAAAACGCGCCATCCCGCCATCGCGGACGCCGAAGCTGGCGATGAAGGCATCATCGACCTCGGGCAGGGCCGGATGCTGCACCCGAACCACCCGCGCGTCGACCGCTGCCGCCCTGCCGCCCAGCGAGGGTTCGCGGAAGTTGGCCGGGAACTGCACCGTAGCGCTGCGAGAATCGCCCGCGACCGCGCCGAGCAGCACCGGCTCGAACTCCGCGAACAGGGCGCCGGCGCCGAGAATGGTGCCCGCTCGCTCGAAGCCTTCCGCTGGGTGGCGGACGCCGTCGGCGACCGCCGCGTACTCGAAGATCACCATGTCGCCGGCGGCAGCCGGCCGCTCCACCACCTGCCACTGGCGGCGCTGCTGCCGAAGCGTTTCGATCATCCGGTCGACGTCGTCTTCCTCGACCGCGGAGACGGTGCGCGTGACCTGCAACCCGGACACATCGATCGGCGGCAGTTCGGGAACCACCTCGAAGGTCGCGACGTACTCGATCTCGTTGCCCTCCGCCGCGCGCGCACTGATCGACGGCGCCATCACCGGGCGCAGGTTCTGCTGCCGCAGGGCCTCCTGGTAGGAGGCGGAAATCGCTTCCGACATCGCTTCGCTGCGCACCTGCGCGCCGAAACGTTGCTCGAGCACGCGGGGCGGGACCTTGCCCGGGCGGAAGCCCTTGATCCGCACCGTGCGGCCCAACTCCACGATCCGCGCGCGGGCGCGGGACTCCACCTGCTCGGCGGGAAAGCGCACGGTCAGCTTGCGTTCGAGCGTGCCGACGGATTCGAGCGAGACTTGCATGACAACTCCTCAGGAAGCATGGCCGCCCGCGCACGGAATGCGGGGCCGCGGCGTGAGCCTGGTGCGAAAGGAGAGACTCGAACTCTCACGGGTCGCCCCACTGGAACCTAAATCCAGCGCGTCTACCAGTTCCGCCACTTTCGCCGGGTGGATTCGGGGGTCACGAATGATACCGGAGGGCAGCGGCGGTGTCGCGTCATGGTGGGGCGTCCGCGGCAGCAGCGGCGCCGACGCCCGTCGCCGGGGCGATGCCGCGGGCGCGCGCGACCTGCGCCCGGCGCGCACGCGGGGCCGTGGCCAGCACAGCGGGCGGCCCCGCGTGCCCCCACGACGCGTGGTCTTGCAAGGGGTCTGGAGCGGAGGGGGCTTCGCGTGGGCCGGGAGGACAGCGATGGCACCGCCGGCGCGGAGGCGCTGATCATGCGCTTTGCCCGGGCACCACGACGGCGCCACGGAGGCGTCGTTGTCGCTGGCTGCTTCTCTCGACGCGCCCGACGCGATCGCTCCGGGCGGTTGGGTCGGAGGCTGAATTGGTGGGCCGTCTAGGACTCGAACCTAGAACCTACGGATTAAGAGTCCGCTGCTCTACC
>DHLY01000145.1:3387-3585 GCA_002405525.1 Proteobacteria bacterium UBA4656
CGCGATCGCTCCGGGCGGTTGGGTCGGAGGCTGAATTGGTGGGCCGTCTAGGACTCGAACCTAGAACCTACGGATTAAGAGTCCGCTGCTCTACCAATTGAGCTAACGGCCCACGCGTGTGACCAATTTGGGGTGGACGAGGGGACTCGAACCCCCGACATCCGGAATCACAATCCGGTACTCTAACCAACTGAGCTA
>DHLY01000142.1:0-4549 GCA_002405525.1 Proteobacteria bacterium UBA4656
GATCGCCACCGCGCGGTGCAGTTGCTCCGGGTTGGCGCCCATGCCGAGGAAGTGCGGGGCGAGGATCGGCAGGGCGATGGCCTGGCCGCCGGAGGCGGAGCCGGTCATCGCCGCGATCAGGCTCACCGCGATCGCGGCGCTGACGATCGGGCTGCCGGGAAGATGCGTGACCCATTCGACGGCGACGGTGAACGCGGGCGAGAGTTTCGCCACCGCGCCGAAGCCGACCACCGCGGCGGTGTTGCCGATCGCGATCAGCGCGCCGGTGCTGGCATCCGCGATCGCCTTGCCGGGGTTGCGCAGCCACTTGAGGTTGATCAGCCAGGCGGCGCCGGAGCCTGCAAGCAGCGCCATGATGAGCGCCGAGGTCTTGAGGCTGTCGTGCCAGATGAAGGACACCACCAGCACCACCGCCAGCGGGATGGTGGCGAGCGCCGGATGCGGCAGGTGCTCGCGGGTGCCGGTGGGGTCGTCGGGCCGCGCCTCGAAGCGCTCGCCACGCGCGCGCGCGCCGGCGATCAGCCGCTTGAGCCACCAGTAGCCGAACGCCGCCATGAAGATGGCCACGATGGCGCTCGCCTCCCAGGCCGCGTAGGGCGTGGTGCCGAGGTACTGGATCGGGATCCAGTTCTGGATCTCCGGCGAGCCCGCGCTGGTCATGGTGAAGGTGACCGAGCCGAAGGCCAGCGCGGCGGGGATGAAGCGCCGCGGCAGGTCGGCCTCGCGGAACAGGGCCAGCGCCATCGGGTAGACCGAGAAGGCGACCACGAACAGGCTGACGCCGCCGTAGGTCAGGATCGCGCAGGCGGCGACCACGGCCAGCGCGGCGCGCTGCATGCCGAGCTTCGCGGTGACCCAGCGCGACACCGCATCCGCCGCGCCCGAGTCCTCCATCAGCTTGCCGAAGATGGAGCCGAGCAGGAACATGAAGAACCAGTTGGCGATGAAGCCGGTGAAGCCGCCCATGTAGGCGCCGACCAGGTTCGGCTGGCCCTGGGCGGCCAGCGGTTCGACCACCGCCACGCCCGAGGTGAGCGCCACCACCAGCGCGCACAGCGGGGTGGCCACGAACAGGTTCATGCCGCGCAGGGTCAGCACGATCAGCAGCGCGAGCGCGCCGAGCAGGCCCAGCATGGCGAGCATGAAGTTCTCCGCAGGTTGCGGCCGGCAGGATGGTCGGGGTGCGCCGGAGCGTCTGTTGTACCAAGGTACAGGTCCCCCGGCGCGGCCGCCGGCCTACAGTCGCGGCGAGTCCGGCTCCGCATTGGGGGTCCGCGTCCGCGCGGATCGGGAACCGGCCGCCGCACCCGAGGAGGACCGACCATGACCCGCTTGAAGCTCCGCCCGCTGGCGCTGGCGATCGCCGCCGCCGGATTCGCCCCGTTCGTCGCCCAGGCCGCGCCGGCCCCCGATCCGCAGCCCGACCCGCAGTCGTCCGAGCAGGGCAAGTCGGACGCCGCCCGCCTTGGCGAGATCACCGTCACGGCGCGCCGCCGGGAAGAAAACCTCAACGAGATCCCGGTTGCAGTCACCGCCCTGTCGGAGGCCAAGATCGAAGTCCTCAACATCGAGGACCTCGGCGACCTGCAGGGCCAGGTGCCGAACCTGACCATCTATGCCGCGCGCGGCTCGTCGTCCACGGTCACCGCCTACATCCGCGGCATCGGCCAGAGCGACCCGCTGTGGGGCGTGGAGCCCGGCGTGGGCGTCTACATCGACGATGTCTACGTGGCGCGACCGCAGGGCGCGCTGCTCGACGTGCTCGACGTCGACCGCATCGAGGTGCTGCGCGGCCCGCAGGGCACGCTGTACGGCAAGAACACCATCGGCGGCGCGATCAAGTACGTCACCAAGCCGCTGCTGCCGGACTTCGGCGCCCGGGTGTCGCTGACCGCCGGCGAGTACGAGCAGTTCGACGTCAAGGCGTCGGTCAACGCGCCGATCGGGTCGGATGCGGTGGTGGCGCGCTTCTCGGCGGCCTCGCTCAACCGCGACGGCTTCGGCGAGAACCTGGTCACCGGCGCGCCGGTCTCGGACAAGGAAATCCTGGTCGCCCGCGGCACCCTGGGCTTCTATCCATCCGACGCGCTGAACGTGATCGTCAGCGCCGACTGGATGGACGACCAGTCGGGCGTGCGCGGCGCGCAGATGCTGGCACCCAACCGCTTCGCGCCGACCCTGCTGCCGCTGCGCAGCCGCTACGACGTGCGCAACGGCATGCGCAACGTCAACGACACCGCGATGCAGGGCGCATCGGCCACCGTGAACTGGCAGCCGGGCGGGGCATGGTCGTTCAAGTCGGTGACCGCCTACCGCGAGTCCGACACCGAGACCAACATCGACTTCGACACCCTGCCCAACATCATCGCCGACGTGCGCGCCGCGTACGAGGACGACCAGTTCACGCAGGAGTTCCAGGGGACCTACATCGGCGACAACCTGTCCGGCGTGGTCGGCCTGTACTACTTCGACGGCACCGCCGGCGGCACCGTGCGCAACAACTTCTTCAACCTGCAGTTCGGCACCACCAACGGGTTCGTCGACACCACCCAGTGGGCGCTGTTCGCGGAAGGCACTTACCAGGTGAGCGACCGCTTCAAGGTCACCGCGGGGGCGCGCTACACCAACGAGAAGAAGGAGGCCGACGTCCTCAACCAGGGGTTCCCGAACGCGCAGTTCGCGACCCCGATCGTGACCCTGGCCGACTTCACCGACGACCTGAGCACCAACAACATCTCGCCCAAGCTCTCGCTCGACTACCAGGCCACCGACGACACGATGGTCTACGGCCTGGTCAGTCGCGGATTCAAGTCCGGCGGCTACAACATCCGCGCCAACACCGCATCGTTCCCGCTGTCCGCGCGGCCATTCAAGGACGAATCGGTGACCTCGTTCGAGATCGGCAGCAAGTCGGCGCTGTACGACGACACCTTCTTCCTCAACCTCGCCTACTTCTGGAACAAGTACAAGGACGTGCAGTTGTCGGTGTTCACCTCCTTCGTGCTGCCCAACGGCCAGCCGTCGTTCTTCGGCGACTTCACCAACGCCGGCAAGGCCGACGTCAAGGGCGTGGAGGTCGAGTTCGTCGCCAACCCGACCGAGCGCCTGACCCTGTCCGGCAACCTCGCCTACCTCGACGCCGAGTACAGCGAGTTCATCGACCGCGGTGTCAACGTGGCCAACATCCAGGAGTTCACCAACGCACCGCCCTTCCAGGCCGGCATGACCGCGCAATACCGCTGGGACGTGTTCGGCGGCGAGCTGTCGGGCCGCGTCACCGGCACCTACCAGGGCCGCGTGGTGCCGACCACCGATCTGTCGCCGGCGATCCAGCAGGCGCCGTACGCGCTGCTCGGGGCGGGCCTGCTGTGGCGCAGCGACGAGTCGCCCTGGAGCGTGGCCCTGCAGGGCAGCAACCTGACCGATCGCGCGTATCGTACGACCGGCTACAACATCGCCGCGCTCGGCGTGCTCACCGGGTTCTACGGTCCGCCGCGGCAGGTGTCGCTGACCGTCGCCTACACGTTCGACTGACGAACGCGGCGTGGCGCGGCCGGTGCCACCGGCCGCGCGCGGGCGCCCGGCGCGGCGAGCGGAGCTTCTGCGTGCCCACCATCTCACCGTCCAGCGCCGCGCCCGCGGCGTTCGCGCTGATCGCGCTGGCCGGGTGCGCCGGCGAGCCGCCCGCCGACGCGCTGCCGCGTTTTGCGATCGATCCCGCGCGCGTGGGCGTCGCCGGGCTGTCGTCGGGCGCCTACATGGCGACCCAGGTGCACTTCGCGCTCGGCGAGTCGATCAGCGGCGCGGCGCTGTTCGCCGGCGGCCCCTACGGCTGCGCGGGCGGCGACCTGGCCGTCGCATTGTCGACGTGCATGGCGGCCGAGGGCGGGCCGCCCGTTGTGGCGGCGCTTGCCGCGCGGGTGCGCGAACGGGCGGCCGCGGGGACGCTCGCGCCGCTGGGCTCGCTCGCGAGCGACCGGGTATTCGTCTGGCACGGGCGCCGCGACGCGACGGTGGCGGCAGTGGTCGGCGAATCGGCGGCCGCGGTGTACCGCGCGCTCGATCCAGCGCTGGCGGTGCGCTTCGTCGTCGACGATGCGGCGGGCCACGTGCTGCCGACGCGGGACGCCGGCGCGGACTGCGCGCAGGGCGGAAGCCCTTGGCTCGGTCGCTGTGGATCCGACGCTGCCGCAGCCGCGGTGACGGCGCTGTTCGGCCCGGTCGACGTCGATCCCGCGGCGCCGGCGAACGGTCGCGGCCAGCGATTCACGTTCGACCAGCGCGCATTGTTTCCGCCGGGCGTCGACCCGGTGCTCGCGGACGTCGGCCACGGCTATGTGCCGCCCCAGTGCGGCAGCGCGCGCTGCGGCCTGCTGGTGGTTTTCCATGGCTGCCAGCAGTCGGTGGCGGACGTCGGGCGCGCCTTCGTCGACGACAGCGGCTTCAACCGCGCGGCCGACGCGGCCTCGCTGGTGGTGCTCTACCCTCAGGCCCGCGCGAGCTGGACGCCGCTGAACCCCAAGGGCTGCTGGGACTGGTGGGGCTACAC
>DHLY01000142.1:4785-10946 GCA_002405525.1 Proteobacteria bacterium UBA4656
GGCCGCGCGCGGCGCTGGCGCCGCGCGGCGGCCGGGATCGCCGCGGTGCGCGGTCTGATCGCGCTTTCGCCGCACCGCTACCATTCACGCATGTCCGTCACCACGCTCAGCCTGCTGGCCGCCCTTGCGTGGGCCGCCGTGCTGTTCGGTGTGGCGCTGGCCGGCGAGCGACGCCTGCGACTGCCCGAGCCCGCCTGGGCGGCGGTCTACGCGCTGTCGCTGGCGGTGTACTGCACGTCCTGGACCTTCTATGGCACGGTGGCACAGGCCGCGGCGCATCGCTGGATCGTGCCACCGACGTTCATCGGCACCATTGCGCTGTTCGCGCTGGGCTTTCCCTTCCTGCGGCGCCTGGCGCGGCTGGCGCGCGAGCACAACAGCACCTCGATCGCCGACCTGATCGCCTCGCGGTCCGGCAAGAGCCCGCGCCTGGCCGCGCTCGTCACCGCGGTCGCGGTGGCGGGGATGGTGCCTTACATCGCGCTGCAACTGCGCGCGGTGGCGCAGAGCTTCGCCCTGCTCACGGCTGCCGACGGCGGATTCGCTGCGACCGCCGCCTGGCAAGACCTCGCGTTCTGGGTGGCGGTGCTGATGGCGGCCTTTGCAATGCTGTTCGGCACCCGGCGCGCGGCCGCCACCGAACACAACCGCGGCCTGGTGCTGGCGATGGGCTTCGAATCGCTGTTCAAGCTGCTTGCCTTGCTCACGCTCGGCGCCTTCGCGGTGTGGGAGGTCGGCGGCGGGCCGCTGGCGCTGGCGATGCGTGCGGCGGAGCTTCCAGCGCCGATGCCGGGCGGCGGATTCCTCGCCCTGGTGCTGCTCGGCGCGTTGGCGATGTTCACCTTGCCGCACCAGTTCCACATCGGCTTCGTCGAACTGCGCGACGACGCCCACCTGCGCGCGGCGCGCTGGCTGTTTCCGCTGTACCTGCTGTTGATCGCCGCACCGATCCTGCCGCTGGCCTGGGCAGGGCAGGTGGCGCTCGGCAGCGTTCTGCCGCCCGACCTGTATTCGCTGGCTTTGCCGCTGTCGCGTGGTGCCGACGGCCTGGCGATGCTCGCCTTCCTGGGCGGGCTGTCGGCGGCCACCGGGATGGTGATCATGGCCGCGATCACGCTGTCGATCATGATCGGCAACCATTGGCTCGCTCCGGCGCTGCTGCGCGGCGCGGTGGCGGCGGGAGCACGGCAGCGCGACCTGCGCGGGGTGGTGCTGGGCCTGCGCCGGCTCGCCATCGCCGGGATTCTGCTGCTGGCGTGGGCGTACAGCCGTGCAGTCGGCGAATCCGCCGCACTGGCCGACATCGGCGCGCTCAGCTTTTCTGCGCTGGCGCAGCTCGCGCCGGCGGTGGTCGGCGTGGCCTACGCGCAGCGTCTGCCTGCGCACGCGGTGGCGGGTGGACTGCTGGCGGGCCTGCTGGCGTGGGCCTGGCTGCTGCTGGTGCCGGCCCTCGTCCAGGCCGGCATGCTGCCGGCGGTGGTGCTCGATGCCGCAGGTACGCTGGCCCCCGAGCGCATCCTCGGCCTGCAGGGTTGGGACGCGATCACCCGCGCGGTACTGCTCAGCGTCGCCGCCAACACGCTGGTGCTGCTGCTGCTCGCGCGCGCACCGGCGCGCGCGCCGGTGCGCGAGCCTCGGCCGGTCGCCGCGGGCGACCTGCGCGCGCTGGCGGCGCGCTTCCTGGGTCCGACACGGGTGGCGCAGGCCCTCGACGGTCTGGCGGACGCCGCGCCGGTCGAGACCGAGCGCGCCGCGCGCGTGGAGCGCGACCTGGCCGCGGTGCTGGGTGCTGCCTCGGCGCGCTGGCTGCTCGACACCGCCCGCCGCGGCGGCGAGGTCGCCGCCGTGGCCGACATCGTCGGCGAAGCCTCGGCGGCGGCGCGCTTCAACCAGGTGCTGCTGGAAGCCGCGCTGGAGAACATGAGCCAGGGCATCAGCGTGGTCGATCGCGACCTGCGGCTGGTGGCCTGGAACCAGCGCTATGCCGACCTGTTCGGCTATCCGCGCGAACTGCTCGTCGTGGGCACGCCGATCGAGGCCCTGGTGCGGCACAACGCGGCGCGCGGCTTGCTCGGCGCGGGCGACGTGCAGTCGCTGGTGGAGCGCCGTCTGGCGCACATGCGTGCCGGAACGCCCTATGTCGCCGAGCGTCGTTTCCCCGATGGCACGGTGGTCGAGATCCGCGGCAATCCGATGCCGGGCGGCGGCTTCGTCGCCACCTTCACCGACGTCACCGCGTTCCGCCGCGCGCAGCAGGCCCTCGAACAGGCCAACCTGACGCTGGAGGAGCGCGTGGTGCAGCGCACGCGCGAATCGGAAGCCGCCCGCGACGAGGCCGAACGCGCCAACCGCGCGAAGAGCCGCTTCCTGGCCGCGGTCAGCCACGACCTGCTGCAGCCGGTCAATGCCGCGCATCTGTTCACGCATGCGCTGGCGCAGCAGTTGCAGCACCCGCAGTACCGTGCGGCGGTGGCGGACATCGACGGTGCGCTGACCTCCACCGAGACCCTGCTCGCCGGCCTGCTCGACATCTCGCGGCTCGATGCCGGCGGGCTCGCGCCGCGTGTCGACCGCTTCCCGGTGGCCGAGGTGCTCGACCCACTGGCGGCGGAGTTCGGCGTGCTCGCGCGCGGGCGCGGCCTGCTGCTGCGCCATCGGTCGTGCGCGGCCTGGGTCGAGAGCGACCCGCAACTGCTGCGTCGCGTGCTGCAGAACTTCCTGTCCAACGCGGTGCGCTACGGCGAGCGCGGCCGTATCGTGCTCGGCTGCCGGCGGGTCGGCGCCGCGCTGCGGATCGAGGTCTGGGATGCCGGGCCGGGCATCGCCGAGTCCGATCGCGCGGCGATCTTCGAGGAGTTCCGCCGCCTGGCGCGTCCCGGCGGCAGCGAGGGGCTCGGGCTCGGGCTCGCCATCGCCGATCGCATCGCGCGGCTGTTGGGTCATCGCGTCGGCCTGCGCTCATGGCCCGGGCGCGGCAGCGTGTTCTCGATCGAGGTCCCGCGGTCAGCCCCCGTCGCGCGCACCGCCGCCGCCGCCGCGCCGGTCGTCGGCGCGGTGCCGCGCGGCCGCGTGCTGGTGGTCGACAACGACCCCGCGGTGCTGCGCGCCATGCAGGCGCTGCTGTCCGGATGGGACCTCGCGGTCGACGTTGCGCGCGACCGCGCGCAGGCGGTCGCCGCGGCCATCGCGGCGCCGCCCGACCTGCTGCTGCTCGACTACCACCTCGACGGCGGCGCCAGCGGCCTCGGCGTGCGCGAGGCGCTCGTGGCGGCCTGCGGCGCGCGCCCGGCCATCGTGCTGTCGGCCGACCACGGCGAGCCGGTGCGCGCCGCGGTGGCCGCGGCCGGCCTGCCGCTGCTGATGAAGCCGGTCAGGCCGCTGGCCCTGCGCTCGCTGATGGCCCGGCTGCTGGCCGCGCGCGCCGGGTTGACGGCGGACTGAAACGCGGGGCGGTCGCGATCAGGGTTCGAAGCCGTTGCTGAAGATCAGTCCCGCCGGCGGCGTCACCGAGGCCGCGCCGATGCGGTACAGCGTGCCACCGCCGACGAAGAACAGCGCACCGCCCTGGTCCTCGCCGAATGCGAGCACCACCCCGGCGATCGCGGCGCCGTTGATGTCGGTGCTCACGATGACCGCGGCGGTCGGTTCGGTCCAGTTGTTGCCGCCGGTCTCGTTGGCATAGCGGATCTGCGAGCGGCAGGCGTCGCCGTAGAAATACGTGCCCCGGAGCACCGTCGACGGGCCGCGGTAGACGTGGCCGCCGGTCACCGAGCAGCCGTTGCTGGTGGTATTGCCCGCGCAGTTGAGGTTGCTGTTGCGATAGGCGATCACCGGATTGACGCGGTTCGTGCCGGTCGGACAGGCGGCGGTGCACACGCTGCCGCCGGTGGCGTTGCGTCCCTCGCAGGTCACCCAGCCGAAGTCCGCCCCGAGCGGGTCGATGCCCGGGCGCCAGCGGTTGACCTCCTCCCATGCGCCCTGGCCGACATCGCCGATCCACAGGTCGCCGGTCTGGCGATCGAAGCTCCAGCGCCAGGGGTTGCGCAGCCCGTACGCCCAGACCTCGTCGCAGGACTGCGGGATGGTTCCGGCAGCCGCCCCCGGCTGCCCCGAGGGAATGCCGTACTCCGCGACCTGGTTGGTGCGTGGCGCACCGCACAGGGTGCTGGTGTTGGCGGGCGTGGTGGCGTCGATGTCGAGCCGCAGCATCTTGCCGAGCAGCGCGCGGGAATCGGGATCGCCGCCGTTGGCGGTGAAATTCGCATCCGGAGCGCAAGCGCCGTCCGGATTCAACGCCGCGGGGTCGAGGGTCTGGCCGCGATTGCAGGGGTCGCCGCCGCTGCCGCCGTCGCCGAGCCCGAAGTAAAGCAGGCCATCCGGGCCGAACACGATGTGGCCGCCGTTGTGGTTGCTGAAGTCCTGGTCCGCGCGCAGGATCACGCGGCAGGACGCGCGGTCGCTGGCGGTCAGGGCATCGAGCGCGGGATCGGCCATGGTGTAGCGCAGGATCATGCTGTCGCCGTTGGCGTCGGTGATGCTGGCGAAGAACACCCCGCGTCCGCCCCCGCTGCCGTTGAAGCCGGGATGGAAGGCGAGGCCGAGCAGCCCGCGCTCGCCACCGGACGTGAAGCCGACGCCGGTCGTCGCGCTGTCGCCTGGATAGGTGCATTGCAGGGTCTCGCCGGTGACCGACAGGTCGAGAAACGGCGCGGTCACCAGCGCCCCCGCACGCACGACGCGGATCTCGCCGCCCTGCTGGATCACGAAGACCCGGCCCAGCGGTTCATCGGCGGTGAACACGCCGATCGGAGAGACCAGGCCGGTCGTCACCACGGGCGTGATCACGACGTCGGCGGGCACCGGCTGTGCTCTGGCGATCGTTGCCGCCAGCAGCAATGCGGTCAGCGCGGCGAAGAACGACGCGAATCTGGTTGTCGGCATGTGCATTCTCGGCATGTGCTTTCGATCCCGGCCCTTGGTTGTACGGCCGCCGAGACTCGCAGAATCCAGGCGGCGCGATCGTGACAGCGGTCGCGCTGGCCTGGACGGCCAACGGCGCGTTGCAAGCGTACACGGTGTCGCCCTGCCGGCCGCTCGTCGAGCGCGGCTTGCCCTGCGATCCGCCGCAGGTCGGGTCGAGTACCGGTCCGGGCGGGTTCCCGGCGGATCGATCGCGCGTGCGGTCCCCTGCCAGCGGTCTTCGCGACGCGCTCGGGCTGGATGTTCTCCAGCCCTCGCCCTGCGCGAGCGGCTGGCGGCAGGTTGCGGGTACTGCACGGTTCGGGACCAACCGGCGGCGCGCGGCTCCAGCCGGTGACGGAACGTTGCGACCTGTTGCTGCGACACCGTGGCGCGGGCGGCAGGAGCATTGCCGCCCGCCGATTCAGCGCGCTTCTCGCAGCGCCATCGCCTCGATGCCGCTCTCGGCGAGGGCGCGCCGCGCCTCGTCCAGTGCGCGCGCACTGGCGAACGGACCGACGCGCACCCGGTGCCAGGTGGCGCCATTGACCGTCACCGCCACCACCGCCGCGCGCTGGCCGAGCAGCGCCAGCCGCGCCTTCAATTGGTCGGCATCGGCCGGGGAGCGGAACGATCCGGCCTGCAGGAACAGCCGCGCATCGCTCGTGGCGGTCGGGCTGTCGGGCGCCGGCTGGGCGGCCTCGGCGGCGATCTGCGCGTCCGGGACCACGGTCTCCATCTCCGGCAGCACGGTGTAGAAGTCGAACCGCGGCCGCGTTTCCGCGGGCTTGGCGGCCTCGGCGGCCACGCCGGGGTCGCTGCCGCGGACGGCCGCGGCCTGCGGGTTGGGCTGCGGGCCCTCGCCGCCGCGCAGCGCGGGCACCCAGTCCCGGTACATCGCGACGCCGGCCAGCCCGAGCCCCAGCACCACGCCGGTCAGCAGCCAGACGTAGAAGGGCAGGGGTCGTGGGCCGCCGCCGCGGGTTGCCTGTGACTTGGATTTCGCCATCGGGATTCCTGGTTGCGCGTCGCGTCGGCGAGTTCCGTTCCGCCGGGTATTGTCTCAGGTTCCGCCAGGCAGGGGCATGGCGCGGCGCGGGCGGGTGGGAGCCGGTTCAGCCGGCGATCGCCCTGGCGAGGGGATCTCGACCTGTCGGAGCGAGCACCGCTCGCGACCGCACCGTCCGGTGCGGCGGCTGCCG
>DHLY01000142.1:11152-19551 GCA_002405525.1 Proteobacteria bacterium UBA4656
TGGCCAGCACCTGGCGCACCGCCTTGCACAGGTACAGCCGCGCGGCGCGCAGGGACTCGTCGTCGACGAGGATCGGCACCGCGTTGTAGTAACTGTGGAAGGCGCTGGCGAGGTCGCGCAGGCCGTTGGCGACGATCTGCGGCGAGCGCGCCTGCGCCGCGGCGGCGAGCAGTTCCGGCCAGCCCAGCAGCAGGTTCATCAGCGCGACCTCGTGTTCCTCGGTCAGCCGCTCGCGCGCGGCGTCGCCCGTCGCGCGGTTGAACGACCAGCCTTTTTCGCCCAGCTGCCGGAACAGCGCGCAGACCCGCGCATGCGCGTACTGCACGTAGTAGACGGGGTTGTCGTTGGACTGCGAGCGCGCCAGGTCGAGGTCGAAGTCGAGGTGCTGGTCATGGCTGCGCAACACGTAGAAGAAGCGCGCCGCGTCCGTTCCCACTTCCTGGCGCAGCTGGCGCAGGGTGACGAACTGCCCCGCGCGGGTGGACATCTGCACCTTCTCGCCTTTCTCGAACAGCACCGCGAACTGCACCAGCTGGATCTCCAGCCGCGCCGGGTCGATCCCGAGGCCCTGCGCGGCGGCCCTCAGCCGCGCGATGTAGCCGTGGTGGTCGGCGCCGAACACGTAGATGGCGCGCTCGAACCCGCGGTCGAACTTGTTCAGCAGGTAGGCGATGTCGGACGCGAAGTAGGTCGTGACGCCATTCTCGCGCACCACCACGCGGTCCTTCTCGTCGCCGAAGGCGGTGGCCTTGAACCACAGTGCGCCGTCGCGCTCTTCCATGTGGCCCTTGGCCTTGAGGGTGTCGATCGCCCTCGCCACGGCGCCCGAGGTGGCCAGCGAGCGCTCGCTGAACCAGTCGTCGTAGCGTACGCCGAACTCGCCGAGGTCCTGCTTGATGTCGGCCAGGCACCATTCCAGACCGGCATTGAAGACCAGCCGATAGTCGGCGTCGCCGAGCAGCGTGCGGGCGCGGCCGATGAGCGCGTCGACGTGGGTTTCCTTGTCGCCGCCCTGCGACTCGTCGGGCGGGAGCCCCTCGGCAACCTCGAAAGCGCTGCGCCGCAGGCGGTCGCCCTCGCGCGCGCGCAGCGCGCGCGCGATTTCGACCACGTAGTCGCCGCGGTAGCCGTTGTCGGGGAAGCGAACCGTCACGCCGCCGAGCTCGAGGTAGCGCAGCCACACGCTCGCGGCGAGGATGTCCATCTGCCGGCCGGCGTCATTGACGTAGTACTCGCGGTGCACCTTGTGACCGTAGGCCTCGAGGAGGTTGGCCAGCGAGGCGCCGTAGGCCGCACCGCGGCCGTGGCCGACGTGCAGCGGGCCGTTGGGATTGGCGGAGACGAATTCCACCGTCACCGATTCGCGCGACTCCTCCGGCTGCCAGCCGTAGCGATCGCCCTGTTCGATCACGCGCCGCACGGTGCCGACCAGGCAGATCGGACTGACCCAGAAATTGATGAATCCGGGGCCGGCGATCGCAGCGCGTTCGATCAATCGTGACTGGGGCAGGGTGTCGAGCAGCGCCTGCGCGAGGTCGCGCGGGTTGCGCCCGGCCTGCCGCGCCATCAGCAGGGCGACGTTGCAGGCGTAGTCGCCGTGCGCTTTGCTGCGGGTGCGTTCGACGGCGAACTCGGGCTCGTCGCCCAGCGGCAGCTTGCCGTCGCGCCGCAGGTCGAGGACGGCTTGCAGCACCAGTTCGCGGATCAATTCTTTCACGACGGAGACCTGCCAGGGATTCGCGGATGGAAGACACGAACCCGCCTGCGCGCGAGCGCCGCGCACCGCCGGCCGGCAGGATGCGCGCTGCCGGCCACGGCGGACGGTGGCGGTGCGCGACCGCGCCTGCATCGCACGCCTCGGCGCCAGCCGATGCCGCCGCCGATTCCGCCGTGCCGCGGCCATGCCTGCCGGGGACAGACGGGTGCGCAGACGAGTTCAGTAGACGCCTAGTGTAGTCGCCGCCGGCACTGGATTCAGCGCCCACCGGTCGGCCGAACCTCAAGTGAAGTCTCAAGAGTCAGCGGGAAGCGCAGGATCATGTAACGAAACTGTCGCTTATCCACATCCCCTGTGGATAACGTTGTGGGGAACCTCGGCGGTGGTGCCCTGCGAGCGCGCCAGTACGGTCCACAACCTGGATCGGTCAAGAATTGGCCAAAACCCGCTACGCATTGATAAACAAAGGCTTGCGTCAAGCAACCGCCGGACCGCCGGGGTTCGCCCGATGGCCGTGCCGTGCGGTCGGCGGCATGTGCATAAGCCCCTCGTCGCCGCGCCGTGTCATGTGCGCGAAATGTTCCGGTCACAGAACTGCAAGCACGCCTTCATAGCCTTATGAGGGTTCGGCTGCCGCACGGCCGTCATCAGCCGGGTCCACGATCGCGGCTCGCTCGAGGAGAGTCCCATGTCGATATTCCGTGCGACGCCGCCGCGTCCCGCCCTGCTGCTTCTGGTCGCCGGCCTTCTGCCCACGCCGGTGCCGGCGCAGGACGCCGGAGAGCTGGCCTTACGCCTGATTGCCCTGCGCGGCGAAGTGGAGGCGATCAACGGCGAACTGGAAGTGCTTCGCGAGGAGCAGCGCACCAGCCTGCAGGGTCTCGCTGCGCAGAAGGCGGAACTCGAGAACAGCCTCAAGCGCCAGCAGCTCGCGCAGCAGGAAGCGCGCGACCGCCTCGCCCGCGCGGAGCTCGAGCGTGGTACCGCCGCTGCCGCCGGCGACGCACTGACCCCGGTACTGCTCTCGGCGGCCGAGCGCCTTCGGGCCCAGGTCGCGGCCGGACTGCCATTCAAGACCGACGAGCGGTTGGCGGTGCTCGACGAGATCCGCGACGGCCTGGCCACCGGCCAGCTCGCGCCGCACCGCGCGGCCAACCGGCTGTGGGCATTCAACGAGGACGAATTCCGGGTCGCCCGCGAGACCGGTTTGCACCAGCAGACCATCCGTCTCGGCGAGCAGCAGGTGCTGGCCCAGATCGCCAAGGTCGGTTCGATCATGCTGCTGTTCAAGGCGCCGGACGGCCGCGTGGGCGCCGCGCGCCGCTCGGCTTCCGGCTGGGTCTGGCAGGAGGCCGCCGACGAAGCGGACCGCCGCCGCATTGCCGCACTGTACGACGCGCTGGGCAAGCAGATTCGGCAGGGTTACTTCGAACTGCCGGCCGCGTTGGCCGCGAACGGGGGCTGAGTCCGATGAATCGATTCCTCTCCACCGCCCTCGTGCTGGCCGCGTTTGCCGCTCAGCCTGCCCTCGCCCAGCCGCCCGCCGCGGCACAGCAGGCGACCGCCCCCGCCGCGGCGGCTGCGCCGCCGGCGCCCCGGGTCGACCTCGCCGATGCCTACCGCCGCGAGTTCGCCTTCCTCGAGGCGCAGAAGCGCGAGCTGACCGCGCGTCTCGCGCAGACCCGGCAATCGTTCGATTCCGAGCGGGCGCGCCTCGCTCGCGAGGTCGATGCTCTGGAGAATCGCGTGCTCGCCGCACGCAGCGATACCGAATCGATGAACGAGCAGCTCGCCGCGGCCGAGCGCCAGCAGGAGGCCGTCACCGAAGGCAGCGAATTGCTCGCCGGTACCCTGGCCCAGGCGCAGGCTTCGTTGGGTTTGCTCGGCCGCGACCTCGGCGCCGAGGAGGCGTTCAAGGCGGCCTCCTTGCCGGAGCAGTTCGAGCGCGCGCTCGGCGCCGCGCGCGAACTGCTCGCGGTCCTGTCCTCGGTGCGCCGCGAGCCGGGGTCTTTCTTCTTGCCGGACGGCGCCGAGGTGCAAGGAACCATCATCCGCCTCGGCGCGGTGGCAGCGCTCGGCGTGAGCGATCGCGGGTCCGGCGTGCTGGCGCCGGCCGGCGATGGCCGCTTCAAGCTTTGGAACGTACCGGCGGCCGATACCGCCGAGGCGCTGGCTGCCAACCGCACCCCGGCCTTGATCAAGGCTTACGTGTTCGAATCCGCCACCGCCGCCGTCGAGCCGCCGGTCGAGAAGACGTTCTGGAGCGAGATGGCGAAGGGCGGGGCGATCGGCTGGGTGATCCTTGCGCTGGGCGGGCTCGGCCTGTTGCTGATCGCAGTACGTGCGGTGTTCCTTCAGCGCGCCGGTGCCGCGGTAGACAAGATCATGGATGCGGTCTCGCCGCAGGTTCGCGCACAGCGGATCAATGACGCGATCGAGGCCTGCAAACGATTCAAGGGTTCGGCCGCGCGGGTGGTCACCGCGGCGCTGCGCAACGCCGACCGCGAACGCGAGCACCTCGAGGACATCGTGTCCGAGTCGATCCTGCACGAGTCGACCCACCTCAACCGCTTCGGTTCGTTCATCACCACGATCACCGCGGTCGCTCCGCTGCTCGGCCTGCTGGGCACGGTGACCGGCATGATCCAGACCTTCGACGTGATCACCGAGTTCGGCAATTCGGACCCGAAGATGCTCTCCGGCGGCATCGCCGTCGCCCTGGTCACCACCATGCAGGGCCTGATGGTGGCGATTCCGCTGCTGGTCGTCGGCAGCCTGCTCAACGGTTGGGCCGACGGGATCAAGGACGACATGGAGAAGGCTGCGCTGAAGGTGATCAACCTGTACCAGGAAACGCGCGCCGTGGCCGCTGCGCCGCGCGCGGCCTGAGCGGGCGGAAAGTCGGAGCCACGCCATGCTCGAGCAGTTCGCCCAAGCCGAAAGCGTATGGGATGGCGTACTGGCCTTCGTCAACTATCTGTTCGTCGGCGGTCCGGTGGTCATGCTGCCGCTGGTGGTGGCGGGCATCGTGCTGTGGGCCGCGCTCGGCTACCGCTGGGCACTGCTGCGCCGGGGCAGCCGCAAGAACGTCCGCGTGCTGATCCGGCGCGCGCAGGAGGGCCGTTCCAACCCGCCCAACGGCATCGTCGACGAGGCGATCGCGCGCGGGATCGCCATCGTCAGGGCGCCGCGTCCGCACCTGCGGCGCTTCCTCGACGAAGCCTTCGCCGACTACCAGCGCGACCTCAAGCGCTTGACGACGCTGGTCAACGTGCTGGTCGCCGTGGCGCCGCTGATGGGCCTGCTCGGCACCGTGATCGGCATGATCGAGACGTTCAATTCTCTCGGTGACATGACCTTCTATTCGCAGTCGGGCGGTATCGCGGCCGGCATCGCGACCGCACTGTTCACCACCCAGTTGGGCCTCGTGGTCGCCGTGCCCGGGGTGATCGCCAAGTCGCTGCTCGATCGACGCCAGTTCCAGATCGAGAACGACCTGGCGGCGATCAAGGACATCCTGCTCAGCGGCGGTTCGGAACAGCCCGCATGAAGCCACCAGTCCACCCGATCCGCATCGTGCCCCGCACGGTGCAGGGAGCGCCCGCATGATCCGCCGCGAACGCAAGACCACCGAAGCATCGGTCGATCTCACCCCGATGATCGACATGACGTTCATCCTGCTGATTTTCTTCATGGTCGCCACGACCTTCCAGAAGGACCTGAAGATCGACATCAACCGGCCGGGCGCTTCCACCGGGCAGGTTGCTTCGACCAAGGCGATCAAGGTCTACGTCGACAAGCAGGGCCAGGCTTACCTCGACGGCGAGCCGGTCCAGGTGTGGGTGATCCAGAGCCGGCTGCGCGACCTGCTCAAGGCGCAGTCGCAGAAGTCGGTGCTGGTGGTGACCGACGAGGCCGTGCCGTCCGGAAAGCTGGTCGAGGTCGTCGACCAGGCGCGTCTGGCCGGCGCCGAGGACATCGGCGTGGCCACCGGCGCCGAGGCCGGCGAGGGCTGATCACACCATGGCTGCCCTGTCCGTGATCCCGGAATCGCTGCGCCGCCGCAGCATCGCGCTGGCTTCTGGCGCGTTCGGGTTCGCGCTGCTCGGTGCCTCCGTGGTGCTGATGAACGCCACTGCCGGCTTCCACCGCAACGACGCCAACGCGTTCGGCACCACGGTGCAAGTCGAGCCGCGCGCGCGCCCCAAGCCGCCGCCGCAGGAAAAGCCCAAGCCGCCGCCGAAGCGCCAGCAGCGCGCGCGCGTGAATCCCATCGTCGGCCTGGAGTCGTCGTTGGCCGGACTCGACTTCGGCCTGCCGCAGTTCGAACAGGCCGGCCTCGATGCCGCCGCTGGCATCCTCGGCGAAGCCGGCGGCACGATGACCGACGACACGGTCGATTCGCCGCCGCGCCCGATCGTGCAGAACCCGATGCCCTATCCGCCGCGCGCCAAGGCGCAGGGCGTGACCGGCTACGTGCTGCTGTCCGTGCTGATCGGCCCGACCGGCCAGGTCGAGCGCGCCAAGGTGCTCGAATCCAACCCGCCCGGCGTGTTCGACGACGTCGCCGTGCAGGGCGTGCAGGGCTGGAAGTTCGAGCCCGCTTCCTACAAGGGCGAGGCGGTGCGCGTGTGGGCCACGCAACGTGTCCGCTTCGACCTCGGGTGACGCCATGAGTTTCCTCGCCGCCCTCCGCGATGCGCTGCGCTACGCCTGCTTCGGGCTGCTACTGGCCGTCGCCACCGCGCAGGCGAAGAAGAACGAGGAGATCGACTGGCTGTCGGTGTCCGAGACCCTGCTGCGCGACGGCGCGCTCGACCGCGCCGATGCCGCGCTCGGCAACGTCGACCCGGCCGCCGAGGGCGTCGACGGGGCCCGCTACTGGACCGTGCGTGGCCTGATCGCGATGGCGCGCAACCAGATGCCGGCCGCGGTCGAGGCCTTCGAGAAGGGCATCGCCGCCGGCACCGTGGACCCGCTGGTGCAGCTGTACCTGGCGCAGGCCTACTTCGCGCAGCAGGACTGGGCGCGCACCGTGGCCACCATCGAGCGCGCGGGCGATGCCCTCGGCGACATCGCCGGCGCGTGGTCGATGCGCGCCCACGCGCAGTGGATGCGCGGCGACCGCCAGCAGGCGCTCGACGTGCTGCGCGAGGCGACGCTGCGCTTTCCGGCCAACAACACCTTCACCCGCCGCCAGGTGTTCTACCTGATCGAGGCCGGGCTGTACCAGGACGCCTCCACGGTGGCGCGCGAGTTCGTGCGCCGCACCGACGTCGGCCCCGACGACTACGCGGCGATCGGCGCCGCGCTGCGCCGCGCGAAGAGCCTCGACGAATCGAAGAAGCTCCTCGAGTCCGCGCGCCTGCGCTGGCCCGACAACGACAACCTCGCCAAGGCGCTGGCCCAGACCTACCTCGACGCGAAGATGGAACTGGCCGCGGCGAACCTGCTGTCCGAGGTCGCCGAGCGCGACCCCGCGCTGCTGACCGAGGCGGCCGAGCTGTACCGCCGCGCGGGCTTTCCGACGCGCGCCCTGGCGCTGAACCAGCGCGTGCTCGATCCGCAGAAAAAACTGAAGCAGCGCGTCGGCATCCTGGCCGAACTGCGCCGGTTCGAGCAAATCGTCGCCATGGGCGACGCGCTCGCCCGCGCGCGCCTGCTCGACGACGAGGACGTGCGCTACGCGCTCGCCTACGCCACCTTCCGCGGCGGCGACTTCGACGGCGCCGAACGCCACCTCGCCGCACTGCGCCGCCCGGACCTGTTCCGCAAGGCCACGGAGCTGCGCAAGATCATGAGCGACTGCGTCGACGCGCGCTGGACCTGCGTGTGATGCGCCAGCGAACCTCCGTAGGAGCGCGCTTGCGCGCGGCCGCAGCAGCGGAGGCTTGCGGCAGGGAATGGTTGCCGCGGTCGCGCGCGAGCGCGCACCTACATCGGCCGCGCCCGTGCGGCGCAGCCCGATCGGAACCCTGACCCCATGAACCGCACCCTCGGAACCCTCGCCGCGCTGGCGCTCGCCGTGCGCGCCGCGCTGGCGGCCAGCCCGGCTGAACTCAACGTCGTCGCTTTCGACGGCGAGACGCCGCTGGCCGCCGCGATCGTCGAAGTCGACGGCGACGCGATCGGCGCCACCAACGCCGACGGCACCGCCCAGCTGCAACTGCAGCCCGGCAAGCGCGTCATCGTGCTGCGGCGCGACGGCGCCGAACTGCTGCGCTACGAGATCGAGGTCGCCGAGGGCGAGAACGCGGAACTGATCGCCACCCTGCGCGACGGCGCCGAACCTTCGGTGCAGGTCGCGTCGTCGCTGGGCGCGCGCGAGACGCGCGCGGCCGCCGCGCCGACCGCCGCCGCCGACGGCCCGCCGGGCACCCTGCGCGGGCGCATCGTCAGCTCCGAGAACGGCGCGCCGATCGCCAACGCGCGGGTGTTCGTGTCCGGCACGCCGCTGGATCTGCGCACCGACGCCGACGGGCGCTTCGAGGCCCGACTGCCGCCGGGCACCTACGCAATCTCGGTGATCGCCGCCGACTACGCCGCGCAGACCCTCGAAGGCCTCGCGATCGCGGCCGAGCAGGCCACCACGCGCGACGTCGAACTGACGCCCGCCGGCCTCGAACTGCCCGAGTTCGTGGTGCTGGACCCCTATGTGCAGGGCTCGCTGGCGTCGTTCGTG
>DHLY01000067.1:0-2570 GCA_002405525.1 Proteobacteria bacterium UBA4656
GTAGCCCGGCACCACGATGACCTTCTCGGCGAGGTACAGCAGCGAGGCCGCGTCCGAGGCCTCGATCGGCTTCATCGAGCCCTTGATCGCCTCGCCGCTGCCGCCGCCGCCGCCGAAGTTGGAGAACAGCACGTTGCTGATCGGCCGGTTCATGGCCTTGGCCATCAACTGCGTGAGCAGCATGCCCGCCGCGCCGACCACGGTGCCGGCGATGATCAGCGACTCGTTCTGCAGCACGTAGCCCTCGAAGGCCACGGCCAGCCCGGTGAAGGCGTTGTACAGCGAGATCACCACCGGCATGTCGGCGCCGCCGATCGGCAGCGTCATCAGCACACCGAACAGGAGGCACAGCGCGAAGAAGGCGATGATCACAGGCACGTCGAGCTGGAACACGAGATAGCCGCCGAGCGCCACGCAGGCCACGAACACCAGCAGGTTGACCACCTGCTGGCCACCGAAGGTGAAGCGCTTGTCCAGCCGGCCGTCGAGCTTGGCCCAGGCGATCACCGAACCCGAGAACGAGATCGCGCCGATCAGCGCGCCGAGGATGGCCAGCACCGACTTGGTGGTGTCCATGCAGGCGTGCGCGGCCATCGCCTGCGGGGTGCACTCGCCGGTGAACGTCGCGGCGTTGATCATCGCCGCGGCACCGATCGCCGCTGCCGAGCCGCCGCCCATGCCGTTGAAGATGGCGACCATCTGCGGCATGTCGGTGATCGGGACCTTCTTGCCCCAGACCCAGAACGCGTACGACAGCACGATGGCGAGCACCATCAGGCCGAGGTTGAGCGTGTCGATGCCGTGCTCGCCCCAGGTGGACGGGGCCACGAAGGTCACCGCGGTGGCGATGACCATGCCCACGCCGGCCCAGCGGATGCCCTTGCGCGCCGTGACCGGCGAGCCCATCTGCATCAGGCCGAGGATGAACAGCAGCGCTGCGGCGAAGTAGCTCGCCTTGGCGAGGAAGTCGAGGATCGCGGCGAGGCTCATCTCACTGGCCTCCCGGCTTCTTGCTGGACTTGAACATCTCCAGCATGCGCTCGGTCACCACGTAGCCGCCGACCGCGTTGCCCGCGCCGAGCAGCACGGCGATGAAGCCGACCGCGCGCTCGAGGTTCGTGTCGGCGTGCGCCAGCGCGACCATGCCGCCCACCACCACGATGCCGTGCACGAAGTTCGAGCCCGACATCAGCGGCGTGTGCAGGATCACCGGCACGCGGGAGATGATCACATGCCCGGTGATCGCGGCCAGCGCGAAGATGTACAGCGCCAGGAATCCATCCAACATGGTCAGCCCCCCTCCACCAGTTTCTTGGTCGGCTCGTGCCGGATCTCGCCCGCATGGGTGAGGCAGGTCTTGGCGATCAGCTCGTCCTCCCAGTCCAGCGCGATCGCGCCGTCCTTGATGAACAGGCTGGCGAAGTTGAACAGGTTCTTGGCGTACATCTCGCTGGCGTGGATCGCCCCCATGCTCGGCAGGCCGACCGGCCCGACGATGGTCACTGCGCCGTGGACGATGGTCTCACCGGGCTTCGTGAGTTCGCAGTTGCCGCCGGTCTCGGCGGCGAGGTCGACGATCACGCTGCCGGCCTTCATGCCCTCGACCATGGCCTTGGAGATGATCTTCGGCGCGGGGCGGCCAGGCACCGCGGCCGTGGTCACGATGACGTCGATGCCCTTGAGGTGTTCGCCGAGTCGGCGCTGCTGCTCGGCGCGCTCGTCGGCGGTGAGTTCGCGCGCGTAGCCGCCGCTGCCGGACGCCGACACGCCGAGGTCGAGGAACTTCGCGCCCAGCGACTGGATCTGTTCCTTCACCTCGGGGCGCACGTCGAAACCTTCCACCTGCGCGCCCAGCCGGCGCGCGGTGGCGATCGCCTGCAGGCCGGCCACGCCGGCGCCGACGATCAGCACCTTGCTCGGGCGGATGGTGCCCGCGGCGGTGGTGAGCATGGGGAAGAACTTGGGGCTCTGCTGGGCGGCGATCAGCACCGCCTTGTAGCCGGCCATGCCGGCCTGCGAGGACAGGATGTCCATCGCCTGCGCGCGCGTGGTGCGCGGCAGCAGTTCCATCGCGAAGGCGGTGACCTTGCGGTCGCGCAGGGCCCTGGTGCGCTCCGGATTCAGGTGCGGCTGCAGGGTCGCCAACAGGACCGATCCTTCGCGCAGTGCGGCAATTTCGTCCAGCGTGGGCGGGGCGACCTTGAAGACCACATCGGCCCTGCCCAGCACCGCCTTCGGGTCGTCGACCACCTCCACGCCGTCGCCGAAACTGGCGTCCGGCAGGTGGGTGGGATCGCCCGCGCCGCGCTGCAGCGCGACCGTGGCGCCCAGCGGCCTGAGTTTCTTGACGACGTCCGGCACGAGCGCGACGCGGCGCTCGTTGGGTGCGGTCTCGCGCACCACCCCGATGGTGACCGGCATGATTTCTCCCCGAGTACGCTGGCTTCCCGATGGTACGCCATGCGCTGGCGGCTGTGGGAGTCGGCGCACGGCTGGAGGGCCCAGGGCGCAGGGCCCAGTGACTGAAGTGGCGCCGCAATCTTTGCAGGGTGCAATGAGCGCAGCGACGC
>DHLY01000067.1:2702-10930 GCA_002405525.1 Proteobacteria bacterium UBA4656
GCGTCGCTGCGCTCATTGCACCCTACGCCGCCCGACCCGTCCCAATCGGTCTGGACCCTGGGCCCTTTCCGCCACATCCCCACCGGCTAAACTCGCTCCCAGCCCCCGCCCCCACCGCCGCCGATGACCGACACTCCCCTGGCCTTCCTCCAGCGCCGCCAGTCCGTGCCCTCGAAGGCCCTCGGCGAGCCGGGCCCGGACGCGGCGCAGTTGAAGATCCTGCTCGATCTGGCCGTGCGCGTACCCGACCACGGGCGGCTCACGCCGTGGCGCTTCATCCGCATCGCCGGCGCGCAGCGGGCGGCATTCGGAACCAGGCTGGCCGACCTGATGCTGGCGCGCGACCCGACGGCGGATCCCGCCAAGGTGGACAAGGAGCGCCACCGCTACATCCACGCACCGCTGGTGATGGCGGTGGTGGCGTCGCTGACCGCGGGCCACAAGGTTCCCGAGCAGGAGCAATTGCTGTCGGCCGGCCTCGCCGCCTACAACCTGCTGCTCGGCGCGCAGGTGCTGGGATTCGGCGCGCAGTGGCTGACCGGCTTCGCGGCCTACGATGTCGAAGTCGCGCGCTGGTTCGGGCTGGCGGCGCACGAGCGCATCGTCGCCTTCGTGCACATCGGCACGCCGCGCGAGCCCGGCGCCGAGCGCGCCCGCCCGGACGCGTTGGCCCGCCTGTCCGACCTCGCGCTGGCGGACTGACGCCCGTGGCGGCCCCCACCGTGCACCTGGTGGACGCCAGCATGTACGTGTTCCGCGCGTACTACTCGGTGGCACCGGAGTTCGCCGACCACGAAGGCCAGCCGGTGCACGCGGTGCAGGGTTTCCTGTCCTTCCTGCTGAGCCTGTGCGAACAGGCCAAGCCGAGCCATCTGCTGGTGGCCTTCGACCAATCGTTGACCACGTCGTTCCGCAACCGGCTGTATCCCGCGTACAAGGCCAACCGCGAACTGCCGCCGCCCGACCTCGACCGGCAGTTCGACTACTGCCGGGAGGTGGCCGCCACGCTCGGCGCCTGCGTGCTCTCCGACGCGGACTACGAGGCCGACGACCTGATCGGCAGCGCGCTGGCGCGGCTTCGCGGCCACGGCTTCCGCGGCGTGATCGTCAGCGGCGACAAGGACCTGACCCAACTGCTGGGCGAGCACGACCAGGTCTGGGACTTCGCCAAGCGCGAGCGCTTCGGGCGCGACGACGTGCCGGCGCGGATGGGCGTGCGCGCCGACCAGGTGGCGGACTTCCTGGCGCTCACCGGCGACGCGGTGGACAACATCCCCGGCGTGCCCGGCGTGGGACCGAAGACCGCCGCCGCGCTGCTGGCGCACTTCGACACGCTGGACGCGCTGCTGGCACGGCTCGACGAGGTGCCCTACCTGCGCGGCATCCGCGGCGCGGCGTCGGCCGCTGCGCGCATCCGCGAGCACCGCGGGCAGGCTCTGCTGTCGCGCACGCTCAGCGTGATCGCACTCGACGCGCCCGCGCCGGGCGAGCCCGACGCCTATGCGCGACGCGCCCCGGATCTGGCGCGCACCGACGAACTGCTGGACCGCCTGCGCTTCGGGCCGCTGACGCGCCGCCGCGTGCGCGAACTCGCGCCGGACTGAGCAGCGTCAGTTCGGTGCCGCCAGCGGGCTTTCCCAGATCCGGATCCGCTCCAGTTTCGCCAGGTCCTTCGGGATGCCGAGGCCGGTGTAGCCGCCCTTCTGCGAATTGGCGATGACATACAGCTTGTCGCCGGCCAGGGCGCCGCGGGTCGGCTGGCCCCACGCGGCCTGCGCGACGTCGACCGGTTGCGCCGCGGTCACGCCCATGCCGTCCGCCGCCACCACCAGCCGCACGATCCGGTTGGGCCGCAGTCCGTTCTGCACGGCGATGAGGTTGCCGGCGTGCCAGTACAGGCTCTCGATGCCGAACAGGCTGACGCTGCGCGCCACCTTCACGTCGAACGGGCGCCCGGTGGACAGGTCGATGCCGAACAGGCCGAGCTCGATGTCGGAGAAATACAGCCGGCGGCCGTCGGCGCTGACCGCCACGCCGCGGATCGACGTCAGGCGCGGGTTGTCCACCACGACGCGCAGCGCGTCGCCCTCGAGCCTGAACAACTGCCGCGTCTGGCTGTCGGCCGCGTAGACGCTGCCGTCGGGGGCCACTGCGAGGCCGCTGAGCAGGCGATTGCGCCCGTCGCGCGGCAGCACCGCGCGCGCGAGGTAGCGACCGCTCGAGAGTTCGAAGGTCCACACCCCGGCGCGGCCGTAGTCCTCGCCGCGCGCATGCCGCACGTGCGGGATCGCCGCGCTGGCCGCGTACAGCCGGTCGCGGGCCGGATCGACGGCGAGTTCGAACACTCCCCACAGGCCGTTGTCGGCATCCGGCCTGACCAGCGGCGACAACGAGCCGTCGTCGCCGACCAGCGAAACCTCGCCGCTGCGCACGCTGCCGGCCAGCAGCCGCTTGCGCGCCGGATCCCACGCCAGCGCCTCCACCAGAAGGTCGCCGGCCGGCAATTCGTGGGCGACCCTGCCGCTGCCGGCGGCCGCGCGGTTGGACTTGAAGCCGTCGACGAGGAACGACCACAACGGGGTGCCGTGCAGGCTGGCGAGCCGCGGATCGGCCGCGATGTCGAAGCCCCAGCCCTGGTCGCGCAGCTGCAGCAGGGTGTCGTAGCCTGCCGGCTTGTCGTCCTGCAGGGCGTGGGCGGCGGCGAGTTCGAGCCGGATGTTGCCCGCGTGCGGGCGCAACTCGCTGATCCGCTTCATCGTCGCTTCATACAGCGGCCAGTTGCGCTCGGCATTGAGCCGCTGGCCGAGGGCAAGCAGCGACGGCACGCCGTTGCTGCGCGCGATCTGTTCCGCGATGTCGGCCGGCAGCGGCGCCGCGCCGGCGGGCGCGGCGGCGGCGGGGACCTGCGCCGCGGCGGCGGCCGGCAACAGGGCGAGGCAGAGCAGCAGCGGGCGGAAGCGGTTCATCGGCAGGCTCGCAGGGGCGGCGGGTCAGGGACCTCGGGGACGGCGGAAAGTTCGCCGCTATGCTGGACCATGCGGCGCGCCGGGCGCCGCGGACGGGGCGCGCAAGATGGCGGAAACCGAGACCCTTTTCAACGGCCGCTGGCTGGTCCTGCGCCGGCGCGGCACCTGGGAATACGTCGAGCGGGTCAACCCGCGCGGCGCGGTGATCATCGTCGCCGTGACACCGCAGGACGAGGTGCTGTTCGTCGAGCAGTTCCGCGTCCCGCTCGGCCAGCGCACCATCGAAATGCCGGCCGGACTGGTGGGCGACCTCGCCGGCGGCGAGGACGAGGACTGCCTCGACTCCGCGGCGCGCGAGCTGGAAGAGGAGACCGGCTGGCGGGCCGGACGGCTGGAGGTCGTGATGGGCGGGCCGTCTTCGGCCGGCATGAGCACCGAGGTGATGACCTTCGTGCGCGCCTTCGACCTGGTGCAGGTCGGCGCAGGCGGCGGCGACGCGACCGAAGCGATCGAGGTCCATCGCGTGCCGCGCGCGGGGTGCGCGGCCTTCCTTGCGCGCGCGATGGCGAACGGCTACGCGATCGACCCCAAGCTCTACGCCGGGCTCTACTTCCTCGACTTCGACGCCGCCGGGCGGCGCTGGGAAGCGCGCTGAATCGGCTGCGGGCCGGCGATGCGGCACCCGCATGCGCCGCCGCGGCGCGTGCGGCGGCCTTCAGCCCGCCGGCTCGATCCGGATCGAGAGGGCGTCGATGCGCCACTCGACTGCGCCCTGCCCGTCCGGCGGCGCCGCGTCGCCGGCATCCTTGGCCATGTGCGCGGCCTGCGCGGGGCTCATTTCCTTGCGCACGAGCGTGCCGTAGACGACCGCGTCGCCGCTCGCATCCTTGGGCAGGAAGTAACGATGCCCGGTCATCACCCGCACCATCGCATCGCCCTCGGTGAGGATCATCCAGCAGCCCTTGGTCTGGCAGACCCTGCCGACGCGACCGCTGAAGGCGCGCGGGGCGTCGTCGTGGGCGTCGGCGTCGGCCAGCGCGCTGGCGATCGACACCGGCACCGCATCGGGCGGCAGCGGGTCGCCATGGTCGGCGGCCAGGACGACAGGCGCGACGAGCAGCAGGCAGGCGGCGATGGCGTGGCGCATGGGGTCTCCTCGGGATCGTGGGCGCCGCGTTCAGGCGGCGATTGGCTCGGCCTCGATCTCGGCGCGCTCGTCGAGCGTGCCGTACCGGCCTTTGTTGTCGCGCGCCAGGCACGCGATCGCGCACTTCGGATCGTGGGTGAAGAACAGTCGTACGCCGCGCGCCAGCTTGTCGTCGAGGAAGCGCTGCTTCTCGTCGATCAGCAGCTCCGGATAGCGGTCGTAGCCCATGGTGATCGGCACATGCACCCACGGCCGGCCGGGGATCAGGTCGGCGCAGTAGGCCACGCCGCCGGCGCCGCCGACGGTGGCGAGCATCAGCCCGGGCGTGTGCCCGTCACTGAACTCGAAGGCGACGTCGGTGCCGAGGCTCGGCGTGTGCGGGCCATCGACCAGTTCCAGGCGGCCGGAGGCCTCCAGCAGCCCCGGCAGTTCCGGGATGTAGGACGCGCGATCGCGGGGGTGCGGGCGCTTCGCGCGTTCGAAGCCGGCGCGGCTGACCACGAAGCGCGCGTTCGGGAACAGCAGTTCCGGCCCGTGGCCCTCGCGCCACGCCGCCAGCAGGCCGCCGGCGTGGTCGAAGTGCAGGTGGGACAGCACCACCGCGTCGATGTCATCGTGCGTGAAGCCGGCGCGGCGCAGCGAATCGAGCAGCACATGGTCCGCTTCGACCACCCCGTAGCGTTCGCGCAGTTTCGGCTCGAAGAAAGCGCCGATGCCGGCCTCGAACAGCACCCTCTTGCCGCCGGCGATGCCGTCCACCAGCAGCGCGCGGCACGCCAGCGGCACGCGGTTGGCCGCGTCGGCCGGCAGCCACTTTTGCCAAACCGCCTTCGGCGCGTTGCCGAACATCGCCCCGCCGTCGAGGGCCTGGGTATTGCCGTTGATGGACCAGATGCGCATGGCGGTGCTCGCGAGACTTGGTGATTGACTCGAGGGCCAAGGGCCCAGGGCCCAGCCACAAGCAGGGGCCGGGATACAGCGACGACGCAACGATGTTCGCCCTTACTGCGCCCCGGGCCCGAACCCACCACCGGCGTAGACCCCAGGAGTCAGGGCCAGGGTCGCCGATACTGGAATCCCAACCGACGAAAGTGGAGAAACCGGGATGTCGAGGCCCCTGACGAGTGCAGTGTGCCAGATGGCGGTGGCGATCGAGATTGCGAGCGCGAAGGGGGTGGTGGGGAGCTTTGCTGGGGGCAGGGTTCGGCGGAGGGTGCTGTCTGCCGACGGCCCTGGCGAGCGACTGGAAACGCTGCTGGGGGAGATCGTGGAGGCGCTGGTGAGGTTTTTGGTCTGGCGGCGCAGGCGCCGGTGGTGGTGGGTTACGAGGCGGGGCGGGAGGGATTCTGGTTGCTGCGGACGCTGGTCGCGCGGGGGATCGAGGCGGTGGTGATCGATCCGGTGAGCCGGCAGGTGGATCGGCGTGCGAAGCGGGCGAATACGGACCGGCTGGATGCGGATGCGCTGGCGGTGGTGCGGTGGCGATACGCGCGGTCTGAGCCTGAGGCGCTGCGGTTGTTCGGGTTCCTGGGGAGAAAGCGGAGAACAGCCGGGAGTGGCAGCGGGAGCGGGATCGCCTGAGCGCCGAGCGACGCGGACTGGCGGATCGGACTGGCAAGAAGCTGCGCACGCATGGCAGTCGGGGGCTGCCCGGGGATTGGCGAGCGGCGCTGCGGAAGATCGGCTGCGCGGCGGGGGGCTGGTCGGCCGCTGGGGCCGCAGTTGCGCGCTGTGCTGGTGATGAACTGGAGCGTCTGGATCTGGTGGAGTGCAAGCTCGGAGAGATGCGAGTGCGGGCCGAGACGCTGGATGAGATGACCTGCGCACGGATCGAGACGTTGCAGCGTCTGCGGGGCATCGATGCGACGGGCGCGCGCGCGTTGTCGATGCTGGGGTTCCGGCGCATGTTCAAGAATCGTCGCACCGAACCAGCACGCACCACGAATCGCAACAGAAACACCAAACCAAGAGAGCCAACCAACGGCAAGCCAGCCGGACCGGGCTTGACACCCTTGTACTCATGGAAGGGTGCAATGAGCGCAGCGAATCGCACCGATCCGGCCATCGGCACCCGTGATGGTGCGACTCGCCGCGCTCATTGCACCCTACGAAACACCTCCCGGCACGGACCCTACTGGAACACCTGGTTGACCGCCTCCCCCTTGCCGACACCTTTCCAGCGCGGGTCGGTGCCGGCTTCGACGGTGCTGGCCTTGCGGTCCCAGAGAACCACCTGCATGTTGCCCCAGGGCCGCTCGCCGGGCGCGACCGTATGGCCGCGTGCCTTCAGCTGCGCGATCTCGTCGTCGCTGAAGGTGCCGGGTTCCGCGGACAGCACGTCGGGCAGATACTGATGATGGAACCGCGGCAGACTGGCCGCATCCTGTGCGCCCTTGCCATCCATCAGTTCCAGCAGGCCCAGCAGCACCATGGTGATGATGCGGCTGCCGCCGGGCGTGCCGATCACCGCCACCCGGTCCGCCCCCAGCAGCAGCGTCGGCGTCATCGACGACAGCGGACGCTTGCCGGGCGCGATGGCGTTGGCGTCCTCGCCCACCAGGCCGAACGCATTGGGCACGCCGGGCTTGACCGAGAAGTCGTCCATCTCGTTGTTGAGCAGGAAGCCGGTGCCGGGCACGACGAAGGCGTTGCCATAGGGCAGGTTCACGGTCTGGGTCACCGCCGCGAGATTGCCTTCGGCGTCGATGATCGAGAAATGCGTGGTATCGGGGCGTTCCGGCTCCGCGTTGATGCCGGGCAGCAGGTCGCTGGGCATCGCCTTCTGCAGGCTGATCGACGCGCGCAGGCCCGCCGCATAGACGTTGCTGGTGATGAGCTCCAGCGGCACCTTCACGAAGTCCGGGTCGCCGAGGTAGATCGCGCGGTCGCGGTAGGCGCGGCGCATCGCCTCGGTGAGCAGGTGCACACGCCCCACCCGCGACATGCCGGCGAGGTCGTAGCCGGACAACACGTGGAAGATCTGCGCCAGCGCGGCGCCGCCCGACGAGGGCGGCGGTGCGGTGACGAGGCGCCAGCCGCGGTACTCGAACGAGATCGGCGCGCGCTCGACCACCGTGTACTGCGCGAGGTCCTCCAGCACCCAGTTGCCGCCGCCGGCGCGCACGCCATCGACCAATTGCCGGGCGAGCGGGCCGCGGTAGAAGCCGTCATGGCCTTCCGCGGCCAGCCGCCGCAGCACGCGCGCGTAGTCCGGGTTGCGCATGCGCTGGCCCTTGGCCGGCACCTTGCCGCCCGGCAGGAACAGCCTCGCTGCGGCCGCGTTCTTCGACAGCACCTCGCGGCGCCAGCCCATCATGGTGATGTTCTTGTCGCCGAACGCCCAGCCGCGCTCGGCCAGCCGGATCGCCGGCGCAAGCGACTTCGACAGCGGCAGGCGGCCGTACTTCGAGGCCACGTGGACCAGGCCTGCCGGCAGTCCGGGGATCGCCGCGGCGAGCGGCCCATTCACCGTCTGATCGCGGTTCGGATTGCCCTGGGCGTCGAGATACATGTCGCGCGTGGCGGCCAGCGGCGCGCGTTCGCGCGCGTCGACGAAAACCTCGCGACCGTCGGACAGTTTCAGCAGAAAGAAGCCGCCGCCACCGAGGCCGGAGCTTTCCGGCTCCACCAGGCCCAGCGCGGCGCTGACCGCGACCGCGGCATCGAAGGCGTTGCCGCCGGCGGCGAGAACCTCGAGGCCGGCGTCCGTGGCTTGCGCGTTGGCGCTGGCGATCGCCGCCTGCGGCGGCCGCGCGGCAGCCGCGCCGTCCGCGGCATGCGCGACAACGGGTACGACGAGGAACAGCAGGCAAAGCGCGGATCGCAGGCTCATGCGGGGGCTCCGGTCAGGCGCTCGTACCGGGCCTGCAGGGTGGCGCGCGATTCCGTATGCGCGGGGTCGACGAAAATGCATTCCACCGGGCACACCGCGACACACTGGGGCTCGGGGTGGTGTCCGACGCACTCTGTGCACCGGTCCGGGACGATCTCGTAGATCTCCGGCCCCATCCGGATCGCGCCGTTCGGGCACACCGGCTCGCAAACGTCGCAGTTGACGCACTGGTCGGTGATGTAAAGGGCCATCGTCGCGGACCGGCGGTGGGGGGGGGGGGGGG
>DHLY01000067.1:11020-30223 GCA_002405525.1 Proteobacteria bacterium UBA4656
CTGCAGGCCCGGCTGGTCTTCCCGCGCGGCGAAGGCCGCGCGGCGACGGGGACTGCGTTACTTGATGTCGATCCAGACGAAGTCCGGCTCGGTCGGCAGCACCGCGGCCTCGACGCGCGCGCGCTCCTCGGGGCGGGCGACCACCACCACGCGCACGCCCTTGAGCGACTTCGGGCCCGCTAACTTGAACGCCTGCTCGATCACCTCGGCGACCTTGGCGGAGTTCGGGCCACCGAAGGCCAGCATCGAACCCGCCTGCACGCCGCGACCGATGGTGTTCTCGACGTTGGCGAACTGGTCGTCGAAGCGCTGCTGCTGCTCGGCGGCGTCCGGCGCGTCGGCGACCACGTCGGGAATGAAGTAGAGGAAGGGCCGGCGGTAGCGACGGTCGATGTGGGGCTGCAGTTCCTGCGTGAGGAAGGCCTTCCAGGACTCGGGGTTGCCGTCGGTCGGCGTGGTCAGCACCACCTTCGGCGCGGCGGCCTGTTCGGCGGGCTTGGCCTCCTCGGCCTTCTGGCAGGCGGCGACGCCGAGCGCGAGGCCGGCGGCGATGACGAAGCGCAAGGTCTTGCTCATGGACAACCTCTGCTGGGCGGACGCGGACCGGGAATGTCAGCCCGGCTGGAAGCGCCGGCGCAGCGCCTGCTGCACCGACGGATGGACGAACCCGCTAACGTCGCCGCCGAGGCGCGCGATCTCGCGCACCAGCGACGACGAAATGAAGGAGTACTGCTCGGCCGGGGTCAGGAATAGGGTTTCCACCTCGGGAATCAGGTGGCGGTTCATACTGGCGAGTTGGAACTCGTACTCGAAGTCCGACACCGCGCGCAGGCCGCGCAGGATCACGCCGGCGCCCAAGTCACGCACGAAGGTTGCGAGCAGCGAGTCGAAGCCGCGCACGTCGACGTTGGGCACGCTGGCGAGCGCCTCCTGCGCCAGCGAGATGCGCAGGTCCAGCGGCAGCGACGGGCCCTTGCCTGGGCTCTCGGCGATGCCCACCACGATGCGGTCGAACAAAGGCGCCGCCCGCGCCACCAGGTCGGCGTGCCCATTGGTGATCGGATCGAAGGTGCCCGGATAGACGGCGATCCGGGCGGACTGGCGGGTCGGACTCATGGCGGCCGCGAGTTTACCCGGCCCGGCGCGGCCCCGGTAGTTTTTGGCGCGCCGGCGCCTCAGGGCCCGGCCTGCGGCGCCCGCGCGGCATGGAAGGCCTGCGCGAACTCGCCGAGCCGCCCGCCGGCGATGGCGTCGCGCAGGCCGCGCATGAGGTCCTGGTAGTAGTGCAGGTTGTGGATCGTGCCCAGCATCGGCCCCAGCATCTCGTTGCAGCGGTCGAGGTGGCGAAGGTAGGCGCGCGAGAACCCGCCGGCGCAGGCCGCGCAAGTGCATTCCGGGTCGATCGGCAGCGGGTCGGACTCGTACCTCGCGTTGCGGATGCGCAGGGTCCCGGTGCGCGTGAAGTAATGACCGTTGCGCGCGTTGCGGGTCGGCATCACGCAATCGAACATGTCGATGCCGCGGCGAACGGCCTCCACGATGTCCTCCGGCCGACCCACGCCCATCAGGTAGCGCGGTCGCTCGAAGGGGAGCATGGGCACCGTTTCCTCCAGCGTGCGGTTGCGCTCCTCCTCGGGCTCGCCGACCGCCAGCCCGCCGACCGCGTAGCCGTCGAAGCCGATGTCGATCAGTCCGCGCGCGGAACGCTCGCGCAGCGACGGGTAGACGCCGCCCTGCACGATCCCGAACAGGGCGTTGCGGTTGCCCTCGTGTGCGCGCCTGCTGCGCTCCGCCCAGCGCAACGACAGTTCCATCGAGTCGCTCGCCTGCGGCTCGGTGGCCGGATACGGCGTGCACTCGTCGAAGATCATCGCCACGTCGGAGTCCAGCACGCGCTGGATGCGCATCGATTCCTCCGGCGAAAGGAACACCCTGGCCCCGTCGACCGGCGAGGCGAACCACACGCCGTCCTCGCTGATCTTGCGCCGGTGCGCCAGCGAGAACACCTGGAAACCGCCGGAGTCGGTGAGGATCGGCCCGTTCCAGCCGATGAACCGATGCAGTCCGCCGAAGCGAGCGACCACATCGGTGCCCGGCCGCAGGAACAGGTGGAAGGTATTGCCGAGGATCATCTCTGCCCCGACCGCGCGCAGGTCGCGCGGCAGCATGGCCTTGACCGACCCATAGGTTCCGACCGGCATGAAGGCCGGCGTCTCGACGTTCCCGCGTTCGAACGCCAACGTGCCGCGGCGTGCGGCGCCGTCGGTGGCGTGGAGGGTGAATTCCATCGGGCAATTGTAGGGGATGGCGTGCACGGCGCGAGCGCGGCCTTCCGATCGTTGCGCTGTCGCCGTGCGTGCGAACACGTGTTCGCGCCTGCAGGAGCGCGCCCTGCGCGCTCCTGCAGGCGGGGGCTCGCGCGCAAGACGACAGCAGCAAGATCAAGAGGTGGTGGGAGCGCTGCGCGCAGCGCTCCCACGGATGATGGCGCGCCCCAGCGCAGGGGACGCCTGCGGCCTCAGCGGGCCGCGAGGACCGCGCAACGCAACGCGCGGGCGATCAACCCGCGCGCGTGCCGCCCACCGTCATCTCGTCGATGCGCAGCGTCGGCTGGCCGACGCCGACCGGCACGCTCTGGCCGTCCTTGCCGCAGACGCCGACACCGGTGTCCAGGCGCATGTCGTTGCCGACCATGCCGATGCGGCGCATGCTTTCCGGCCCCGACCCGATCAGCGTCGCGCCCTTGACCGGGCGGGTGACCTTGCCGTCCTCGATCAGATAGGCCTCGCTGGCGGAGAACACGAACTTGCCGTTGGTGATGTCGACCTGGCCGCCGCCGAAGTTGACCGCGTAGAGGCCCTTCTTGACCGAGGCGATGATCTCCTCCGGCGAGTAGGGGCCGGGCCGCATGTAGGTGTTGGTCATGCGCGGCATCGGCAGGTGAGCGAACGACTCGCGGCGGCCGTTGCCGGTGGGTTCGACGCCCATCAGATGCGCGTTGAGGCGGTCCTGCAGATAGCCGACCAGGATCCCGTCCTCGATCAGCACGTTGCAGCGCGTGGGCGTGCCCTCGTCGTCGACGCTGAGCGAGCCGCGCCGCTCCGGCAGGGTGCCGTCGTCGACCACCGTCACGCCGCGCGCGGCGACCTGCTGGCCGATGCGCCCGCTGAAGGCGCTCATGCCCTTGCGGTTGAAGTCGCCTTCCAGACCGTGGCCGACCGCCTCGTGCAGCAGTACGCCCGGCCAGCCCGGCCCCAGCACCACCGGCATGCCGCCGGCCGGTGCATCGACGGCATCGAGGTTGATCAGCGCCTGGCGCACCGCCTCGCGGGCGAAGTCGAACGGCAGGCGTTGCTCGATGAAGCGGGTGTAGGGAAAACGCCCGCCGCCACCAGCCGAGCCCTGCTCGCGGCGGCCTGCGGATTCGGCGATCACCTGCACGTTGAAGCGCACCAGCGGGCGCACGTCGCCGGCCAACACGCCGTCGCTGGCCGCGACCAGCACGGTGTCGAGCACGCCGGAGATGCTCACGATCACCTGCCGCACGCGCGGATCGAGCGCGCGCGCGAAGGCGTCGACCTCGCGCAGGAGCGCGACCTTGTCGGCGGGGCCCAGGGTCTCGATGGGGTCGACCGGCGCATACAGCGGTTGCGCCCGGCAGGCCGAGACCGCCCGCGCGCCAGCCTCGCGTCCGCCGCGCGCGATCGCCCGCGCCGACGCCGAGGCCTCCAGCAGCGCCGGCAGGGCAATCTCGTCGGTGTAGGCGAAACCGGTTTTCTCGCCGCTGATCGCGCGCACCCCCGCGCCCTGCTCGATCGAGTGCGCGCCCTCACGCACGATGCCGTCCTCGAGCACCCACGATTCGTGGCGCGAGTGCTGGAAGTAGACGTCGGCGCGGTCGACGCCCGGACCCATGACGCGCGAGAACAGGCGTTCGAGGTCGCCGGCAGCGAGCGCAGCCGGCTCCAGCAGGCGCGAACAGGCAAGGGCCAGTGCGTCGGACATGGGGATCGGGACGTCGTTAGGAGGGACGCCAGTCTAGCGTCGGCGACGCAACGGCGCCCTTCACGCGCGGCCTCGCCGCAGGTTCAGCCGCTGCGCTCCGGCGCCGGCCGCGGCGCGCGCTCGCGCGCGATCAGGTCGATGCGCGGCTTGTCCCAGGTGCCGGTGACCCGGTAACGCGCGCGCGCCATCTGGTCGAGCGGGGAACGCAGCACGCCCTGCGCCACCAGCCCGGCGGCGGCGCCGACCGGGCCGCCGGCGAGCGCGCCCACCACCGGCAGCACGCCGCCCACCTTGGGCGTGACCTGCAGTTCCTGGTCATAATCGCGGGCCGAAAGGCCGGTGCGGCCGCTGACCGCGATATCGGCGGAGGGTCCGCGGACCTGCAGGTCGCTGGTCCAGGCATCGCCGACGCGCAGCTCGAAACGGCCCTCGATCGAATCGAACGACATACCGCTGCGGAAGAAGTCGCTGAAGTCCAAGGACAGCCGACGCGGGATCGCCTGCAGGCTGACCAGCCCCAGCAGACGCCCCGCGCCCGGATCGACCTCGAGGATGCGCCCCTGGCCGACCCTCGCGACCAGGGTCCCCGCGATGCGCGCCAGCCCGAACTGCGCCGGCGATCCCGCCCAAGCGCCGTCGATCTGCACCATCGTCTGCCCGCCGTCGACGATCCCGGCGAAGCCGAGCGCGGCGAGCATCCGGCCGAGGTCTTCGGCGGTGAACCCGATGTCGAAGCGCGACGCTTCACGGCCGTCGACCAGGGTCCATTCGCCACGCGCGCTGATGTCCAGCATCTCGGAGCGGGTCTCGAACTGCTCGACGCGCAGGCCGCCTGCGACCGGGAAGGTCTCGACGCGCGCCTCGCCGAGGCGGGCTGCTCCGAGCCGCAGGTCCTTGACCCACAGGTGCAGCGGCGGCAGGCCGCCGGGATCGATGCTGCGCGTGGGCACGCGAGGCGCGGCCTCCGGCAGGTGCAGCCGATCGAATTCGGCGGTCACTCCGCGGGTGGCGCGGTCGGCGGGCAGCGTCAGGCGTCCGGCGAGCCCTTCGCCCTCGAACTCGACCTGGCTTCCGCCTTCGCGCGGGCGCATCCGCACCCGGCTCTCGCCGAATGCGCGGCCAAGGACTGCCAGTTCACTGCTGGAGAGATCGACGTCGATCGGCCCCGCGACCGCGACGCCGGCCGCGGTGGCACCCAGCGCCGCCCAGCCGCCGAGGTCGAGCGCGGGAACATCCCCGCGCACCCGCAGGCCTCGCTGCGGCGGCGCCTCGACCTCTGCGACGCCGAAGGCGAGCGCGGCGGCGAACGGCGCATCGGCGCCCGGCATGCGTCCGCGCAGACGCAGCAGCCGGCCGACATCGATGTCGAGCGCGCTGCCGGCCACCGGCAGGTCGAGTCGCACCTGCACCGGCAGGCTGCTGTCAGCGTCCTTGCGCAACGGCGCCGGCAGGTCGATCGCAGTGCCGACCAGGTCGGAGGCGAGGCTGATCCGCCGCGCCACCGTGGCGCCCGGCGGCGCATCCGGAGCCGGCGCATCGACCGCGAGTTCAATCGACCACTGCGACCGCCCGGGCGCGCGCGGCAGCAGCATGGCCGCCGCCGGCACGCCGGACAGCACCGATGCCAGCGGCAGTTCGCCGCGCAGGCTGGCCTCGATCCGGTGCGCCGGATCGACTACGAACTCGCCGATCGCGATCGACAGCGCCGCGGGATCGTCCGCGTAGCGTACCGCGAGGTCGTCGGCAGCGAATCCGCGATTGCTGAAGCGCAGCCCGCCGTTGGCGCCGGCGAAGGCCAGCCGCCACTGGCGGTCGGCGAGGTCGGCGTCGGCCAGCCGCGCGCTGCCGAACAGGCGCGGCTCGCCGAGATCGCGCCGCAAGGGCAGCGCCAGATCGAAGGCGACGTCGGCGCGACCGCCGACCTCGACCCCGGCGAGATAGCCTCCGCTGGCGTCCTGCACCGGGCTGGCGCGTAGCAGCGACATCAGGTCCGGCCCCGAGCCCCCGCCCTCGACCCGCAACTGCAACAACGGATCCTTGAAGGAATCGATCGCCATACGCGCCAGCGAGATGCGGTTGCCCATCACCGATGCCCCGCCGCTGGTCGCCGCCATGCCGAGCGCGCCGAACTCGAGGTCGGCGACGTCGACCCGCGCCGCAGGCCAGCGCGGGTGGTAGTCGAGGTCGACGTCGCGCACCCGCGCGCGCGCCGCGAAGCGCCCCTCCCCAGCGCGGAACGGCCACGCGTCGAGGTCGCCGCGGACCTGCGCTGCACCAGCCTCCAGCACGCCGCCGACGAGGGCGCGGTCGAGCCAGGCGACGGTCTGCGCCGGCATTGCGTTCACCGGCCAGAACAGCCGCGCCCTCGCCACTTCGCCGCGCGACACCGAAAGCGCGGCGTCGAGCGTCGGCCGCCGGCCCTGGCCATCGAAGTGCAGCAGGGCGCGGCCCTCGCCGGCGAAACCGTCGCCCTCGAAGCGCAGCCCGCTGGCCTCCACCCTCGCGCCGTCCCCGTCGCGCCAGAAACCGAAGTGGCCATCGAGCACGGTCGCCTCGATCGGCTGGCGGAACACCTGCGGCCAGGCCAGCGTCACCCGCGAACCGCGGTCGGGCTCGAACACGAACGCACCGTCGTAGGCGCGCAGGGTGCCATCCAGCCGCTCGAGCCCAGGCGAACGACTGCCCATCGCGAGTCGCACGCCGTCGAGGCGCAGCGCGCCGGCCGGAAGCGGGCCGTCGAAGGCGAGATCGACCGCGAGCAGCGAGCCGGCCGGCCGGTTCTCGTACAGCAGTCGACGCAGGCCGTCCGGCATGCGGTCGGACAGTGCGAGCAGCGGAGCGCTGGTGGCGAGGTCGACACGCGGCGCGCGCAGCACGACCGGCGCCTCCGCGCCGGATCGCGCCAGCGACAGGCGCATCGTCGGCGCCGCGCCGTCCTCGCGCCAATCCAGCCAGTCGGCGCGCCACGCTTCACCTTCGCGCTCGAAGCGCGCAGCCACCCGCAGCAGCGCCAGCCGGGCACGCGGTTCAATCGCGACGCCGTTGGAGAACGGCACCGCGCGCGTGCCGCGCAGCACCAAGTCGGACGCGCGCGCCTCGATCCGCGCGCGCTCCAGGCGGGCATCGAACGACAGCCACAGGTCGGCATCGAGCGAACCCGCCAGCGGTACGATGCCCGCCAGTGGCGCGTCGCGCAGCCAGCGCGCCGCGTCGAGGCCGCGCCCGCCGAGCCAGCAATCGAAGCCTGGCCGGCGCCCGGCGCAGGCGAAGCGCACCGGCGGCAAAGCGGGATCGATCCACGCCACGCCGCCGAAGCGCCGGCCACCGAAGTCCTGGCCGATCCGGAGGTCCACCCGCGCCAGTTCCAGGTCGAGTCCTGCACCGCGGTCGCGCAACCGCAGCCGCGCGTCGCGGATCGCCACCCCGGTGAGATCGAGCAGGGTGGCGATCCCGGAGGCGGCCACGCCGGTGCGCCCGAACCGGGCCACGCGCCAGCGACCGCCGGCGTCGCGCTCCGCGTCGATTTCCAGCCCGACCAGCCGGAACTCGGTGAAGCGGACGCCTCGCTTCAGCCACGCGTAGAAATCGATCGCCACTTCCGCACTGTCGATCCGGAACGGCTCGCCGAACGCGGGGTCGCCCACCGCGAGCCCGTCGAGCGAGAACAGCGGCCCGACCGGCGTCCATTCGCCACGCAGCGCCGCGAACGCGACCGGCTGGCCGAGCCGCTGGGCGATGAAATCGCGCACTTTCTCGGGGTGTTCGACCAGCCAGGGCAGCGCGGTGGCTGCGGTCGCCAGGACCAGCGCCATGCCGATCAGGGCCGCCGCCAGCGTGGCGGCCACGAACAGGCGCAGGCGCCGCCAGCGCCGCCGCGCGGGAGTCAGCGGGGCGTGCATGCGCCGCGCCGCGCGCGCTCAGAGCAGCACGACGTCATATTGCTCCTGTGCGTACTGGTCTTCCGCCTGGAAGCGGATGGTCTTGCCGATGAACTCCTCCAGTTCGGCCACTGCCGCCGATTCTTCTTCCAGAATGCGGTTGACCACCCGCGGCGCGGCCAGCACCAGCAGCTTCGCCGCCTCGAACTGGCGCACCGCGCGGGTGATTTCGCGGAAGATCTCGTAGCAGACGGTCTCCGGAGTCTTCACGCTGCCGCGCCCGCCGCAGGCCGGGCAGGGTTCGCACAGCTGGCGCTCCAGGCTCTCGGTGGTGCGCTTTCGCGTCATCTCGACGAGGCCGAGCGGGCTCATGTCGTAGACCGTGGTCCGGGCGTGGTCGCGCGACAGCGCCTTTTCCAGCGTGCGCAAGACCTGCCGCTTGTGCTCGTCGTCGGTCATGTCGATGAAGTCGATGATCACGATGCCGCCGAGGTTGCGCAGCCGCAGCTGGCGCGCCGCGGCCTGGGCCGCCTCCAGGTTGGTGCGGTAGACCGTCTCCTCGAGGTTGCGCGTGCCGACGAAGGCACCGGTGTTGACGTCGATGGTGGTCATCGCCTCGGTCTGGTCGATCACCAGATGTCCGCCGGACTTCAACGGCACGTCCTTGCGCAGCGCGCGCTGGATCTCGTCCTCGACCCCGTACAGGTCGAAGATCGGGCGCTCGCCCGGATAATGCTCCAGCCGCTCCGCCATGCCGGGCATGAACTGGCGCACGAAATGCTCGAGCCTTTCGAACGTCTCGCGCGAGTCCACCCGCACCTTCTCGACGTTGACGCGCATCAGGTCGCGCGCTGCGCGCAGCGGCAGCGAAAGGTCCTCGTAGATGCGCTCACCGGCCCGCGCGCGCGTGGTCTGCTCCTGCACCGCGGCCCAGACCTTGGCCAGGTAGTCGATGTCCTCGGCCAGCGCCTCGGCGCCCTGGCCCTCGGCGTTGGTGCGCAGGATGAAGCCGCAGCCCGGCGCGCGGTCGGCCAGGCCCTGAACGAGGTCCTTCAGGCGCACGCGCTCGACTTCGTCCTCGATCCGCGCCGACACTCCGACCACCTTGCTCGACGGCAGCAGGACGAGGCTGCGCGAGGGCAGCGACAGATGGGTGGTCAGGCGCGCGCCCTTGCCGCCGATCGGGTCCTTCACCACCTGCACCACCAGGTCCTGGCCTTCGCGCACCAGCTCAGAGATCGGCGGGGTCGGGCCCTGGCCATCGCCGTTCTCCTGTGCTTCCGCGGCGGGCACGCGCAGGATATCGGACGCATGCAGGAACGCTGCGCGGTCGAGGCCGATCTCGACGAAAGCGGCCTGCATGCCCGGCATCACCCGCGACACCCGCCCCTTGTAGATATTGCCGAAATAGCCGCGCCGGGCGGCGCGCTCGATGTGCACCTCCTGCAGCATGCCGTTCTCGACCACCGCGACGCGGGTTTCGCGCGGGGTGACGTTGACCAGGATTTCTTCGGACACAGGACGACCGGAAAGGCTGGGCGAGAACGCCGTTATAGCGGCTCCGGGCTGCCGACCGCACCTGTCCACCCGGCGACCGTTCAGCCCGGCGGGCCCGGCGCCGGGCGCAGGCCGAAGCCGCGCAGCAGGACCGACGCCTCGTGTAGCGGCAGGCCCATCACCCCGCTGTAGCTGCCGTCCAGGTGGGCGACGAAGGCCGCGGCTCGGCCCTGGATGGCATAGGCGCCGGCCTTGCCCTGCCACTCGCCGGCGGCGAGGTAGCCTTCGGTGTCCGCCTCCGACAGCGCCGCGAAGCGCACCCGGCTGCACTGCAGGACGGTCTGCTCGCGGCCTGCGCTGGCACAGCACAGCGCCGACAGAACCTGGTGCTCGCGGCCGGAGAGTCGGCGCAGCATGCGCGCAGCGTCCGCGGCGTTCACCGGCTTGCCGAACACCGCACCGTCGAGCACCACCTCGGTGTCGGCGCCGAGCACCACCGCACCCGGCGCAGCCGCTACCTTCAGCAGCCCCGCGCCGGCCTTCTCGCGCGCCACGCGGCGAACGTAGTCCTCGGGTGACTCGCCGGGTGCGACGACCTCGGACACCTCGACGTCCAGCGGGCTGAAGTCGAAGCCGAGCTGGCCCAGCAACTGCCGGCGGCGCGGGGACTGTGAGGCGAGGAACAGCATGGGCTTGCATGATCCAGAGGGTTGCGCGGATTATGCCCGCGCCGCGCGGGGCGTCAGGGCCCAATGGGCGGCCTCGCGCCCGCGTGCCTGCCGAGGAGACTTCGCCATGCATCGCCTCGCGCCGTTTGCCATGCTTGTCGTGCTGCCGCTCGCTGCCGTCGGCGATCCGCCGAGGGAGATCACGCTGCACGCCACGCTGGCCCTTGACCTCGATGCCGACGGGCGCATCGTCACCATCGAGCCGGCCGATGAACGGGTCCGCGGACTGCGCGAATTACTGATCGGCGAGGTGTCGAAGTAGCGTTTCCAACCCGGCACGCTTGATGGCAGCGCCGCGCCGACCAGCACGTCAGTGGTGGTGACGCTCGCCGCGCGCGACGTCGGCGACAACTACGAACTGCGGATCACCGACGCCGCGACCGGACCACGCTACGTCACCGCGAAGCCGCCGTCCTGTCCGACGCAATCGATCCGCGCACGCGAAGTGGGCGAAGTGCCGGTGCGCGCCGAGCTCGACGCCGAGGGCCGGCCGACCGCGGTCTTGGTCCATCGCAGCAACGCCGGCAAACGCCTGGGATCGCCCGCGCTCCGCGCCGTGGACCAGCGGACCTTCGTGCCCGAAAGGGTCGGCGGCCGAGCGGTCCCGGCGACCGTCCTCGCCCCGGTCAACTTCTGCCCCAACCGCGTCTGCAACCGCCTGCCGGTCGACGAAGGCGTCGGCGAGAGCGACCGCCCGCGCCTCGCGGGAGAACCGGCCGCGCGCATCCTGAGCCGCGGCGCGGCGGGCTGAGCGGAGGACTCGGCCGCGCGGTCGCGCGCAGGGCGCGCTGCTACCTTCTTCGAGGACCCAATCTCGCGGGCAAAGCGACAGCGGCGAGATCGGAACGGGACGCTCGCTCCGGGCGCAGCGATCCCGCACCGCGCAGCCCGACCCTACTGCACGATCCCCAGCTCGAACGCCTTGAGCACCGCCCGCGTGCGGTCGCGCACGCCGAGCTTGGACAGGATGTTCGACACGTGGTTCTTCACCGTGCCCTCGGCCACGCCCAGTGAGTTGGCGATCTCCTTGTTGGAGTAGCCGCTGGCCATCAGGCGCAGGATCTCCGTCTCGCGATCGGTCAGCGGATCGGGGCGGTCGAGGCTGGCGAAGTCGTTCTGCATGTTCTTCAGGCCCGACAGCAGGCGCTGGGTCACCACCGGCGCCACCAGTGACCCGCCGGCAGCCACGATCTTGACCGCGTCCACCAGTTGATCGAGCGAGACGTCCTTCAGCAGGTAGCCCTTGGCGCCCGCCTTCATGCCGGCCAGCACCAGCTGATCGTCGTCGAAGGTGGTCAGGATGATCACCGGCGGCATGCCCTCGCGGTCCTTCATCGCGTTCAGCACGTCGAGTCCGCTCATGTTGGGCATGCGCATGTCGAGCAGCACGACGTCCGGACGCGACTCGGGGATCATCTGCAGCGCCTGCTGCCCGTCGCCCGCCTCGGCGACCACGCGGATGTCCTCCGAAAGATCGAGCAGCGAGCGCACGCCCTGGCGCACCAGGGTCTGGTCGTCCACCAGCAGTACGTTGATCATGCCTTGGCCTCCTGGGGAATCCTCGCTTCGAGGGAGAAACCCCTGCCCTTCGCGGTTTCGATGTCGAGCCTTCCGCCGACCTGCGCAAGCCGCTCGCGCATGCCGGCCAGGCCGTTGCCCGCCTGCAGCGCTTCGCTGCCCTGGCCGTCGTCGCGCGCGTGCATCCGCCAGCCGCCGTCGGCGTCGCGGGAAAACGTGATCCACAGGTTGCGCGCGCGCGCATGACGGATGGCGTTGGTGATGGTCTCCTGCGCGCAGCGCAGGAGCACCTGCGCGCGCCGCGGGTCGTCTATCGCGAAGCCCTCGGGCATCGCGAGGTGGATGGCCGGGTCGGGAATACCCTCGACGAGCAGCCGCAGCGCTTTGCCGAGGTCGATGTCGTCGGCTTCGCGGAGCTGGCTCACCACCGCGCGCACGTCCGACAGCAGCAGCCGAGCCAGCGCCTGCGACTGGCGGACGTGCTCGACCGCCTTGCCCTGCACGAGGTGGCTGGCTACCTCGAGATTCAGACTCAACGCGGTCAGGTGGTGGCCCATCAGGTCGTGCAGTTCGCGCGCGATGCGCACCCGCTCGCCGGCCCGCGTCGACTCGGCCAGCAGCATCCGGGTGGCGCGCAGTTCGGCGTTCAGCCGCTTCTGCTCCTCGCGCGCCGCGCCCTGGCTCCTCGCGACCTGCGCGGTGAACATGACGAACAGCGAGAACGACAGATACAGCGCGCACTGCGCGAAACCGGTCAGCCAGGTGTAGCCGTCGACCCGCAGTGCAAACACCGGCACCAGCAGCAGCGAGCAGACCACCAACCACGTCAGGGCGCTGCGCCAGGACAGCAGCCACGGCAGCACGCCGCTCATGACCATCAGCAGCACGCCGGACAAGCCGCTGCGACTGAAGTGTCCGGTGGCGATCGCCGACGCGGTCATCGCCAGCACCAGCCACCCGCGGCCCTCACGCGCGCCGCGCGTGCCGAGGCCGTGGCTTGCCGCGACGTAGGAGACGCCGAAAGCAAGATAGGCCAGCGCCCAGCCAAGGTGCCCCGCGTGGTCGGCCACCGGCGAGCCGCCGAAGGACTCCAGCACCAGCGGCAGCCCGACGCAGGCGTAGGTCAGAAGGCCGGCGTAGCGCAGCAGGTCGACCGGGTTGAGACGCGGGGCAAGCATGCTGCGACTATTCTATGCCCGTTCGGCGGTGCAGCATCGGCCGAAGGTCATCGTCCGGGAGGGAAGCCACCGACGCCACAGTCAGGGACCGTCGGCGACGAACCCGCGATTCACCTTTTCGGAACTCCGGAAGGTGCGATAATCCGGGCCCGCTTCACCACAGCCCCGGGAGGGACCGATGGCTCTGGCAATCCGCGACGTGCGCGAACACGACCTCGACAGCGTGCTGGCGCTCAACAATGCCGCGGGACCTGGCATTCTCCCGATCGACACCGCACGCCTGCGCCGCCTGCACGACGAGGCGGCCTACTTCCGCGTGGCGGAGGTCGATGGCCACATCGGCGGCTTCCTCATCGCGCTGACCCCCGACGCCGACTACGACAGCCCGAACTTCGCCTGGTTCCGGGCGAGGATGCCCGACTTCGTCTACATCGACCGCATCGTGGTCGCGCGGCCTTACCGCGGGCACGGACTCGGGCGAGTCTTCTACGCCGACGTCCAGGGTTTCGCCGAGGTCCGTTCCCCGGTGCTGACCTGCGAGGTGTTCCTCGATCCGCGCGACGACGTTTCGGTGCTGTTCCACGGCACCTACGGATTCCGCGAAGAGGGCCAACAGACTCTGCCCAATGGCCACCGGGTGAGCCTGCTGGCCAAGGAACTGTGTTCCTATCCATGGGTGCGCGACACCTACCTCGAGGCCGGGACCCGCCAGTTGCCCGCGCAGCCCTGGCTCGCCGCCCGTCCGCGGCGGCACGGTCCGCAGGCCCGGGCGGCCGCGTCCTGACCGGCCGCGGATGCTGCTACTCGGCGCGATCGACCCCGCGCCGCTGATCGCGCTGCTCGGCGCCCGCGGGCTCGAACTGCGGACGGTCGACGACGGCGAGCCGATCACCGGCTCTTACTGGGGTGAACCCGAAGCCGGAGTGGTCGGCGGCACCGTGTTCGCGCGCGCCGACACGCCCGTCCATTCCGTCCTGCACGAAGCGTCCCACCTGCTGGTGCTGCCGCCGGACCGGCGCGCGCGCGTGCACACCGATGCCAGCGACAGCGTCGCCGAGGAGGACGCCGCCTGCTACCTGCAGATCGTGCTCGCCAATCACCTTCCCGGCGTCGGGTGCGCCCGGATCATGGCCGACATGGACGCCTGGGGTTACACCTTCCGCCTCGGCAGCGCGCGGGCATGGTTCGAGCGCGACGCCGCCGAGGTCCGTGACTGGCTGTTGACCCGCGGGCTGTTGGACGGAATCGACGGACCCGACCGGACGCCGTCCGCCCTCGCCCCTCGCCCCACGGCGCCGTCGGTGGTTCAATAGCAGGCGGTCCGCCCGGCCAACCGGCCGGCGGCGCGCCGCGCGGAACCCTCGGCCGCGGCCGCGGTCCTTAGGTCCCGCACAGTTTCCCCGGAGCCCCGCATGCCCCTTGCCATCCGCGCCGCCGCGTTCGCGGCCATGTTCCTGTGCCTTCCCCTCACCACCGCCGCAGCGGCGGAAGGTGCGGCCGACCGGCCGTTCTTCGACCTGCCCCACCTGCAGCGCGAACTCGACAACGGCCTGCGCGTGATCGTGGTCAGGACGCCGCAGCAGGGTTCGGTGTCGGTGCAGATTCCGGTCCAGACCGGCAGCCGCAACGAAATCGAGGACGGCAAGAGCGGCTTCGCGCACTTCTTCGAGCACATGATGTTCCGCGGCACGCCGAAGCATCCGGCGGCCGCCTACGGCGCGGCGATCAAGGCCGCCGGCGCCGACCAGAACGCCTTCACCACTGCCGACTTCACGAACTACTACACCAACATCACCCCGGCCGACCTCGACCGCGTGCTGGAACTGGAGGCCGACCGCTTCCAGAACCTGGCCTACAGCGAGGAGCAGTTCCGCACCGAGGCGCTGGCGGTCAAGGGCGAGTACCTCAAGAACTACGCCAACCCGCTGCTGAAGGGCTTCGAGAAGCTGCAGGCGCTGGCCTTCACCGCCCACACCTACGGCCACACCACGATGGGCTACCTCGAGGACATCGAGGACATGCCCAACCAGATGACGTACTCGAAGGCGTTCTTCGACCGCTGGTACCGCCCCGAGTACAGCACCGTGGTCGTGGCCGGCGACGTCGAACTGGAGCCGACCTTCGAACTGGTGAAGAAACACTTCGGCGGCTGGCAGCGCGGCGACTACGTGCAGGAGATCCCGGCCGAGCCGGCGCAGGACGCGCCCCGCTACGCCCACCTCGCCTTCACTGGCCCCACCCTGCCGTGGCTGCTGGCGTCGTGGAAGGCGCCGTCCTTCACCACCGAACGTCCCGACACCGTGGCGCAGGCCGTCATCGCCGAGGCCTTCTTTGGCACCGGCTCCGCGCTGTACCAGCGCCTCGTCGTGAAGGAGCGCAAGGTCGACCAGATTTTCGCCCAGCCTTCGCGCAACCGCGACCCGTGGCTGTTCACCGTCGCCTTCCGCCTCACCGACGCGGCCCACGCGCCGGCCGTGGTCGCCGCGCTCGAGGAAACCCTGCTCGAGGCGCGCAGCCGCGCGCTCGAGGAGGAGCGCTTCGAGCAGACGCGCTCGCGCATGAAGTACGCCTTCGCCGCCGGCCTCGACAGCGCCGCGCGCATTGGCCTGACCGTGGCCAGCTTCGCCCACTACGAGCGCGATCTCGGCACCCTCAACCGCTACTACGCCTCCCTCGATCGCCTGACCGCCGAGCAGACGCGCGCGGCCGCCGACGCGATCTTCGCCGACCGCCACCGCAACGTGGTCTCGATCGCCAACGCCCACGCGCTGCCGGGCGCGGATGGCTTCCGCGGCACCGACACAGCCGTCGCGGCCGCGCGCGAGGCTGCGACGGCGTCCGTGGCCGCCATGGACGCTCCGGCGGCCGGGGCGCCGGAACCGCGGCAGCGCCGCCTGTCGCGTTTCGAACTGCAGGCCAAGGCCGCCGCGCGCGCCTTCGACCTCGAAACGATCCGGCTCGTCGCCCCCGTGGTGGAATTGCCCAGCGACTCCCCGCTGGTCGACGTGTCCGTCGTCTTCAGCGCGGGCGCGGCGGCCGATCCGCCGGGCAAGAAGGGCCTCGCCGCGCTCACCGCGGCCCTGCTCGCGCAGGGCGGGTCGGCGAACCGGACCTTCGAGGAGATCCAGAAGGCCACCTACCCGATGGCAGCCTCGTTGTCGGCGCAGGTCGACAAGGACATGATGCGCTTCTCCGGCACCGTGCACCGCGACAACGCCGCCGCCTGGTGGGCCATCGTCGGCGAGCAGTTGCACTCGCCCGGCTTCCGGCAGGACGACCTCGATCGCGTGCGCGAGCAGCTCGTCAACGCGATCCGCGTCTCCCTGCGCGCCAACAACGACGAGGAACTCGCCAAGGAGCTACTCTACGCCGAGTCCTACGGCGCCGCGCATCCCTATGGCACGCTCACGCTGGGCGACGTCTCGGACCTCCAGGCGCTCACGCTGGACGACGTCAAGTACTTCTACCGCAAGCATGTCAGCCGCATGCGCATGACGGTCGGCATCGCGGGCGGCTACGACGAGCAGTTCCGCGACGACGTCCTGTCCTCGCTGGTCCGCATGCCCCGCATCGGCCAGGAATTCCCGGCCGCCGCGCCGGCGCCGAGGGCGCCGAAGCCCACCGCGCTGGTCGTGCGCAAGGAAACCCCGGCGGTCGCGGTGAGCTTCGGCGTCCCGCTGGAGATCCGCCGCGGCCACCCCGACTGGGTCGCCTTGTGGCTGGCGCGCTCCTGGCTGGGCGAGCACCGCAACTCCTCCGGCCGGCTGTACGACCGGATCCGCGAAGCGCGGGGCATGAACTACGGCACCTATGCCTACATCGAGTACTTCCCGAACGGGATGTTCCGCATGCAGCCGGAGCCGAACTACGCGCGCGCCAACGACCTCTTCCAGGTCTGGATCCGCCCGCTGCGCAACAACAACGACGCGCTGTTCGCCACCCGCGCGGCGGTGCACGAAGTGCGCAACCTCGTCGCGAACGGCCTGTCGGACGACGACTTCGAGCGCACCCGCGCCTTCCTGCGCAAGTTCGTGTCCAACCTGACCGCGACGCAGGCCGCGCAGCTCGGCTATGCGATCGACGCGATGTACTTCAAGACCGGCGACTTCCAGGACTACGTGCGCCGCGAACTGGACGCGCTGACGGCGGAAAAGGTCAACGCCGCGCTCAAGCGGCACGTGGACCTCGCGGGCATCCGCTACGTCTTCGTCGCCTCCGACGCCGACGACCTGGCCAAGCGGCTGGCCCGCGGCGCGCCGTCGCCGATCGAGTACAACACCGACAAGCCGGCCGAAATGCTGGCCGAGGACAAGCGCATCCAGGCGCTGCCGCTGGGCCTGTCCAAGGACCGGATCCGCGTGGTGGACGCCGGCACCCTCTTCGAGTGAGCCGCCGTCCGGCGGCGCCCGGGCCCGGGCGCCGCCGGACCTCGCGGCTTGACGCCGCGCCGCCGCCGGCGGCAGATAATCGGGCCATGCGCTCCGAGTCGGTCCGACTGCTCAAGACCCTGCCGCACCCCTGCGGGTACTACCCCGACCGCGTCGCGCAGAACCTCGTCATCGACCCGCTGGCGGCGGACCTGCCGGAGGTCTACCAGCTGGCGCTGTCGCGTGGATACCGCCGCGCGGGCGGGCACATCTACCGCCCGGCCTGCGCGCGATGCAGTGCGTGCGTGCCGGCGCGCGTGGCGGTGGCCGAGTTCGCGCCCACCCGCAGCCAACGTCGGTGCCTACGCCGCAACAGCGACCTCTCCTTCGCCGACGCACCGGCGCGCTTCGACGACGAGGTTTTCAACCTCTATCGGCGCTATCTCGCCGCGCGCCATCGCGGCGGCGGCATGGACGAGGCCGATCGCGACGACTTTGGCCGTTTCCTGACCAGTGCGTGGAGTCCGACGCGGTTCTTCGAGTACCGGCTGGGCGGGCACCTGCTGGCGGTGGCGGTCACCGACGTGGTCCGCCATGGGCTGTCGTCCGTCTACACCTTTTACGAGCCCGACGAGACCGCGCGGGGGCTCGGCACCTTCTGCATCCTGCACCAGGTCGCCGAATGCCGCCGCCGCGCGCTGCCGTACGTGTACCTGGGTTACTGGATCGACGGCCACCCGAAGATGGGCTACAAGCAGAACTTCCAGCCGCTGGAACTGCTGCACGGCCAGGGCTGGGAACGCGCCGCCATCGCGGGGCGCCCCGCCACTGACCCGGAGCAGACCGCATGACCTGGCTCAAGGCCTTCGCCGCCGGCTTCCTCGGCACCCTCGTCTTCCACCAGGGCCTGATGGGCCTGCTCTACCTCGCGGGCGTCAGCCCGCGCGCGCCCTTCCCGATGGCGCCGACCGAACCGCTCGGCATCCCGCAGGTGGCCTCGCTCGCGTTCTGGGGCGGCGTATGGGCGATGGTGCTGATGCCGCTGCTGCGGCGCTGGACCGGCGGCGCGTGGTTCGGCGCGTGGACCGTCGTCGGCGCGCTGGCGCCATCGGCGGTCGCGCTGTTCGTCGTGTTTCCGCTCAAGGGCATGGGCGTGGCCGCTGGCTGGGACCCGAAGCTGATCGTCGGCGCACTGCTGCTCAATGGGGCCTGGGGTTTCGGCAGCGCATTGTTCCTGCGCGCGTTCAAGGCACGCTGACACCCGCTCGACAAGCCCGCCGACCGGGGAAACCTTCGCCATGCGGAACGTCATGCTGCGCCCGATCGTCGTCCTGCTGGTCCTGCTCGCCGCTTCGACCGCGCGCGCCGACGAGCGCATCCTCGACTACCGCATTGCGGTGCAGGTGCGCGCCGACGCCAGCCTCGAGGTGACGGAGGACATCACCGTCCGGGCCGAGGGCACCCAGGTGCGGCGCGGGATCTTCCGCGACTTTCCGACCCGCTACCGCGACCGCGCCGGCAACGCGGTGGCGGTCGACCTCGAAGTGCTGTCGGTGTTGCGCGACGGCGCGAGCGAGACCTGGTTCACTGACGACCTCGACAACGGCGTGCGGATCAACACCGGCGACGACGATTTCCTGCCGCGCCTGCCCGGCACCTACCGCTACACGCTGCGCTACCGCACCACGCGCCAGCTCGGCTTCTTCGCCGACCACGACGAGCTGTACTGGAACGCGATCGGCACCGGCTGGTCGTTCCCGATCGACGCCGCGCGGGTCGAAGTGCGCCTGCCCGCCGCGGTGCCGGTCGGTGACCTCGCCGCCGAAGGCTACACCGGCCCCCAGGGCGCGAAAGGCCAGGACTACACCACACACATCGTCGAACCCGGGCTCGCGCGCTGGGACCTCGCCGCGCCGCTCGCGCCGAGCGAGGGGCTAACCATCGTGCTGTCGTTACCCAAGGGCCTGGTGCCGGAGCCGACCGCAGGCGGCCGCATCGGCTGGCTGCTGGAGGGCAACCGCGGGGTGCAGGT
>DHLY01000114.1:0-1020 GCA_002405525.1 Proteobacteria bacterium UBA4656
CGCGTCCCAGCCCTGCCTAGCGACGTTCTTGATCTCGCTGAGGGCCGTGGAGGTCAGACCAGCAGGAGACCGCGACGGGCTTCCGATCTTGATCCCCGTTCGCGGCCCGATCGCATAGGTCCATCGCACGGCGTTGTCGCCCAGATCGCCCATCAGCCGAATTCGGACGTACCATGGCGCCGCACCTCCCGCGAGCGCACCCAGTCCCCTTCCAACGCGCACTGCGCCGAGCAGATACTCCTCAGGCGTGAACGCCTCAATCGAGCCATTTGGCGCTTCGTTCACGGGATCAGCGCAACGTAGCGGACCGAAACAGTCTTCCCACTCGGTGAACTGACGGTTGTACCGCGGCTGCTGGTTCCTCATGTTGGTGGTGGAAATCAGTGTCTGATTCCCGCTCACCACCTGGTTGAACAGGTACTGGAACGCCGCCGTCTGCGCCCCGTTCCCGAAGCTCCCGCCGGCGATCACGCTGGCCGTGCCGCCGACGGTCGCGGCCACCACGGTCTGCGCCGTCAGGTCGGCGAACGATTGATGCCCGTCACCCATCCCGATACTGCTGACCGCGGGGCTTGCCCACTTGGTCACGCCGGCGGCGAAAAAGGCGTTGCCGAACTTGCCGCCTTGAAGGTGCCCGAGCACGCCACCCGCTCCCGCGTGTGCCGCGATCCGCGCCGCAGTCGATCCGCTGGCCACACGCACTGCGTCCACCGCCCCATCGACATGGCAAAGCCCACCCGCGCCGCTGGTGCTGAACGCCGTGCCGATCCCCCAGAACGCCGCCGCACTCACCGCCCCCCATAGCGATGCTTTCAAGTCGCCCGTGGCGATCGCTGTGGACACGAACCCGCCAGCCGTCGCCGAAAGGAACGACGCCAGCAGCTTGTCGGCCGCCCACAGATTGCCGCTCCAGATGGCAAAGGCCACCCCCACGGCCAACCCCACCACCTGCCGAAAACTCAACTGCCCCGTCGGATCGGTGAACGTCAGCGGGTTGTTCAGCACGTAGCTGTAGCGGTT
>DHLY01000114.1:1279-4771 GCA_002405525.1 Proteobacteria bacterium UBA4656
GAGCTGCTCGTGGCCGGTGTAGCCCCGCGTCGTCGTGCGCGTGTCGGCCGCGGCCGCGCTGAACAGGTCGAGGAGGTCCCACAGCTCGGGGGCTCCCGCCCGACCGACGAGGCGTCTCGATCCATGCGCATCGAAGGACAGCCGCTGGCGCAGCAGCCCCGTCTCGCTCACGATCGCGTCGATCGAGCCCAGCCCGTCGCGCAGCAGGATGTCGTGGCGGTCGGCGTTGTTCGTAAGCGTCCGGTGACCACACCTTGCCCTGCTTCACGCGCAGTCGCAACCTCGCGCGCCCAGTCGAAGGAGGTGCGCGATGTCACGGGAGTCGAAGCGGGCAGTTTGGGCGAAGCGGGTAGCGGCGTTCGAGCGCAGCGGGCTGTCGCGGCGGGCGTGGTGCGGCGCACGTGGCTTGAGCGTGTCTTCGCTGGACGCATGGCGTTACCGGCTGCGGCGTGAGGGATCGGGCGGCCTGGTGCCCGTGGTCGTTACGGAGCCGGGGTCGGCGTCGGTGATCGAGGTGTCGTGCGGTGGCGCGACGGTGCGTCTGCCGACTTCAGTCGATGCGGCGTGGCTGGCGACGCTGATGCGTGGCCTGAGCGCGCCGGGATGCTGAACGCGACGGGCTGGTGGCTGGCGGTGGCGCCGGTCGATCTGCGCTGCGGGATCGATCGGCTGCTGGTTCTGGCGCAGTCGCTGCGCGGCGGCGCGCCGATCGACGACGGCGCCTACGTGTTCCGCAATCGATCGGGTAGCCGGCTGAAGGTGGTGTGCGTGGATGGCCAGGGCGCGTGGCTGTGCGTGCGGCGCCTGCATGAAGGGAAGTTCCACTGGCCCGGCGCGGGCGCAGAACGGATGGAGCTCACGCGCGAGCAGTTCGCGTGGCTGGTGGCGGGCGCGAACTGGGAGCGTCTTTCTCGCCGCGTGGAGGGTCTTGCGCGCGCGCTGTAATCGCGTAATCTCGCGCCATGCACGCAGCGCAGATCGAATCGATCGACGACATCGAGACGCTGCGTCGAATCGCGATCGGAGCGATCCAGTTGATTGGCGAGCGCGATGCGAAGCTTGCCGCCAGCGATCGCACGATCGCCTACAAGACCACCGAGAACGAAGCGCTGAAGCTGGAGATCGCGCGTTTGCGCCGATTGCAGTTCGCGGCGAAGTCGGAGCGCTTCGACCCGGCGCAGCAGCCGATGTTCGACGAAGCGATCGCGGCCGACATCGGCGCGGTCGAAGCCCAGCTCGACGCCCTGCGCGCCGAGGCCGATGCCGATCGCGACACCCCGGCCAAGCCGCGCAACATTCCGCAACGCCGCCCGCTGCCGCCGGAGTTGCCGCGGGTGGAAGTGCGCCACGAGCCCGCATCGTGCACCTGCGGGTCGTGCGGTGGCGCCCTGCACCCGATCGGCGAACAGGTCAGCGAGAAGCTCGACCTGGAGCCGCTGAAGTTCTTCGTGCGGCGGGATGTGTATCCGCAGTACGCCTGCCGATCCTGCGAGACGATCACCGCGGCCCCCGTGGCCCCGGCGATCATCGACCGCGGTATCGCCGCCCCCGGCCTGCTGGCCCAGGTGGTGATCGGCAAGTACGTCGACCACCTGCCGCTGTATCGGCAGGAGGCGATGTTCGAGCGCGCCGGCCTGGCGATCCCGCGCAACGTGCAGGCCGAGTGGATCGGCCGCATCGGCGTGGCGCTGGCGCCGCTGGCGGCGGCGCTGAAGGCCGACCTGCTGGCCCGCCCGATCCTGCATGCGGACGAAACGCCGGTCGGCCAACTCGATCCGGGCCGGGGCAAGGTCAAGCGGGCCTACCTGTTCGCCTATCGCAGTGCCGATCACACCGGTCCCCCGATCATCCTGTTCGACTTTGGCGAGAACCGCAGCGGCGAGCACGTCCGGGAGTACTTGGGCGACTGGCGTGGCGCGCTGATGGTCGACGACTACGCCGGCTACAAGAAGCTGTTCGACCGCGGCGTGGTCGAACTGGCCTGCTGGGCGCACGCGCGGCGCAAGTTCCACGAGCTGCACGTGGCCAACCGAAGCCCGATCGCAGCCGAGGCGCTCACGCGTATCGGTGCGCTGTACGCCATCGAGGCCGAGGCGCGCGAGGCCGGGCTCGATCCCGCGGCGCTGCACGCGCTGCGGCAAGCCCAAGCCAAGCCCCGGGTCGAGGCGTTCAAGGCGTGGCTGGACGAAACCCGTCCGAAGGCCCTGGGCGCCAGCGGCACACGCAACGCCATCGACTACACGCTCAAGCGCTGGCCGGCGCTGATGCGCTACCTGGACGACGGCCGCCACCCGATCGACAACAACGCCATCGAGAACGCCATCCGCCCGATCGCGCTCGGCCGCAAGAACTGGCTGTTCGCCGGCAGCGAGCGCGCTGGCGAGCGCGCCGCGATCATCATGGGCCTGCTGGCAACTGCCAAGGCCAACGGCCACGAGCCGCATGCCTGGCTCAGCGACGTGCTCACGCGGCTGCCGACGACCAAGGACAGCGAGATCGGGACGCTGCTGCCGCACACGTGGCGGCCGGCGGCGGGGTAAGGCGACGGCCAGATTCGCGCGGGGTGGCGAGGGCAAGGTGTGGTCACCGGACGCTTACCGTTGTTCTCGGTCGTGATGACCAGGAAGTCGCCGATGTAGCGCTTGACCAGGCTGATGCCCGCGCGCGTGATGAACTCCACGTTGCCGACGTAGATCGTCGTCGTGCCCTGCGGCGCGCCGGGGTTGGCATCGCCTTCCTCGAACCCATCGCAGAACAACCGGTCCGGATTGGCCGTCGGGCAGGCGCGCAGCGCGGTGCGGTTGTTGACGCGCCGCCCTTTCAACTACCGGCGAGTGAGATGCCCCGCTGCCGCAAGAACTCCATCGCCCCAAATCGAACAAGCCCTTCGCCTGAACGAGCGAGCTCCTGCATCACGGCTACTGCCTCCATCGGCGCAACGCTCCAGACTTGTGATGCTGCCCAACTTCTCACCGCTGGCGATTCGTCCGCTAGGAGTATGCGTAACGACAACATGGCATCGGCACCGAGAGCGCTCAGCTCATCGACGCATACGAAAGCCTGCCTCGCTGCGCGATTCGCTGCGTCACTTCGCCCGCTCGCCAATGCCGACTGATGACGAAGCGCAAGCGTTCTAAACTCGTCGATAAGCGCGGCGACTTTCGACGATGCGTGTTGCTGAGTGTTCATGGCCCACCGTTGAACTGCTTAACCACTCGTTGTCCAAACTCAAGTTGCCGCTCGAACGATTGCCCGTTTAGCCATTGACGGATTGTGAACCTTCCCGAAATCTCCGGGACGATCGACGAGTAGTACGCGCTGATCCGATCGTGGACCTTGATGTCAAGCTCGATCAAGTTGCCGGTGTTGTGGATCTTGTATGGCCCGAAGACCCCGACTTGCCGCTGCTCAACAATGTGGTGCCATCGATGCCCAGAGCGAGTTCCCATGGCGGTCTTGAATGCGCTAAACGACCGATACCCAGTCCCGAGG
>DHLY01000114.1:5101-5438 GCA_002405525.1 Proteobacteria bacterium UBA4656
GGAGCCGAATCCGTTGCCCGTGACAGCGCTGGCGGTCCCGCCGATGGTCGCTGCGGCGACGGTTTGCGCGGTCAGGTCGACGAAGGACCGCTGCCCATCCCCCATCCCGATACTGCTCACCGCCGGACTCAGCCACTCGGTGACGCCGGCGGCGAAAAATGCACTGCCGAACTTGCCACCTTGCAGTTCGGCCAGGACGCCGCCGGCGCCGGCATGAGCGGCGATCTTCGCCGCCGATGATCCGGTCGAGTAGCGCATCATCGATGTGGCGCCGTTAGGGTTCGGCCCGTAGGCGACCTTACTGAACGCCGTTCCGATCCCCCAGAACGCCGCTGCG
>DHLY01000112.1:0-2809 GCA_002405525.1 Proteobacteria bacterium UBA4656
AGCTCATGGAAATGTACGGCGGGGCGCTCCGTTAAATAGGCGTTAAGTCCCTGATTTCTCGGCAGTCGGTGTTTGACGCCAGTTGTAGCCCGACGCTAGGCTGCCGGCGTCTTGGTGAGGGGTCGCGGTCCTTGGATCATCAACCGCCGACACACGGCTCGCGGCTGCGTGCGCTGCGCCACCACTGGGCCCCACGGCCGGCGCTGCCGCGCCATTGGCGCATCCACCGCACGCTCTCTGCGTGGCGGCTACCCGTCCGGTCCGGCTGCCACCGACCGCTGCGCTGGAGCGGGGAGCGCGCAGTCCTCGCGCTCATCGCGGCCGTGGTTGCGTTCCTGAGCTTTGTGGTGGCACCGGGCTGGGCGTCAGTGACGCGCGAGGGTGCAGGCTCGCGCGCGGTCGCCATGGTGCCCTTGCAGATCGCCCTGCCCGCGGCTCCTGTGGCACGCGCCCGCGCGCCCGACGCGGTGGCCGCTGACTGGAGTCGTCGTCGCGTGGAGCGCGGCCAGACACTCGGCGGCCTGTTCGCCGCCGAAGGCCTGCCGGCGGCGCTGCTGCATCGCATCCTCGAGGCGACCCGCTACCGCGATGCACTGACCCGCATCCGGCCGGGCCAGGAGTTCGCCTTCCAGCGCCGCGCGGACGGATCGCTGGCAGCGTTCCGGTTCGATGCTGGTGAAGACCGCCGCGTGGTGGTGCACGTCGACGCTGGCGCGCTGCGCGAGCAGATCGAGGAGCGCGGGCTGCAGCGCCGGCTGGCCGTGGCCAGCGGCCGCATCGAACATTCGCTGTTCGGCGCCGCGGACGCTGCAGGACTGTCCGACGCAATGGTCATGCAGTTGGCCAACGTGTTCGGCTACGACATCGACTTTGCGCAGGACCTCCGGCGGGGCGACGAGTTCTCGCTGATCTATGAGGAGGTCTTCGAGGAGGGCGAGCGGTTGCGCGACGGCGCCATCCTCGGTGCGGAGTTCGTCAACGGCGGGCGGCGGCACGTGGCCGTCCGGTTCACGCTCGCCGATGGCCGCCACGATTACTTCGACCTCGACGGGCGCAGCCTGCGCAAGGCGTTCCTGCGCACGCCCGTGGAGTTCAGCCGCATCTCCTCGCGCTTCAGCGCCGGACGCATGCACCCGGTGCTCGGTCGCATGCGTGCGCACCGCGGAGTCGATTACGCCGCGCCGACCGGGACCCCGGTGCGCGCCGCGGGCGACGGCAAGGTGGCTTTCAGGGGCTGGCAGGGCGGTTACGGCAACGTGGTCATCCTCGAGCACGGCGGGCGCTACACCACGCTTTACGCGCACTTGTCGCGTTTCGCGGGTGGCATCCGCGTCGGAGACAGGATCCGCCAGGGCCAGACCATCGGCCACGTCGGCATGACGGGCCTGGCCACCGGTCCCCACCTTCACTACGAGTTCCGCGTCAACGGCGCGCACCGCGATCCGCTCAGCTTAGAACTGCCGAAGTCCGATCCGCTTGCCGGGGCCGAGCTTCAGCGCTTCCGCGTCGCTGGCGCGTCGATGGTCGCGCAACTCGATCTGCTCTCGGAGCGCGGCACAGTGGCCGCACGCTGAGGCTGCCATGGCGCAGCGGGCGCCACTTTTCCTGGGTCTGATCTCGGGCACCAGCGCTGACGCGATCGACGCCGCGCTGGTGCGTTTTGCGCCCGCGGCCCGGATCGTGGCCGCCCGCGCGTTCGACTACCCGCGGCAGGTCCGCGCCGATGTGCTCGCACTGTCGCAAGGCAAGGCGGAGACCACGCTGGAAAGGCTGGGCGAGATCGACGTGCGGGTCGGCAAGGCGTTCGCTGCCGCGGCGAATGCCCTGCTGCAGGAGGCGGGAGTCGCAGCGACGGAGGTGGCGGCGATCGGCAGCCACGGCCAGACGGTGCGCCACCGTCCGCGGGCGACAGTGCCTTTCACGCTGCAGATCGGCGACCCGGCGACGATCGCAGAGCACACCGGCATCACCACCGTGGCGGACTTCCGACGCCGGGACATGGCTGCCGGCGGCCAGGGGGCACCACTGGCTCCCGGCTTCCACGCCGCCATCCTGCGCCACCCTGAAGAACAGCGCGCCGTCCTCAACCTGGGCGGCATCGCCAACCTGACACTGCTCCCCGCCGATCCCGGTGCAGCGGTGCTCGGCTTCGACAGCGGTACCGCCAACTGCCTGCTCGATGCCTGGAGCGCGCGACACCTCGGCGCGGCGCGTGACGAGGGCGGCGCGCTCGCGCGGCGCGGCACAGTCGACCGAGCGGCACTGTCGCGCTGGCTCGAGGAACCCTACTTCTCCCTGCCGCCGCCGAAGAGTACGGGCCGCGAGGAATTCGACCTGGCCTGGATCGAGGCGCGCGGCCCGCTGCCTTCCGCCGCTGAGGACGTGCTGGCGACGCTGACCGAACTGAGTGCGCTCACCGTCGCCGCCGCGCTGCGCGAACACGGCCCCGGAACCCGGCGCGTGATCGCCTGCGGCGGCGGAGTGCACAACGCGTTCCTCATGGAACGCCTGCGGGCGGCCTTGGGCGACGTGCCGCTGGAGACCACAGGTGACCACGGCATCGATCCGGATTTCGTCGAGGCCGCGCTGTGCGCCTGGCTGGCGCGCGAGCGGTTGGCGGGCCGTGCCGGCAACCTGCCATCGGTGACCGGCGCGCGAGGCCCGCGGGTGCTGGGCGCCATCCACCCCGCCTGAACCTGCCCGCCATACGGCGGAGCAGGGTTTCGCGGGCGCCCGGTCAGTCGATGTCGAGGAAGGAGCGCAGCTGCTCGGAACGACTCGGATGGCGCAGCTTGCGCAGCGCCTTGGC
>DHLY01000112.1:3201-3327 GCA_002405525.1 Proteobacteria bacterium UBA4656
CATCGAGATGGGTTCCTTGGCGATCTTGAGCACCTTGCGGATCTTGTCTTCCGGCATCTCCATCTTCTGCGCCAGCTCCTCCGGTGTGGGCTCACGCCCCATCTCCTGCAGCATCTGGCGGCTGAT
>DHLY01000112.1:3498-22617 GCA_002405525.1 Proteobacteria bacterium UBA4656
GGTGCGCGCCTGGTCGGCGATCGATCGCGTGATGGCCTGGCGGATCCACCAGGTAGCATAGGTCGAAAACTTGTAGCCGCGGCGATACTCGAACTTGTCGACCGCCTTCATGAGGCCGATGTTGCCCTCCTGGATAAGGTCGAGGAACTGCAGTCCGCGGTTGGTGTACTTCTTGGCGATCGAGATCACGAGGCGCAGGTTGGCCTCGACCATCTCCTTCTTGGCCTTGCGCGCCTTGGCCTCGCCGATCGACATCGCGCGGTTGATCTCCTTGATCTCCGGCAGCGACAGGAAAAGCACCTTCTCGTGCTGCAGCAGGCGCTCCTGTTCGGCCTGGACGTCGACCCTGCAGACCTTCATGTGCGCCGCCCACTTGGTCTTCTTGCGGCCCTCGTTGTCGCACCAACGCAGATTGGTTTCGTTGCCGGGGAACGCCTTCAGGAAGTCCTTACGCGGCATCCGGCCGCGCTTGAGCGCGATGTCCATGATCGCGCGCTCGTGGTGGCGCAGCGTGTTCACGACGTCGCGCAGCTTGCGCACCATGCCGTCGATCATGATCGCCGGCAGCTTGAGCTTCAGGAACTCCTCCGCCATGGTGACGCGGACCTTCTGCGTCTTGCGGTCCTCGGGACCGTTCTTCCTGTACTGCGCCTGGAACTTCGCGTAGTGCTCGCGCAGCAGGTCCATGCGGCGCTTGACCTCCGCCGGGTCGGGCCCGGTATCGACCGCCGTCTCGCCGTCCTCGCTCTCGTCGCCGGCGCCAGGGGCGGCTTCCTCCTCCTCCTCCAGCATCGCCTCGGCGATCGGCTCCGCAACCTGCTCCATGTCCGTGAAGCCGGTCAGGAACTCGCTCATCCGTTTCTTGCCGTCGAGGTGCTGCTCGTACTCGTCGAGCAGGATCTGGATCGACCATGGGAACTGCGCGAGCGAGTTTTGGACCTGGTTGAGCCCCTCCTCGATGCGCTTGGCGATCGCGATCTCACCTTCACGAGTGAGCAGTTCGACCGTGCCCATCTCGCGCATGTACATGCGAACGGGGTCGGTGGTGCGCCCGGTTTCCTCCACCGCGGTCAGCACGGCGACTGCTTCCTCGGTCGCAGTGTCGTCGTTGTCGGTGGCAGCCGCCGCCTCGTTCATGAGCAGAGACTCGGCGTCGGGTGCCTCCTCGTGCACCTCGATGCCCATGTCGTTGATCATGGTGATGATGTCTTCCAGCTGCTCGGGATCGACGATGTCGTCCGGCAGGTGGTCGTTGACCTCGGCGTAAGTCAGGAAGCCCTGCTCCTTGCCCTTGGTGATGAGCTGCTTGATCTCGGACTGCTGCTGGGTCTGGAGCGGGTTGGCGGCCATCGGGGGTTCCTGCACAAGCGAGACGGGCAGTATAGGCGGGGTGTCAAGGATGGATAACTCCTTGATTCATCGAGGCGCCTACCCCCCATGAGGTCAAATGGGGGCGCTCCAGGAACAAGCCAAGCCGACTCGCGGGTAGCGCTGCCCGTGCGGGCTGTGTCCAGTGGACCGAAACCCCCGGCTCGGGCAAGCCCTGCGTCAGACCTGAAGGCGCAAGGTGACCGGACCGTCATTGACCAGGTGGACCCGCATGTGGGCGCCGAAGCGGCCGCTGGCGACCGCCACATGGGAAGCGTGCGCGCCCGCCAGCAGCCGGTCGAACACGCGGCGGCCGATCTCGGGCATTGCGGCGCCGCTGAAACTCGGCCGCAAGCCCTTGCGGGTGTCGGCCGCGAGCGTGAACTGCGGCACCAGCAGCAGGCCGCCCGCGGTCTCGCGCAGCGAGCGGTTCATCCGGCCTTCGCCGTCGTCGAATACCCGGTAGCCGAGCAGCCGCTCCAGCAGGCGCGCAGCCTGCGCCTCGCCGTCGTCGGGCTCGACCGCAACCAGGGCCAGCAGGCCGGGGCCGATCGCGCCCACGACCTCGCCATCGACCTCGACCCGAGCCTCGGTGACGCGCTGGATGAGGGCGATCATGGTCGGCTGCGCTCTGGGACGGCGACGCCATGCTGCCGCAAGCGGGCACCGCGGCCAAGCCGCGCCGGCGCGTATGATCGCGCAATGCCCTGGAACGTCCGCCTCCTGCGCCTCGCCCTGCGGCTCGGCGCGCTGCTGCCGCTGCGGCTGCTCCATGCGATCGGGGCTGCACTCGCCGGCCCGGCGCGATGGCTGGGTACCCGCGAGTACCGGGTGGCCAGGAGGAACATCGAGCTGTGCTACCCCGACCTCGACGCCCGCGCCCGCGGGCGACTGGTGACCGACACGATGGCGCACACCGGCCGCGGACTGCTGGAACTTTGCTGGCTATGGGGCGGCGACCCGCGGCGCGCGCTGGGCACGATCCGAGAGATCCGCGGGCGCGAGCACCTGGATGCCGCACTCGCCGGCGGCCGCGGCGTGCTGCTCGCTGCACCCCACCTGGGGTCCTGGGAACTGCTCAACCTGTGGTTGTCGACGGTGGCGCCGCTGACCATTCTTTATCGCGTACCGCAGCGCACCGAGTACGAGCCGCTGCTGGTCGACGCCCGGGGAGCACTCGGCGCCGAGGGCGTGCGTGCAGAAGCCGTCGGCGTGCGGCTGCTGTTCCGACGCCTCCGGGAGGGCCGCCTGATCGGCATCCTGCCCGACCAGCGGCCGAAGGGCGGCGAAGGCGTCGAGGCCCCATTCTTCGGTCGCTCGACGATGACCATGACCCTGCTGTGCCGGATGGCGCACCGTTCGGGAGCGGCGGTGCTGTTCGGCTTCGCCGAGCGCCTGCCGCGCGGCGCAGGCTTCACGCTGCACTTCCTGCCGGCCGATCCGGCGGTGGCCGACGCCGAACCGGGGCGGGCGGCGGCGGCGATGAACCGCGGCATGGAGGAATGCGTGCGGATCGCGCCCGCCCAGTACCAGTGGACGTACAAGCGCTTCAGTTTCCGCGCGGAGGGTGACGACGGCCCGGACCCGGTGTACGGCAAGTGGAAGCGCTCGCGCCACGCGGGCGGGGCGTCGCGGCGTTGATGCGTCGGTCGCCCGCCGCGGGGCGCGGCGCGGCGACGATGCCACGGTCCGCGCGCGAACCAACAATGGACAACTCGCCGATCATTCGCGCCAGAACGCGGCGGTGAACAATACCAGCACCGTGAAGATCTCCAGACGGCCGAGTAGCATCGCGAATGAGCAGATCCACACGCCGACGTCATTGACATCGCGGAAGGTGGAGGCGACGACGCCGAGCCCTGGCCCGAGGTTGTTGATGCAGGTCGCCACCGCCGAGAAGGCGCTCAGCAAATCGAGACCGGTGGCGGCGAGTGCCAGCGTCATGACGGTGAAGCAGGCGACGTAGAGCGTGCAGAAACCGGTGACAGCGGCAAGGACTGCGCCTGAGACCGTGGTGCCGCCGAGCTTGACCACGAAACGCCCGCGCGGGTGCACCAGCTGCGCGATCTCGCGCAGACCCTGGCGGAACAGCAGCATGACGCGCACCACCTTCATGCCGCCGGAAGTGGACCCGGAGCAGCCGCCGATGAAGCCGATCAGGATCAGCAGCAACGGCGCGTAGCCCGGCCATTGCGCGAAGCCGGTGGTGACGAAACCGGTGGTCGTGATGTTCGAGACGATGTGGAAAGCAGCATGGCGAAGGCTCTGGGCCAGCCCCTCGTGCGCGCCATGCGCCCAGACCGCCAGAGCGACCACTACGCTGCCGGCCACGATGATGGCGAAATAGGCGCGCGTCTCCGAATCCAGGAAGTAGACATTCGCGCTGGCCCGCCGCCAGGCCAGGAAATGCATCGCGAAATTGATCCCTCCGAGCGACATGAACAGGATCGCGATCGCCTCCAGCAGCGGCGAGTCGAATTGCCCGAAACTGGCGTCGTAGTTGCCGAAACCGCCGGTGGCCACGGTGGCAAAGGCGTGGGTGATGGCGTCGAAGACATTCATGCCGCCGATCCAGTACGCCAGCGCACAGGCCGCGTTGAGGCCGACGTAGACGAGCCACAGCGCCTTTGCGGTCTCGGCGATGCGCGGGGTCAGGCGGGTGTCCTTGATCGGGCCGGTCGACTCGGCGCGGAACAGTTGCGAACCGCCGATGCGCAGCATCGGCAAGATCGCGACGGCGAGGATGACGATGCCCATCCCGCCGAGGAAATGCAGGCTCTGGCGGTAGAAGAGCAGGCTTCGCGGAAGCCTTTCGATTCCGACCAGGACCGTCGCGCCGGTGGTGGTCAAGCCGGACACCGCCTCGAAATAGGCGTCCGTGTAGCTCAGCCGCGTAGGGCCCAGCATGAACGGCAACGCACAGGCCGCGCCGACCAGGAACCAGATCAGGGTCACCACCAGAAACCCGTCGCGCAATCGCAGTTCCTCGCGCCGGTTGCGCACAGGCAGCCAGAGCAGGAAACCCACCACCAGGCAGAGCATCAGGCTCTCGATGAACACCGCGGCGATGCCGTCGTCGTACCACCACGACAGGCCGAGCGGCACGAGATTGATGCTGCCGGCGAGGGCGATGACCGCGCCGACGATCCGCTGCACGACGAAGATGCGCATCCGCCGCCCGCTCAGGCCAGCGAGGCGTCGGCGCGGAACAGCAGCTCGACCTTCTTCAATTGCCGCTTGTCGGTCAGCAGCAGGATGAGGTGGTCGTTGGGCTCGATCACCACGTCGTGGTGCGCGATCAGCAGCTGCTCGCCGCGGACGATGCCGGCGATGGTGGTCGCCGGCGGCAGTTCGAGTTCCTCGATCGCGCGACCAACCACCTTGGAGGTGCGCCGGTCGCCGACCGCCACCGCCTCGATGGCCTCCGCGGCGCCGCGGCGCAGCGAGTGGACGCGGACCATGGTCCCGGCACGAATGTGGGTCAGTAGCGCGGACAGGGTGACCTGCTGCGGGCTGATCGCGATGTCGATCAGCCCGCCCTCGACCAGTTCGGCGTAGGCCGGCCGATTGATCAGGCTCAGCACGCGCTGGCAGCCCAGCCGCTTGGCCAGCATCGCGGACAGGATGTTGGCCTCGTCGTCGTTGGTCAGCGCGCAGTAGACGTCGGTCTGGTCGATGTTCTCCTCGCGCAACAGGTCCTCGTCCGCGCAGTCGCCGACCAGCACAATGGAGTTCTGCAGGTCCTCGGCCAGCAGCTTGCTGCGCTCTCGCGAGCGCTCGAGGATCTTCACGCTGTACGCGCCCTCCATCAGCCGGGCAAGGGAGCGCCCGATGTTGCCGCCGCCGGCGAGGAACAGACGTCGCGCAGGTCGCTCGACCTTGCGCAGCTCGCTCATCACGGTTCGGATGTCGCGACGGTCCGCTAGGAAGAGCACTTCGTCACCGACCTCGATCACCGTGTGGCCCTCGGGCATGATCGAGCGCCCGCCGCGGAAGATCGCAGCCACCCGCGCGTCGACCGTCGACGGCAGGTGGTTGCGCAGTTCCTTGATGGGGTGGTGGACCAGCGCTCCGCCCTCGCGCGCGCGCACCGCGACCAACTGCGCGCGGCCGTCGGCGAACTCCAGCACCTGCAGCGCGCCGGGGTACTCAATCAGGCGCTGCACGTGGCGGCAGACCAGCTGCTCGGGGCTGATCACGACGTCAATCGACGAGCGGCCGCGGCCGATCAGTTCCGGATGGGCGAGGTACTCGGCCTCGCGCACGCGGGCGATCTTGGTCGGCGTGCGGAACAGCGTGTCGGCAACCTGGCAAGCGATGATGTTGACCTCGTCCGAATTGGTCACCGCAATGATCATCTCGGTGTCCTCGGCGCCCGCCTGGGCCAGCACCGAGGGGTGGCTGGCGTGCCCGACCACGGTGCGCAGGTCGATCTTCTCCGACAGCTCGCGCAGTTTCGGCACGTCGGTGTCGACCATCGTGATGTCGTTGTCCTCGGACGCGAGCGCGGCCGCGACGGAGGTGCCGACGGTGCCGGCGCCGAGGATCAGGATCTTCACGGACGGGGCTTCCCGTGGCGGGGCATGCGGATCGTTCTCATGGGCGGCATACCGGCCACGTGCGCTCCCCAGAAAAGATGATGCCCGCTTGCGCGGGCATGGTGGCGTCCGGGTCGGGCGCTGGCGACGGCGGCTGGCGTGGTCTTCAGTTCCCCTGCGCGCCGCCGTCCCGCACCGGGCCGCGGATGTCGATCGACAGATCCCGCAGCTTGCGGTAGAGATGGGTGCGCTCCATGCCCGACATCATAGCAAGCTTGCCGACGCTGCCCTGCGCCTCCTTGAGCAGGTGGGTCAGATAGTTACGCTCGAAAGCGTCGCGGGCCTCCCGCAGCGGCAGGCCGTAGTCGATCTCGAACGCCCCGCCGGCGACCGCGCGCCGCGGGGCGGTCGCGACGGCGTTGCCGAGCGCCATCTCGACCTCGGCCAGGTCCACGTCACCGCTGCCGCCCAGGATCAACAGTCGCTGGACGAGGTTGCGCAGTTCCCGCAGGTTGCCCGGCCACGGGTGCTGGCGCAGCCGGTTCTGCGCGGCGGTGGAAAAGCGCCGGTAGGCAAGTCCGTCGCGACGCGCGAACTGCTCGGCGAAAGCATCCGTCAGGTCGGGCAGGTCGTCGGCACGCTCGCGCAGCGGCGGCACCCGCAGCGGCAGCACGTCGAGCTGGTAGCGCAATGCCTCGTCGAAGCGGCCGGTCGCAGTGGCCTCGGCGAGGTCGACGGCGCTGGCGGCGACCACCCGCAGGTCGATGGCCACCGGCGCCGCGGCGCCGGCGCGGGTGAAGCCGCGCGCCTCCAGCGCGCCGGCCAGCGCGCGCTGCGCCTCGGTCTCCAGCTGCTCGACGCCGTCGAGGAACAGCACGCCGCCCTGTGCGGCATCGAGCAGGCCGTAGGCCACGCCGCGTGCGTCCTCGGTGCCGAACAGCGCCGCCGAGGCGCCGCTGCGCGGCAGGGCGCCGACTGCGACCCGGACGAACGGCCCCTGCCGGCGCGGCCCGCGCGCATGCAGCCAGCGTGCCAGCGTTTCCTTGCCGGTGCCGGGCTCGCCGTGCACCAGCACCGGCGCGTCGGTGGCCGCGGCCCGCTCCAGTTGCGCCTTCAACGCCTGCATCGCCCGCCCGGCGCCGACCGGTTCCGCCAGGGCGGGCGCCAGTTCGCGCCGCAGGCCCTCGTTCTCGGCCGTCAGGCGACCGTGATCGAGGGCGCGGCGCAGGGTCAGCAGCAGCTTGGCCAGTGCGATCGGCTTCTCCACGAAGTCGTAGGCGCCGAGGCGCGTGGCCTCGACCGCGGTCTCGATCGTGCCGTGGCCGGACATCATCACGACCGGACACGGCAGGCCCCCGCGCTCGCCCCACTCGCGCAGCAGCGAGACGCCGTCGAGATCGGGCATCCAGACGTCGAGCAGGACCAGGTCGGGGCGGCGCGCGCGACGCGCCTCGCGCGCCTCGGCGGCATTGCCGGCCACGGTCACGGCGTAGCCCTCGTCCTCGAGGATGTCCTTCACCGACTCGCGGATGTCGGGTTCGTCGTCGACGACGAGGATCTGGGCGCTGGGCATGGGGGGGGGGGCTGTAGCCGTACCGCAACAGGATACCCCGCCGCAGTCGCCGTGTGCGCACGGTGCGGTGCGGCCTTGCAGCCGCGCGTGCGGGCCCGCTGCGCGCGCTGGCGATCAGCGTCGCCCGCGCACGGCGTGGCGGAGGTGGAAGAACGGCGCAAGCCACGGCCGACGGGCGATCGCCTCGTCGCGCTCACGTTCGCGGATCGCACGCTTGCGGGCGGCGAACCGATCGAGCAGGTGGCGCTGCGCGACGTAGCCCCGCGCGCGGTCGAGCGCGGCCAGCGCACGCGCATCGTCGGGCGCGACCCCGGCGGTCGACTCGATGCCCAGTTCCAGCGCCAGCGAAGGACGCGCGTAGCCAGCGGCGATTTCCCCGCGCACCAGCGCCTCGTCGACCGCTCCATCGGCCATGGCGCGCCGCAGGGCGTCGATCCACGGGCGCCCGTGCGGATGCCCGGCGGCGACCCAGGGCTGGGTGCGGATCTCCGTGTAGTGCAGGTTGCGGGTGCGCGCGGGATCGTAGTGGTCGAGGTCGTTCCAGCCGGCCGGGATGCGCTCGGCCATCTCGCCCGGCGCGAGCAGCACATCGACCGCCATCAAGGCGTTGTAGTCGTAGCGCACGCCCAGCCCGCCGACGATCGCGGCCACGTCCCAGTCGAGGCTGGCGCAATCGAGCAGCATCACCGCCGCGTGCTTGCCGCGGTCGCGCTGGCCGCGCGAGCCGACTTCGATCAGGACCTTGGCGCCGTCGAATGGCTGGTCCCAGAGTTCCGCGAAGTCGCGGAACACCAGCATGTCGGAGTCCATGTACACCGCGCGGCCACGGCGACCGCAGAGCGCCGGAATGGCGAAGCGCGCGAAACTGAACTCGGTGTACGGCGCATGGCGCGGGTCGGCCGGCGTCGGCGCCGCGCCGTTGTCGATGGCGCGGATCTCGACCGGGCGCGCGGTGTGGCGGCGGATCGAGTGCGCGAGGACCTCGAACGGCAGGCGCGCGTCGCGGGCGGCGCCGCAGAAGATGCGGATCGGATCGTCGGCCATGGCCCGACGATTATAGGCGCGGCGGGCGCGGCTAAACTCGCGACCCGATGGACGATCCCTGCCTGCTGATCGCAACCACGCCGCTCACTGTCCTGGTGGGGGCGGCGCTGGCACGCCACGACGACGGGCCCTGGCGCCTGGTTCTGATCGAGGATTTCGACGGGGTCGAGACCTGGGCGGGGCTGCTGGCCGACTGGCGCGACTCGCCGTTCGCGGCAGTCGATTGCCTGCCTGGCCGCGCCACCGAGGCACGCCTCATCCGGGCCGCGGACGGCCCCGGCGGCCTCGCAGCGCCGTGGCGACGCCAGCGCATCAAGCACGCGCAGCGCCACGCGGCGATCGCGCGCCTGGCGGAAATCGACGCGACATGGCGCCCGCGGCGGGTCGCGGTGGGCAACGACCGCCGCCCGGAGACGCAGTACGCGCTGGCGCTGGCCGCGAAGCGCGGTGGCCCCCGGCCGGGCCTCTACCTCGACGACGGGCTGTTTTCCTACGTCGGCGACGTGCATGCGCGACCGCTGGCGCGCCGCCTGCTGGATGCACCGCTCAAGCGGCTGGCCTGGGGTGGCTGGTGGCAGACGGTGGAGGTCGCCGGCAGCAGCCCCTGGATCGCGCGCGCCCACCTTGCCCTGCCGGCCCAGGCGCTGGACACCGACCCCGCACGCGAACGCCGGCCGCTGTCGCGCGCGGCATTCACCTGCCGCGCGATGGCAAGGCTGTCGCTGGACGCCTGGAGACGCTTCGCCGGCGGCCGCCCGCCGCGGCTGGACGCGATCGTCGCCGTGCCGCATTCGGACCTGCTTCGACGCCACCCCAGTTCGCTGGCGGCCATCGAAGCCGTGTTCCGTTGCCTCGCCGCAGGCGGACAGCGCGTGGCGGTCAAGCACCATCCGCGCGAGCGCGAGGCCGACCCGCTCGGCTTCGGCGCCGGCGGCGCCCGTCTGCTGCCGTCGGCGATCGCCTTCGAACTGCTGCTGCCCCTGCTGCGCCGGGACGGCGTCGTGGCCGGCAGCGCCTCGACCGCGCTGCTCGCCGCGCGCTGGCTGCGCCCGGACCTGGCGGTGGTCGACCTTGGCGGCGGCGGGGACTTCGCTCAACGTGCCAGTCGCTTCCTCGCCGGCCAGGGCGTGCGCCCGGCTGCGGACCTGGCGGTCGTGATCGACGCCTTGACGGCCGGCCCGGGATACTCGGACAACGTCTGATCGACGAGCCCTGCCCGTGCCGAAACTGAATCGCGTTCCGACCTGGCTGCTCCTGTGGCTGCTGGTTGCCGGGGTTTCCATCTTCCTGCACGGCCCGGTGCCGCTGTTCTCGACGCGCACCCTGACCGTAGCGTGGGAGATGTGGCATCTCGGCGAGTGGCTGGTGCCGCATCAGAACGGGCTGCCGTACAGCCACAAGGCGCCGCTGCTGTACTGGCTGATCCACGCGGGCTGGGCGGTGGGCGGCGTGTCCGACGTCTGGCCGCGAATCCTCATGGTGTTGCTGTCGACCGCCAACCTCGCGCTCGTCGCGCTGCTCGCCCGGCGCCTGTTCCCCGATCGCCAGGCGGTGGCTCGGCTGGCGCCGTGGGTGCTGGCGGGGACCATGTTCTGGTTCCTGTATTCGCTGCAGATCATGTTCGACCTGCTGGTGTCGGCCTGTGCGCTGCTGTCGCTGCTGGGGCTCGCCCGGCGCGACGGCCTCGGCGGCTTCGCCCCGCGTTGGTGGCTGGTGGTGCTCGGCCTTTGGCTGGGCCTGCTGGCCAAGGGACCGGTCGCCCTGCTGCATCTCGCCTTCCCGCTGCTGCTGGGCCCGTGGTGGAACGACGCCGCGCGCGCCGCGCCGCGCCGCTGGTACGCGGCGGTGGGCGGCTCGATCGCGGCGGCGCTCGCCCTGTTCGCGCTGTGGGTGGTGCCGGTGGCGATCCTCGGCGGCGAGGCCTATCGGCAGGAACTGCTGGTCACCCAGACCGCGGGGCGCATGGTCGACGCGTTTGACCACGGCAGGCCCATGTGGTGGTACCTCACGGTGCTGCCGGTGCTGCTGTTCCCCTGGATCGCCTGGCCGGCGGCCTGGCGCGGCCTGCGCGCGGGCGCGCCGCGCGAGGATCCGGGCCTGCGCCTGCTTGCGATCTGGCTGCTGCCGACCTTCATCGCCTTCTCGCTCGTGTCCGGCAAGCAGTCGTACTACCTGCTGCCGCAGATCGCCGGCTTCGCCCTGTGGCTGGCGGCCGTGCTCGACCGCCGCGCGCAGTCCGGCGACGTCCGCCACGGCACCGCGTGGCCCGCGCTGGCGCTGCTGGCGATCGGCCTGCTGGTCGCCCTGCTGCCCACCATGGTCGCGCACGGGCTGGTCCGCGGCGCCTTCGCCACCGATTTCGCAGGCGGCGGCTGGGTGCTCGGCACCGGCGTCTGCGCGCTCGCGCTGCTGCTGTTGTTTTTCCGCGGCCGTGACGTCGCGGCCGCGCTGTCGCGGATCGCCACGGCGAGCCTGCTGGCGGTGGCCCTGCTGCATGGGCAGTTCACCGCCGCGGCCTGGCACCGCTACGACCTGCAGCCGGCGGCCGACCTGCTCGCCGCGCATGCGGCGCGCGGCGTGCCGATCGCAAACCGCGGTCGCTACGAGGGCCAATTCAACTTCCTCGCCCGCCTCACCGAGCCGGTGGTCGAACTCGACTACGACACGGGCCCGCCCTGGGCGCAGGCGAATCCCGATGCGCTGCTGGTGGACTACGTGGACACGGACGCGCTGCTCCCGCCGATGCCGGGCACGCCGCAGCCGCTGTGGTCGGGGCCGTTCCGTTCCGACACGGTGCAGGTCTGGCGCGCCGGCGACTGGCTCGCCGCGCGCTCGATGCCCGCCGACTGAAGCCGCTCAGTCCCAGCGTTGCCCGGCGTCGGTGCGGCGACCGGCCAGGCGGTCGCGCACCCGCATCCACGCATGCCGCAGGGCGCGCAGCGGGCGCTGCCGCGCCTTGAGGTCGAACAGCGGCACCTTCACCTCGCCCACCAGGTTGAGGAACCAGCGCGTCCGCGGCGTGGGCTGGCGCGGGGTGACGCCGTGCAGGGCGTCCAGTGAATTCAGGAACAGCACGAGGGTGTTGCCGGCGTAGGGCACGGTGGAGACGACCTCGACGTCGCACGGCTCCAGTTCCGCGCCGTCGAAGCGCGTGCGGCCGTAGCGCCAGCGATAGATCAGCAGTTCGCCGCCGACCGTGTCGGTGTCCTCCGGCGGGCGCAGGTACCACAGGCCGGCGAACAGCTTGTTCGGCTTGTCGACGTGCGGGCCGCGCACGCTGGACGACGCCGCGCGCACCGGCGTGTTGATGCACAGTTGCGCGTCGAGCAGAACCTCGCAGGCGTCGAAGGTGTCGCGGCGGCGCACGCCGGCCCGCCACTGTTCGAGCGGGCGGCCGATGCGCGTCTCGAGATCGGGGTAGGTCGCACGGATGTCGCCGGCGAGGGCGCGCAGCACCGCGTCGAGGAAGTCCTGTCCGACGTGCGCGAGCACGGTTTCGCGCCACGCCAGCGAGATCCGCGGGTCGGCCAGCGCATCGCACGCCGACAGCGAAAAGCGGCGGTTGTCGCCCGCCGGCTGGGCGCGCCAGACGCGCTCGTCGTCGGGGAACTCGGCGACCAGGCGCGCGAACAGGTCATGCGGCAGCGCCTGCGGCACCACGAAGTGCGGATACGGCAGCTCGCGGCGGTGCGCGGGGTCGAGGCGCTGGGCGAGGTGGATCGGCATGGCTCGATTCTACGCCGGCCCGGCGCCGGGGTCGCGGACCAGACCGAACGCGGTGCGGGTGGCCCGCGCGGCGCGGGTGGCGGCGCGGATGCGGCGGTTGTTGGCGATCATCTCGGGCCGGACGTAGCCACGGTCGTGGTCGAGGTGGACGACGACCGCGCTGTAGCGCACGCGCAGGCCGCGAATGCCGGCGTGCTCGAGGCGCTCACCGAGTTCGCGGTCCTCGCCGCCGTACTGCATGCGCTCGTCGAATCCGTTGGCGGCGATCAGGTCAGCCTTCCAGCCGGAAGCGTTGTGGCCGTTCCAGCTGGCGCGCGCGGGGGTCAGCGCGTTGAGCAGCGTCGCGGCGGCGCCGCGCGCGGCCAGTTTCAGGCGCTGCCGGACGTCTTGGAAGCCGCGCGCGGCGAGCCACGCCGGGTCGCAGTGGCGGCCGTCGACGATGTCGGCGGCGGTGATCGCATGGCTCAGGTCGCGCGGCAGCTTGACGTAGCCGCCTGACAGGAAGCGCCGTGCGCGGCGCAGGCGCGCATGAACGGCGAGGAAGTCGGCGCGCGGGATGCAATCGCCGTCGCTGAACACCAGGTACATCGCGCGACTGGCCTCGATCGCCCGATTCAGGATCACGCACTTGCGAAAGCCGTCGTCCGGGTGCCAGACGTGGCGCAGCGGAAACGGCAGGCGCGCGCGCAGGCCATCGATCCGCGCGCGAGTCTCCTCGCGCGAGCCGTCGTCGGCCACGATCAGCTCGAAGTCGCGGAAATCCTGCGCGGCGTAGCCCAGCAACACCTTCTCCAGCCACTCGGGCTGGTTGTAGGTGCTCACGATCACCGAGATGGCGGGCTCAGGGGCCACCGGCAGCCTCCGGCGGTGCGCTGCAGGCCGGTGTCACCGCGCCGGCGCGCAGCAGCCACCACTCGCGTCGGTTCGCGGTGCCGACGGGGCTGCCGTGCGGCGGCGCGAAATCGAAGCAGGCATGGGCGTCCATGCGGCGCACGAACAGCACGCGGCCGGACGCGTCCTCGGCCAGCCAGGCGAGCGCGCGGGCGCGCTGGCGGGCGTGGCAGTCGAGGTCGTCGTCCGCCTTGCAGAAGCCGAACTCGCGCACCGGACCCAAAGCCTGCAGCAGGTTCTGCTCCTTCCAGCCCAGCAGGCCGATGGGCGTGTCGGGACCGGCCAGGGCGCGCGCGTCCTCCATCACGCCGCGGGCGGAGTTCTCACGGTCAAGGAGCGGATGCACCACGAAGCCCCAGCCCAGCCACAGCGCCACCAGCAGCACCGCGCCGCCGCGCAGCGCGCCGGCCACGCGCCACCACGCCGCCGCCGCCAGCCCGATCCCGCCGACCGCGGCCAGCATGCCCCACAGCCAGACCTGTTCGGCGCCCAGCCCGCGCTGCTCGACGATGCGCTGGGCGAAGCGCGGTTCGGCGACGAGCGCGGCGATCCCGCCGGCGAACAGCACGCCGGCCAGCAGGATCGTGTAGCCGAGTACCGCGCGGCGCACGCCGGTGCGCTGGGCCAGCGCATCGAGATACGGGGCCGCGGCCAGCGCCAGCGCGGGCAAGGCGGGCAGGATGTACATGTCGCGCTTGCCGGCGCTGGCACTGAAGAAGGCCAGCACCAGCAGGGCCCAGGCCAGCGGCAGCACCACGCGCGGGTCGCGCGCCGCGAACGCCTCGCGCCAGGGGCGCAGCAGCCACGGCAGCAGCAGCGCGAACGGCGCCCAGAACAGCGCGATCACCTCCAGGAAGTACCAGACCGGCTCGTGGTGGTGCCAGGGGTCGAGGTAGCGGGTCGCGGTCTGCCTGAACAGGATTTCGTCGAGGTAGGCACGATGCTGCGCGTCGCCGTCGTAGAGCGCCTGCAGCACTACCGGCACGAACCACAGCAGCATCGCCAGCAGGAAGGCGCCAAGGCCCGCCGCCCAGCGCCAGCCGTCGCCGGTCGCGCGCGCCACCAGCCCCGGCCAGCCGCGCCAGCGCAGCACCACGAAAGGCAGCAGGACGAGCAGCGGCAAGAAACCCACGCCCTTGGTCACCACGCCGACGCCAGCCGCAAAACAGCCGCCCGCGAACCAGCGCCATGCGGGGCCGAGCAGCAGGTGGCGCAGGATTCCGTACAGCCCGAGCGTGGTCAGGAAAACGAGGGTGGGATCGATCTGCGCGCGCTTGGCCTGGTAGACGAAGGCGGGCGCGGCGAGCACCGCGGCGGCGGCCCACAGGCCGGCGCGCGCCCCCCACAAGCGGCGGCCGAGGTCGAAGGTTAGCCACAGCGTGCCGAGCGCGGCCAGCAGCGAGGGCAGCAGGAACGACCAACGCCAGGACCCCATCGCGAGGTAGGCCAGCGCGAGCAGCCAGAAGTAGACCGGCGGCTTGTCGGGGTAGAGCTCGCTGCCGCGGCGCGGGAACCACCAGTCGCCGCTCTCGATCATCTGCTTTGCGACCAGCACGAAGCGCGGCTCGTCGGCGGGCCAAGGGTCACGCAGGCCGAAGCCGGCCGCCAGCACCAGCACGGCGGCGGCGCCCAGCCACAGGGCCGCGCGGCGCTCGGCGGGGGTCGGGAGGAAGCGCATGGCGTGATTCTAGCGGCGCCTGTGCGGGCTGCCGCTTGGGAGCCTCCGAAAAAGCATCCGCACCCGCGTTGTTCCTGTGCGCGTCCGCACCAGGGCGGCGCCGCCGGGCGCGGTGGTTCCACGGCCAGGGCGGCCGACGCGGGCACGGGCGCGCGCAGAAGCAACCCTCCGGGCCGGAATTGTGTGGCCATCCAGCCGCGTTGCGCGTCTTGTGCGTGGGTCCACCACGCCTGGCGACGCTCGCCTTGCTGGCCGGCCGCACAACGTGCAGCGCGGGTGCGGATACTCGTTCAGAGGCCCTCTTGGCATTCCGGGCGCCGACGCCGACACTCGCGGGATGAAGTGCTTCGTCTACCGCAGCGCGCGCCGCGAGGGGACCTACGTCTACCTGCGCGAGCGCGACGCCTTCGCCCTGCTGCCACCCGATCTGGCCGCCCGGCTCGGCGCGCTCACGCTGGTACTCGAACTCGATCTCGCACCCGGGCGCCGTCTTGCCCGCGAACAGCCCGAGGTGGTGCACCGCAACCTCTTGGCGCAGGGGTTCCACCTCCAGTTCCCGCCGCCGCACCCCGGCGCCGCGTGGGCGGACTGAGGCCCTGCCCTCGTATACTGCATCAATGCCCGCCCTCTCCGCCCGCACCGCGCAGCATGTCGCGCGTCTGCGGTTCTTCGCGCCTGCGCTGTTTCCGGTGGCGGTCGCCGCCCTCGTCGACCACCCCGGCGCGCTGTTCCTGCTGCTGTTGGCGCAGCCGCTCTATCTTGCCGGCGCGGTCGCGTTCCTCGGGCACGCGCTGGATGCCGACGCCCCGACCCTGGCGCTGCGGCGCGGCGTGCCGTTCCTTCTGCTGCTGAGCGCGTACGCGCTGCTGGTGGCGCTGCTGGTGGCCACCCCCCTGGTGTGGATCGCGCGCGAGGCATCGGCGCTGAACGCGTTCGCCCTTTCGGTCGGCGTGCTGCTGTCGATCGTGGCGCCCGCGCGGTGGTGGCCGGCCTTCGGACTGGTGTTCCTGTGGGACGAGGCCTATCCCGAGTCCGCGCCGGGTTCCTGGATCATCGCAGCGGTGCGGCTCAGCCTCGCCTTCGGCCGACGGCTGGTCCGCGAGCGCGACCCCTGGTTCGCGGCAGGACTGCCGGTGGCGCTCGGGTTGCTCGCGGTGATCGCCGGCGCGATGGGGCTGACCGGACTGGCCGGTACGCTCCCGAGCGAGTTGCGGGTCGGTGCGATGTGGATTTGGGCGCTGCTGCTCTGCCCCGCCGCATATCTGCTGCTCGCACATCGCTGCGAGCGTCTGCTGCTCGAAGGGGCGGAATCGCCGGAGGACCAGGACCCGGCCGCTGCGAAGGCACTGGCGGTGGCCGCCGCGCCGGCCGAGGCCGCGCCGTCCGCGGACCCCGCCGCGCGCGACGCACGGGTGCTGGCGGCCGCGGCGGGCAACCAGGTCGAACTCGCGCTGCAGCTGCTGCGCGGCGGGGCCAGGCCGGACGCCCTGCCCGGCCCCTACGACCGCGACCAGCGCTCGCTGGCGATCATCGCCGCCACCGCGCCGGACCTGCGCCTGCTGCGCGAACTGATCCGGCGTGGCGCCGACATCAACCGCGCGGTCGCCGGGCTCACGCCGCTGCTCGCCGCCACCCGCGACTCCTGGAGCGGACGACTGGACACGGTGATGATGCTGGTCACCAACGGCGCCGATCCGCGCGCGGCCGACCCTGAGGGCAACACGCCACTGCACTACGCCGCGCTGAGCCGCGACCCCGGTGTGGCGGCGGTGCTGCTCGATGCCGGCGCCGATCCGGCAGCGACCAATCGCGAAGGCCGCACCCCGCTCGGCATGGCCTGTGCAGCCGGCAACGAGACCCTGCTGCGGTTCCTGCTGGAGCGCGGTGCGCCCGCGGAGGTGCCGCGCGCCGTCCCGGCCCTGATCGCGGCCTGCAGCGGCGCCGATGATCAGCCCGGGCTGGTTAGGATCCTGGTCCGCCACAAGGCCGCGGTCGCGGCGACGGACCGCCTCGGCCGCACCGCACTGCACGCCGCCGCCCTGCATGGTCACGCCGAGATGGCAGACGCCCTGCTCGCGGCCGGCGCGCCGATCGACGCTCGCGACGCGCATGGCGTCACCGCCACGATGGAGGCCGCGCGCGCCGGCGCCAACCGGGTGCTGCAACGACTGATGTTCCGCAAGCCGGCGGTGGACCTGGTCGATCCGGCGGGCCGCAGCGCGCTGATGATCGCCTGCGCCTCGGGCAAGGCCAACGAGGAAACGGTGCGCCTGCTGCTCGCCCTCGGCGCCGATCCCGCGATCGCCGCCGTCGACGGCCGGCGCGCGATCGACCATGCGGTGGCTGCAGGCCGCTGGCCGCTGGTGGCGCTGCTCGACCCCGAGTTTCCGCTGCCGAACGCGCTGCAGGACGAGCATGACGCAGACGCCGAAGTTCTCGCCATCGGGACCGAGCGCGTCGCCCTGCTCGCCGCCGCGCTTCACCACGGCCGCTTCGGCATGGCCGATGAGCTCCTGCGCGCCGCTCCGCCGCTGGCGCCGGCGGAGTGCGCCGACGCTTTCCTTCGCCTGGCGGCCGCCGGCGCGGGCCGCGCCGCCCTCGACTGGCTGCTGGCGCGCGGCATGCCGGTCGATGGCGCGGGCGGTGCGCCCCCGCTGTTCGCGCTGGCCGCGCGGCGCCCGCTGCCGCTGCTCGCGCTGACGGCCCTGGTCGACGCCGGCGCGCCGACCGGCGGCGGCAACCTGCTGGCCGACCTGCTCGGTGACGGTGACGTCACGACCGAAGCGCTGGAGCCGCTGGCGCTGGCGCTGCTCGAGCGCGGCGCCAACCCCGGCGCGCGCGACGCCCGGGGGTATCCGCTGCCGATGCTGGCCGCGCAACGTGGCGCGCAACGCCTGCTCGGTCAACTGCTTGCCCGCGGCATCGACCCGAACGCGGCCGATCCGCGCGGCCATACCGCGCTGCACGCGCTCGCCGCCCAGCCGGAAGCCACGGCGGCGCCGCTGGTCATGGCCCTGCTGGCGTCCGGCGCCGATCCCGAGCGACCCGCTGCCGACGGGCAGACACCTCTGGGCGCCGCGCTGGCCGCAGGTCGCGGCGGCCTCGCGCGCTGGCTGTCGTGGGGTGACGGATTCCGCCATCCCGGGCGCGCGCTGCGCGGACCGGACCTCGCGGCCGCGGCGAAGGTGGGCGACCAGGCGGCGGTCGAACGACTGCTGGCGCTCGGACTGCATTTCGATGCGAGGGACGCGCAGGGCTGCACGGCGCTGCTGCGCGCCTGCGGCGGCGGCCACCTCGCGCTGGTCGCGGACCTGCTCGACCGCGGTGCCGACCCGGCGCTGGCCGCCGAAACCGGCGCCACCGCGCTCTCGGCCGCGATCAGCGCGCGGCGTGAATCGGTGGTACGCCTGCTGCTCGAACGCGGCGTCGACCCCAACACGAGGCTGCCGGGCGGCATCACGCCGCTCATGGTGGCCTGCGCTCTGGGCGCGCCCCCGATCGCGCGCGCGCTGCTGGCGCACGGCGCCGAATCGGCGGCTATCGACGACGCCGACAACAGCGCGCTGCATGCGGCCGCGCAGTTCGCCTTCGCTACGCCCGACGCCGAGCGTGCGCGCGAACTCCTGCGCGCGCTGCTCGACGCCGGAACGCCGGCCGACGGGCGCAATCGCGCCGGGCAGACCCCGCTGTTGCTGCTGCTCGGCGCCCGCGCGCCGGCCGCCACCCCGAGCCCGCAGCGCGCACTGCCGGACCTGCTGCGACCGCTGGTTGCCGCCGGCGCCAACCTCGCAGCGCAGGACGAGCGCGGCGTGTCGGTGCTGCATGCCGCGGCGATGCACGGCCTGCTGGACGCAGCGCACGCCCTGCTGCGGGCCGGCGCCGATCCGACGCTGGTCGACCGGCTCGGGCGCACCGCGCATGAGGTCGCGCTGCGGCTCGGATTCGCCGATGTCGGCGGCGAACTGCGCCGCGCAGCGGGGCGACACGGCGGCCTTCAGGCGCCGCCCGGGCGTGGCGGATAATATTCATGTCGACTTCCATTGCACCGTCACAGCAGCGCCCCATGCCGATCGAACTGTCCGTCATCGTGCCCTGTTTCAACGAGGCCCGGACCCTGCGCCGCATCCTGGAGGCGATCCGCGGCTGCGGCGTCGAATCGCTGGAAGTCATCGTGGTCGACGACTGCTCGACCGACGGCAGTCTCGCCTTGCTGGAGGGTGACCTCGCCCCGCTGGTCGACCAGCTGGTGAGGCACCCGGCCAACCGCGGCAAGGGCGCGGCGCTGCGCGCGGGCTTCGCGC